>NZ_JBGQOG010000013.1:0-129481 GCF_052113705.1 Phaeovulum sp. W22_SRMD_FR3 | reverse complement strand
TTCGTCCATCGAACCGGACCAAACCGCCCACATATCTCTTCAGTAATCCAAATTTTCAAAGAGCACAGAGACAAAATCAAACACGGTGCGCTAAATCAATCTAGCGCGCCACGCCCATCCGATCTCCAACCGCTTCCCGTCCCGTTCGTTGCCGTCTGGGCCGTTCCGCGTCCCGTCGCGTTGTTGCGCTTCGGTGAGGCGGTTTCTAGGCCCAACATCCGACACCCGCAACCCCTTTTTTGCAGAAAAATGACATTCCCCCAGAATCCTCAATGTTTCTTGGATTTTTTCCGCAAACCGCCCAACACAACAGCACCCCCAAAACCCACTTATCCACAGAACCCCCCAGAATCAGACCAGAATCGCCCCCAAACGATTCCCCCAAATCCGCCCCCCACCCCTTCTTCTTGGCCCAAATACCTCGGGGGAATCGCCAAAGGCGATCGGGGGCAGAGCCCCCGCACCATCAACCCCCACGCGCGCGCGGGCTCTCAGGAAGAAAACCACGTGCACATGACCCAGGGCGTCAAGGCATGAGGCCGACCCCTGCGGCGCGGGCCTCCGGGCGAAATCAAAACGGCCCCTGTCATCCGGAGCTCCCTGCTCTGGTGACACCCTGCCGGAGGCGGGTGGCGCGCCGCGGGGCGCAGGACGTCGCGCTCCCCCCCATTCCGGCAGCGCCCGGTCTGCCTCCCACTGACGATACACAGTACAGCAGCGCCGGGGCGGACGACTATCGCGCCGCTCGCATGACCTGACCCTGCGCAGGCACCACGGCGCCGGAACGGGCCGGATCGCGCCGGGCCGGATCACGCCGGGGCGGCCGTCTGAGGCACAGAGCGCACCGCAAGGCGAGCGCCGACGAGACGGGAGGGCCACGCGTCCCGCGCCCCGGCGCAGGGGAGCATAACTCTGAGAGCCGAAAGCCCGTTCACGCCCGGGCCACGCCGCAGATCTCGTCAGGCACGCCGCTTGCCCTCAGGCGCAGAGCCCGTCGCGCGGCGAAGGGTAGCCTGAGTCGCCCGCCGTGCTGAGAAGCGTCACCTCAGTGCTGCGGAAAGCGCCGCCGCGCCTCAAAAACGCACAAACCACCGCCCCCGCCACCTGGCCTCACCGGATTGTGAGCCTGAACCCGATCGCGCGGATGGACGGATTGTCGCAGCAAAACAGCGGGTTCGATCTCCGGATCCGCTTGGACATCCCCCGCGCCGCCACACCGGAAGTCCCTATTTTTCAACAGGAATACCTATATCTCATCCGCAACTTTTCGCCGAGAGCCCGGCCAGAACCTGCGCAAAACGGCTTTGTGATGCGACGTAATGACCTATCCAGATCTGGTCGGGAGGGGCCTAACCGCTGAGGCCTTCCCCACGGATGCGCCGCCTCCCCGGTGCGTCCGTACCGCCCGCCGGTCGGAGAACCTCCCCTCTCCGGCCGGCAAGATCTTCGAGGCAAACGTGCAAAAACTACTCAAACCCCTTTTGCTGCTCGGCGCTGTCGCCGCGCTGTCGGGTTGCCGCTATGACATCCTCGCCCCCTCGGGGTGGGTGGCCGAGCAGCAACGCGACCTGCTGGTGATTTCGACGCTGTTGATGCTGATTATCATTGTTCCGGTCATTTTCATGGCCCTGTGGTTCCCGCTGCGCTACCGCGCCGACCGCGAGGACACCCGCGATTACGCCCCGACCTGGGCGCATTCGAACAAGCTGGAAGTGGTGATCTGGGGGGTGCCCATCGCCATCGTGGCTGCCCTTGGCACGTTCACCTGGATCTATACCCACCGGCTGGACCCCTACCGCCCGCTCGATGTGGCGGGGGAACCCCTGGTGGTCGAGGCGGTCTCGCTCGACTGGAAATGGCTGTTCATCTATCCCGAACTCGGCGTCGCCTCGGTCAATGAGCTGGCCATCCCGGCCAACCGCCCGGTCAACCTGCGGCTGACCTCCTCGACGATGATGAACACTTTCTCGGTGCCCGCGCTGGCGGGGATGGTCTATTCGATGCCGGGGATGCAGACCAAACTGCATCTGATCGCCGATCACACCGGCGTCTTCGAGGGCCGTTCGGCGCATTTCTCCGGCCCCGGCTTCTCTGAGATGACCTTCAAGACCCGCGCGATGGGTGAGGCGGATTTCCGCGCCTGGGTCACGCAGGTCCGCGCCGGGGATGCCGCGCTGACCTCGGCCACCTATCCCGCCCTCGAAGCCCCCTCCATCGCCAATCCGGTCAGCTATTACGCCTCGGTCGAACCGGGTCTTTTCGACAAGATCCGCGGCATGTGCGTGACGCCGGGCAAGGTCTGTGCCGATCAGATGATGATGCAGGACATGCAGGGCGGCGGCGGCCTCGAAGGCATCAAGAACAAACCGCAATATGAATATGACAGCGAACGCGCCATCGACGGCTTCGGCGTGCCGCTGAACAAACCGCAGACCGAGACCCCTGCCGAGCCGCCCAAAGGTGGCCTGCTGCAGCTGTCCTCGCTTCTGCCGGGCAAGGAACTGACCCATGGCAACTGAAGCCCCTCTCGCCGCCACCTCGGCGGCCATCACCGCGATCGATACGCCGGTCTCGCCGCTCTTTGGCCGGCTGACCCTCGACTGGATTCCCTATCATGAGCCGATCCTTGTCGGCACCTTTGCCGCGATCTGCCTCGGCGGGCTTCTGGGCCTGATCCTGATGACGCGCTTTCGCCTCTGGGGGCCGTTCTGGCGCAACTGGGTGACCAGCGTCGACCACAAGAAGATCGGCATCATGTATATGGTGCTCGGCTTCATCATGCTGATCCGCGGCTTTGCCGATGCGCTGATGATGCGCGCGCAACAGGCGCTCGCCGCGGGCGGGGCCGAAGGCTACCTGCCGCCCCACCACTATGATCAGGTCTTCACCGCGCATGGGGTGATCATGATCTTCTTCGTGGCGATGGCCTTTGTCACCGGCATCATGAACTATGTCATGCCGCTGCAGATCGGCGCGCGCGACGTGGCCTTCCCCTTTCTGAACAACTTCTCGTTCTGGATGACGGTCGCGGGCGCGCTCCTCGTCAATATCTCGCTCTTCGTGGGGGAGTTCGCCCGTGTCGGCTGGCTGGCCTTCCCGCCTTTGTCCGGCGGGGCCTTCTCCACCGGGCCGGGCATGGATTATTACCTGTGGTCACTGCAGATCGCGGGCATCGGCACGACGCTCTCGGGCGTCAACCTGATCGCCACCATCTTCAAGATGCGCGCCAAGGGGATGCGTCTCTTTGACATGCCGGTCTTCACCTGGACCACGCTGTGCACCAACGTGCTGATCGTCGCCGCTTTCCCGGTGCTGACCGCCACGCTGACCATGCTGACGCTCGACCGTTACCTCGGGACGCATTTCTTCTCGAATGACTTCGGCGGCAACCCGATGATGTACATCAACCTGATCTGGATCTGGGGTCACCCGGAGGTCTACATCCTGATCCTGCCGATCTTTGGCGTCTTCTCCGAAATCGTGGCCACCTATTCGGGCAAGCCGCTCTTTGGCTACAAGACGATGGTCTGGGCCACCGCCGCGATCATGGTGCTCAGCTTTGTCGTCTGGCTGCACCACTTCTTCACCATGGGTTCGGGCGCGGATGTGAACGCCTTCTTCGGCATCACCACGATGATCATTTCGGTGCCGACAGGGGTCAAGGTCTTCAACTGGCTCTTCACCATGTACCGCGGCCGCGTGCGCTTTGAAGTGCCGATGCTCTGGACCATTGGTTTCATCGTCACCTTCGCCATCGGCGGCATGACCGGCGTTCTTCTGGCGGTGCCGCCGGTTGACTTCCAGCTGCACAACACCCTCTTCCTCGTGGCGCATTTCCACAATGTCATCATCGGCGGCGTGGTGTTCGGGGTCTATGCCGCCGTCACCTACTGGTGGCCCAAGGCCTTTGGCTTCACGCTGGACGACCGCTGGGGCCGCCGCACCTTCTGGTTCTGGTGCATCGGCTTCTACATGGCCTTCATGCCGCTCTATGCGCTGGGTCTGATGGGCGTCACCCGCCGCATCAGCCAGTATCAGGATCAGGCCTGGCAGATCTATTTCATCGTGGCCGCCCTTGGCGCCGTGCTGATCCTGTGTGGCATCATCTGCACCTTCATCACCTTCTATGTGTCGGTGAAGAACCGCGCGGCACTGGCCTGTGGCGCGGACCCCTGGAACGGGCGCACCCTCGAATGGGCGACGCAATCGCCGCCCGCCGCCTATAACTTCCCGCACAACATCACCGTGCACGGGATCGATGAATGGTGGCGCATGAAGGAGGAAGGGTTCCGCTGGTCCACCCAGTACCACCCGATCCACATGCCCAACGGCACCGCCACCGGCGTGGTGATCGCCGCCTTCGCCCTCGCCTTCGGCTTTGCGATGGTCTGGTACATCTGGTGGCTCGCCGCCCTGGCCCTGGTGGCCTGCATCGGCACCGCCATCGCCCATACTTTCAACTACGACCGTGACCACTGGATCCCCGCCGGGACCGTCGCGGCGACCGAACGCAAAGGAGACGCGGCATGACCATGATCGACACGCCGCTGACCGGCGTGGTGGAGGGGCCGCACGGCCCCGACCATCACCCCGATCACCACCATGAAAGCCCGACGCCCATCGGCTTCTGGATCTACCTGATGAGCGATTGCGTCATCTTTGGCGCGCTGTTCGCAGCCTATGCCGTGCTCGGCGGTGGCTTTGCCGGTGGCCCCGGCCCGCTGGATCTGTTCGAACCGGGCTTCATCGCCGTGGAAACCGCGCTTCTGCTGATTTCCTCGGTCACCTTCGGCGTGGCGATGATCCGTGCCGAAGCAGGGCGCGAGGGCAGCACCATCGCCTGGCTCCTGATCACCGGCCTCTTCGGCCTCGCCTTCATCGGCATGGAGATCTACGAGTTCCGCCACCTGTTGCACATCGGCGCGGGGCCGGACCGGTCGGCCTTCCTCTCGGCCTTCTTCCTCCTCGTCGGCACGCATGGCCTCCATGTCACCGCCGGTCTGATCTGGCTGATCACCCTCGTGGCGCAGATCCGCATCCGCGGCCTGATCCCCGCCAACATGCAACGCCTCGCGACGCTGAGCATGTTCTGGCACTTCCTGGATCTGGTCTGGATCGGGGTGTTTTCCTTTGTCTATCTGGTGAGGTTGGTCTGATGGGCGCAGAGTCTCAAACGCAGCACCACGGCGGTCATGGTAACCACGGGGGCCACGGCAGCCACGGGGGCCACGGCTCGATGCGCCGCCTGATGACCGGCTTTGTGCTGGCGGTTCTTCTCACCATCGTGCCCTTCGCGCTGGTGATGGGCGAGGTGGAACTGCCGCGCCTCTGGACCATCGGCCTGATCATGGGCTTTGGCGCGGCACAGATCCTCGTGCATCTGGTGTTCTTCCTGCATCTCGACCGCGACAGCGAGGGCGGCTGGACGCTGGCCGCCACGGTCTTTGCGGCGGTCATTCTGGTGATCGTTCTGGCAGGCTCGCTCTGGGTCATGCACAACATGAACGCCAATATGATGCCGATGCCCTCGCATATGGACATGCAGATGGACATGCAGGGCGAAGCCTCGCTGCCGATGGAAATGCCGCAGGGCACCACCATGCAAGGGGGCAGCGGCCACAGCATGGACCACGGCACCGGCCATGGGGCGGATCATGGGGCAGAGCACGGCACTGACCACGGCGCTGACCACGGCACTGGCATGCAGATGCCCGTTCCCGATGGCAAACCCATGCAGATGAACCCCTGATGGCGGCCGCGGATCCCCTTTCCGCGGCCCCCTCCCCCGCCCGGCGGGGGGGCGGCCGCCGCTGGGCGCTGATCGTGCTGATCACCTGCCTCGCGCTGGCGGGGATCGCGGGTTTTGGCGCGCTTGGCCTCTGGCAGATCCAGCGCCTGCACTGGAAACTGGCGCTGATCGAGCGGGTGGATGCCCGCGTCCATGCCGCCCCCGTCGCCGCCCCCGCCCCCGGGCAATGGCCCGACATCACCGCCGAGGGTGACGAATACCGCCGCATCTCCCTGACCGGGCATTTCCTGAACGCGGAAGAGGTGCAGATCTACACCCCCTCCGATCAGGGCCCTGCCTATTGGGTGCTCACCCCCTTCGCGCGCGACGATGGGACCGTGGTGATGGTCAACCGCGGTCAGGTGCCCGAGGCGCTGAAAGACCCCGCCACCCGCACCCCGCCCGAGGGGGAGCAGACCGTCACCGGCCTCTTGCGCATCTCCGAGGCCAAGGGCTGGCTGTTTTCGCGCGCCAATGACCCGGCGGCGGGGCAATGGTACCGCCGCGACATCGCCTCGATCACCGCGGCCAAGGGGCTGACCAATGCCGCCCCCTATTTCGTCGATCAGGATCTGGGCGATCCGCAGGCCTGGCCCCGCGGCGGCCAGACGGTGATTTCCTTCCGCAACAGCCATCTGAGCTATGCGCTGACCTGGTTCGCGCTGGTGGCGCTGTGCCTCGTCGCCTGGGGCCTGTTCCTGCGCCACGAATGGGCGCGGCAGCCGCAGGACTGAGCGGCGCCGTCACCCCGCCTGCCCCTGAAGCGCGCCCCGCAGCGCCGTCACGAAGACCCGCACCTTCGGCAGGATCATCTGCGCAGAGGGGTAGACCGCCCAGATCGCGGTGTCGGTGACGCGGGCATCGTGCAGGTTCAAGGCCACCAGCCGCCCCTGCGCCACCTCCTCGGCCACATTCCACGCGGCAAGAAGCGCGATCCCCGCCCCCGCCAGACAGGCCGCATGACAAGCCTCGACACTGGTGGCGGAAAACCGCAGCCGCACAGGCAGGTTCAGCGCGCCCTCCGGCGTCTCCAGCGCCCAATGCGTTTCGCCCGGCCGCCCCAGAATGTCATGCGCCGCCAGATCCGCCGCCCCCTGCGGCACCCCCCGCCCCGCCAGATAGGCCGGCGCCGCCACCAGACAGCGGCGGTTCGGGGCGAGCTTCGTCGCCACCAGATCGCTGTCGGGCAAATTGGCGATGCGGATCGCCAGATCCATCCCCGAAGAGACCAGATCCGGCGTCGTGTCACTGACATGCAGCGACAGCCGCAGATCGGGATGCGCCTGCAACAGCGGCGGCACCAGCGGCGCCACCACTTTCGACGCGAAAGCATTCGAAACCGAGACCCGCAGCACCCCGCCCGCGCGCTCTGCCCCCGCCCCCAGCACGGCGCGCGCCTGATCCGAGGTCTCGATCAGATTGCGGGCATAGGGCAGAAACGTCTCCCCCTCCGGCGTCAGCGCCAATGACCGGGTGGTGCGCTGCAAAAGGCGCACCCCCAGTTCCGCCTCCAGCGCGCGCAACCGCCGCCCCGCCGCCATCGCGGGCAGACCATGCCGCCGCGCCGCCTCGGCAAGGCTGCCGCCCTCAACCGAGGCCAGAAAGATCGCCACTGACAGCACATCCATTATATCATAATCCGAGATACAGGAGCCTAGAATTCCCTCACTATATCTGCCGCCAATGCTCTGCGATAGTCACCTGGAGAAACGCGATCAGGACCTCCTCCCATGACCCAATCCCCCCAACCGTCAAACCACGGCACAGGCGCGGCGCTGACGCCGCTGCGTCTGGGCATGATGGCCGCCGCCACCGGCATCGCTGTCGCCAATATCTATTACAACCAACCGATGCTCGGCCTGTTGGAAAGCAGTTTCGGCGGTGCGGGCACCGTCGGCATGGTGCCCACAGTCACCCAGCTGGGCTATGCGCTGGGATTGCTCCTCCTGGTGCCGCTCGGGGACATCCTGCCGCGGCGGGAGCTCATCGTCGGGCAATTCCTGCTGCTGGCGCTGGCGCTGGTCGGGGCGGCGCTCTCGCCCACGGCGGTCTTCCTGCTGATCGCCTCTTTCGGGGTGGGGGCGATGGCCACGGTGGCGCAGCAGATCGTGCCCTTCGCCGCAAGCCTCGCCGCCCCCGACCGGCGCGGGGCCACGGTGGGCACGGTGATGGCGGGCCTGCTTGCGGGGATCCTGCTCAGCCGCGCCTTGGCCGGGCTGATCGGCGCGGCCGAGGGCTGGCGGGCGATGTTCTGGCTCTCGGCGCCGGTGGCGCTGCTGGCGGCGCTGGCGATGGCCCGCGTGCTGCCCCGGCATGTGCCGCAGGCGCAACTCTCCTATCCGCAAGCGCTGCATTCCCTCATGGGCCTGTGGCGGCGTGAACCGGCCCTGCGCCGCGCGACCATGGTGCAGGCGGGCATCTTCGGCGCCTTCAGCGTGTTCTGGACCTCGCTGGCACTCTATCTCGCCAGCCCGGCCTTTGGCCTTGGCGCGGATGTGGCGGGGCTCTTTGGCCTGCTCGCCGCCGGAGGGCTGGTGGCCGCACCGCTGAGCGGCCATGCTTCGGACCGCTGGGGGCCGCGTGCGCTGACCATCGGCGCCGCGGCGCTGTCGCTGGCGGCATGGCTGCTGATGGCGGGGTTCAGCGGACTCTGGGGCCTTGCGGCGGCGACCTTGCTCCTCGATTTCGGCAGCCAAAGCGCGCTGGTCGCGAACCAGCATGTCATCTACGGGCTGGACGGGGCGGCGCATAACCGGGTGAACACGATCTTCATGACCGGCATGTTCCTTGGCGGCGCGCTCGGCTCGGCGCTGGCCGGCTTTGCCTGGGCCCATGGGGGATGGGGTGGCGTCACCCTCGCCGGGGGCGGAATGGCCGCCGCCGCGCTGATTGCCACGCTGATCCCGCAGGGCGCGCCCCACCGCCGCGCGGCCTGAACCCGAACAGACAGTGCCAAAACAAAACCCACCCTCCGGATTGCCGAAGGGTGGGTTTTTTCGGGAAACCGAAAGGCTCAGTGCTGTTTGCCGCGCTTGTGCAACCAGGCGGCGCGGACCAGCCCCGCGAGATAGAGCAGGTCAATCAGCACCATCAGCAGCGAGAAGCGGGTAAAGACCATCCCCACCACCGTCACCGTGCCGATCAGGAACCAGATCACCGAGGCGCGCGGCACCCGCAGCGATTTCGGCGAGAAGGTCGGGATCCGGCTGACCATCAGCGCGCCGACAATCCCCAGCCAGAGCGCGACCAGCATCGGCACCGTCCGCATCGGGAAAATCTCGGCCTGTGTCAGGAACACCGGCAACAGCGCCAGCATCGCCCCGGCGGGCGAGGGCACGCCGGTGAAATGCGCGCCGCCCGGCTGCGGCTCGGCCCGCGCCACGTTGAACCGCGCCAGCCGCAGACAGGCACAGCTGACATAGAGGAGCACGAAAACCCAGCCGAGCCCGCTCGTCTGTGTTAGGGCGAATTGATAGACGAGGAGCCCGGGCGCCACGCCGAAATTCAGGAAATCCGACAGGCTGTCGAGTTCCGCCCCAAACTCGGAGGTGGCGCGCAGGCGGCGGGCGATCATCCCGTCCAGCCCGTCGATCAGCGCCCCCAGAAGGATCAGCCCCACCGCAATCTCGAACCGCCCGACAAAGATGAAGCGGATCGCCGTCAGACCGATGCACATCCCCGCCATGGTGACCAGATTGGGCACCAGCATCAGGAAGGGCAGCGGCTCTTGCCGGCCATCCAGCGGGCGCGGGTCGCGGCGCGGGTCCGGTTTCGGGTCACGCGGGGGGGTGCTGTCCATCAACGTCTCCTTCAGCGAATGCCGCCCTTGCGGGCCGCCTCATCCGAGGTGAGATCGGCCAGAACCGTCTCGCCCGCGATCATCGTCTGACCAAGGCACACCAAGGGCTGCACGCCCTCCGGCAGGTAAATATCCAGCCGCGAGCCAAAGCGAATCAACCCGAACCGCTCGCCGGTATCCACCACCTGCCCCGGCTTCACGAAACAGACGATGCGGCGCGCGACCAGACCGGCGATCTGCACGACGCCGATCTGGCGGCCATCGGCCAGCTCAATCGCGATGCCATTGCGCTCATTGTCGACCGAGGCCTTGTCGAGCGAAGCGTTGAAGAATTTCCCCGGGCGATAGGCCACCGCCGAGATCTTGCCCGCGATGGGCGCGCGGTTCACATGCACGTTGAACACATTCATGAAGACCGAAATCCGGGTCAGCGGCAGATCGCCGAGGTTCAGCTCGGCCGGCGGCACCGCAGGCTCGAGCAACGAGATAACCCCGTCGGCGGGGCTGACCAGGAGACCCTCGCGCTGCGGGGTGACGCGCTCGGGGTTGCGGAAGAAATAGTAGCACCAGATGGTGATGCCCAGCCCCAGCCAGCCGAGCGGATCCCAGATCAGGAACAGGACCACGGTGATCGCGGCAAAGATCGCCACAAAGCGCCGCCCCTCCGGGTGCATCGGTTTGATGAAGGTGGAAAGCATACTGACCGACATGGGTCCCCCGGGGTTGTTCCTGCATTGACCCCGCTGCTTAGCGCAAAGTGACGCCAGCGGCAAACCTTCCCGCACGTCTGCCGCCGCAACAGGGTGTCGCAGCCCGCCTTTGCCAAAGCCACGGGCAATAGGGCCAGGGTCCGCCCCGCCGCAGGGCGCGAGGGGAAGCGCGGCCCCTGCCCTGGCATCCCGCGCGGGCCAACCCCCAAACGCAAAACGCGGCCCCGAAGGACCGCGTTTCGTGTCTCGTGTCTCTCCGGGGCCACGGCCCCCGCAATCAGCGTTTGGAGAACTGGAACGAGCGGCGGGCTTTCGCTTTGCCGTATTTCTTACGCTCAACCACACGGCTGTCGCGGGTCAGGAAGCCAGCGGCTTTCAGCGCGCCACGCAGGCTGGGTTCGTAGAGTTGCAGCGCTTTCGAGATCCCGTGCTTCACGGCACCCGCCTGGCCCGACAGACCACCACCGGCAACGGTGGCGAACACGTCGAACTGGCCTTCAACACCAGCAACGGTGAACGGCTGACGCAGGATCATCTGCAGCACCGGACGTGCGAAGTAGACGGCCATTTCCTTGCCGTTCACAACCACTTTGCCCGAGCCCGGTTTCACCCAAACGCGTGCAACAGCGTCTTTACGCTTGCCGGTCGCATAGGAACGGCCGAGCGAGTCGCGCTGCGGGGTGCGCAGGATTGCTTCTGCAACGGCGGCTGCGGGGGTACCCGCCACGGCCGATTTCAGATCGTCGAGGGATTTGAGTTCTTCGGCCATCTTATGCGCTCCGGGTGTTCTTCGGGTTCAGCACTTTGACGTCCAGCACTTCCGGGGCTTGCGCCACGTGGGGATGCTCGGCGCCGGCGTAAACACGCAGGTTCGACATTTGAACGCGGCCCAGACGGTTGCGCGAGATCATGCGTTCGATCGCCTTGATCACGACGCGCTCCGGGTGCGCACCTTCCAGCACCTGGCGTGCGGTGCGGAACTTGATCCCGCCCGGGTGGCCGGTGTGCCAGTAGTAACGTTTGTCTTCACGCTTCGCGCCCGTCATCTGCACCTTGTCGGCGTTGATGATGATCACGTTGTCGCCCATATCCATGTGCGGCGTGAAGGTTGCCTTGTGTTTCCCACGAAGGCGCATGGCGACGAGCGAGGCGAGACGGCCCAGAACAACGCCTTCAGCGTCGATCAGGATCCATTTCTTTTCGATCTCCGCCGGTTTTGCGGTATAGGTTTTCATCAGCTTTCAGCCCTTTTGTCAGCCTGAGCAATTCGGATGCGGGCTTTTGCGCTACATCCGCGCTGAAATCAAGGGGCTTCATCCGCGATAAATACAGCAATAACAATGCCTTACAAAATAGGTATATAGATACCCCAAATTTCAGGCGTTTTTGCCCCGGCTTTCGGGCGGAATCGAATAGGTCATCGCCGCGCGGGCCACCGGCGCCCCCTGCCCGTCGGAATAAATCAGCACCTCGGCCACCGCCAGAACCCGGCCGAGTTTCAGGATCCGCACCTCGGCTCGCAGATCCACCCCCGCCGCGGGCTTGCGCAGAAAGTCGAGATTGGCACTGGTGGTCACCGCCAGCGCCACCGGCCCGATCCGCGACAGGATCGCCAGATAGATCGCCACATCGGCCAGTCCAAAGATCGCCGGGCCCGAGACGGTGCCGCCGGGGCGCAGATGCCGCTCGGCCACCAGAAGGCGCATCACCAGCCCCTCCGGCGTGACCTCTTCCACGCGGAAATCATCGGCCACCTGCGGAAACTCCGCCACGACAAAGGCGTTCAGCGCCGCCACATCCATCTGGATTTGCATGACCCCTCCCCGGTTTCGGGCAGGATGGCCGGATCAGCCGAGGCTCGCAAGGCCCGGGAAGGTTTCCAGCAGCCAATAACTCATCACAGAGAACTGTCCCGTGACCATCAAAAGACCGACCGTCCAAAGGAGCAGGCCGGAGATCCGCTCTATCCGCTCGCCGTGCCGCTTCATCATTTGCACAAGACCCTTCAGCTGGGGGAAAAATCCGGCCACCAGCAAAAAGGGTATACCCAGCCCGAGCGCATAAAACACCAGCAAACCAGCGCCCCGCGCGAGATCACCACCCGATGCCGCAAGGCCCAGAATCGCCGCCAGAATCGGCCCGAGGCACGGGGTCCAACCAAAAGCAAAGGCAAGGCCGAGGACATAAGCACCCAGCAGGGCCCCACCACGGTCGCCAGTTTCCACCCGCGCTTCGCGCATCAGGAACGTGATGCGAAAAACCCCGACAAAATGCGCGCCCATGATCATAATGGCTACCCCCGCCAGGGGGCTGAACAAGTACTGATAGTGCAACAGTGCCCGGCCGACGGCCGAGAACGCCACCCCTAGAAGGAGAAAGACGGTCGAAAGGCCCAACACGAAAAACGCCGCCGCAAGCAACGCCTTGGCCCGCGCATTGCCGTCTCGGTCCATCTCGCTCACCGAGACCCCGCCCATATAGGCCAGATAGGGCGGCACAATCGGCAGCACGCAGGGCGAGAGAAAGGACAAGAGCCCCGCCAGCGCGGCAATCGCGGCGGCGGGCAGAAAGGCGGCGTCGATGAGGTCAATTCCGAACATGCTCTCCGCTTAGCCGATCTTGGACGCGCCGTCACCCATCGCGGCACGCGCCCGGGTCACATCCGCGTGGACAAATCGCCGCGCTGAGCCGCGCGCCCCCTTTCCGCATTCCGCCCGGATGGACAAAGCCCCCGAGGCGCGCTAGCCAAACCGGATGCAGATCGCCGCCGACATCGACGCCCTTGGCCTCTTGTGCCCGCTGCCCGTCCTGCGGGCGCGCAAAGTGCTGGCCGCGCTCGCGCCGGGCGCGGTCGTGCGGCTGCGCGCGACGGATGGCGCCAGCTGGCTCGACGTGCCGCATTTTTGCGCCGAGGCCGGGCATCACCTCCTCAGCGCCGAGGATCAGGACGGCATCAAGACCTATCTGATCCGCCGCGGGAACCGTCCGGCGGCCTGAGCGCATCGGTTGCGCCACGCCCGGTGCCCACCCCCGACGACTGAGAATGGACTGCGGCGCGCTGTCCCGGGGGCCGCCCGCAGCGGCCGATGTCCGCGTGGGGCAGCGACTGCGCAATGCTGCCCTGAGGCCCCCTGCCCCATCCGTTGCACCGCGCGGCACGGGGCCTCAAGGCCCCCGGCCAGCGGCACCGTCAGCAGTCCGCCCAAAGCAAAACGCCGGACCCTGGGGCCCGGCGCAATGCAATCATGTGGAGCGCGGTCTCAGCGACCGGTCGACCACCACCCGCGTTTCTTCGGCTTCGAGCCGTCATCCGCCTCGGCGCTGGCGGGCGCGGCCGCCGGTGCAGCGCGCGGCGCTTCGGCCACCAGCGTCTCGGCATCGGCCTTCGGCGCGGCGCTGGCCGGAGCAACAGCGGCAGGGGCTTCCTGCACAGCCGCGCTGGCCGGAGCTTCGGCGACCGGGGTCACCACAGCCGGTTTGGTCACGGGCGCTTCCGTCACAGCCGCTTCCGTCACGGGCGCTTCGGCCTCAGCCGCAACCACCTTCTTCGCCCGCGACCGGGTCGAGGGCGCACGCGTGGAGCTGGCCGTCTTGCGGGTCGACGAGGATTTGGCCGGGGCCGCCTCACCCACTTCCGGGGTCTTCTTCACCCGCGTCCGCGTGGTCTTTTTCGGCGCAGGTGCCGCCGCTTCGGCCTCTGCAGCCGGTGCCGCTTCGGCCACCGGTGCCGCCTCGGCGGCCGCTTTCGCCGCCTTGGAGCGGGTCGAGCGACTACGGGTTGCCTTCACCGGCGCGGCGGGTTCCGCCGCCACCTCAGCCACCGCTTCCGGGGCGCTGCTGTCGGCAACCGCTTCCGTCACAACGGCCTGCGCGGCAACCGCGGTTTCCGGGGCTGCAGGGGCGGCAACATCCGCCACCACAACCGCCTCGGCCACGGCCGTTTCAGCCACAGCCGCCAGCGGCTGGCTTACGCCCTCATCGCCCTCGGCGTCGCTGTCATCCTCGTCGCCATCGGCATCGCTGTCGTCGCCGTCCTGATCCAGATCGGCGGCGCCATTCTCACCGTTCGACTTCTTCTTCCGCCGACGCCGGCGCTTTTTCTTCTTCGGACCTTCTTCGCCGATGGTCGCCGCCGCCGGGGCCGCCGCAGCCGTGGTGTCTTCCACAACTTCCGCTTCTTCGACCTCTTCGATTTCGTCCTCGATATCCGGATCCACCTCGTCGTCGATCTCGGCCATCAGACGCGCATCCACCGACACCACCGAGGCCGAAACCTCCGGCACATTCCGCGTTGCGGTCTTGAATTTCTCCATCGAGAAATCCGGGCTGACCAGCAGCGGATCGGCCTCAAGCCGCACCGACATGCCGTAGCGGGCTTCGATCCCGGCGATATGCTCGCGTTTGGCGTTCATCAGGTAGTTGGCCACCGCCACCGGCGCCTTCACCAGAACCTCGCGCGAGCGTTTGCGGGTGCCCTCTTCCTCGATCTGCCGCAGGATCTGCAGCGCCATGCTGTCGTCCGAGCGGATCAGCCCGGTGCCGTGGCAATGCGAACAGGGCTGCGTCGTGCTTTCGATCATGCCCGGGCGCAGACGCTGACGGCTCATCTCCATCAGACCAAAGCCCGAGATGCGGCCCACCTGAATGCGCGCGCGGTCGGTCTTCAGCTTGTCTTTCAGGCGCTTTTCAACGGCGGTGTTGTTCTTGCGCTCTTCCATGTCGATGAAGTCGATCACGATCAGACCGGCAAGGTCACGCAGGCGCAATTGACGGGCGACTTCTTCGGCGGCCTCAAGGTTGGTCTTGGTCGCCGTATCCTCGATCGAGCCCTCTTTCGTGGCGCGGCCGGAGTTCACGTCGATCGCCACCAGCGCTTCGGTGACGCCAATCACGATATAGCCGCCGGATTTCAGCTGCACGACCGGGTTGAACATCGAGGCGAGATAGCTCTCCACCTGGAAGCGGGCAAACAGCGGCAGCTGCTCGCGGTAATGCACTACGGCTTTCGCATGCGTCGGCATGATCATCCGCATGAAGTCTTTCGCGGCGCGGTAGCCACGTTCGCCTTCGACCAGAACCTCGTCGATCTCTTTCGAGTAAAGATCACGGATCGAGCGTTTGATCAGATCGCCTTCTTCATAGATCGGCGCGGGCGCGATGGAGCGCAGGGTCAGATCGCGGATCTGCTCCCACAAACGCATCAGATATTCATAGTCGCGGCGGATCTCGGTGCGGGTGCGCTGGCTGCCCGCGGTGCGGATGATCAGGCCCGCGCCCTGCGGCACTTCCATCTCACCGGCGATTTCCTTGAGTTTCTTGCGGTCGGCGACATTGGTGATCTTGCGGCTGATCCCGCCCCCGCGCGCGGTGTTCGGCATCAACACGCAATACCGGCCGGCCAGCGACAGATAGGTGGTCAGCGCCGCGCCCTTGTTGCCGCGCTCTTCCTTCACCACCTGCACCAGCATGATCTGGCGCACCTTGATCACTTCCTGGATCTTGTAGCGGCGCGGACGCGGCTTGCGCGCCACGTTGATCTCTTCCGACACATCTTCGTCGGCGATGGATTCAATCTCATCATCGCCGCCGGTGTGATCCCGGGTGTCCGCGACATCGCCCGCGTGGTCATGATCGTGATCGTGACCCTCATGCGCGTGGTCGTGGTCATGATCGGCCGACACATCAACGGACGCCTGCGGTGCTTCCGCTTCGCCCTCGGTGTCCACAACGCCCATGCCGGGAATGTCTTCGCTGCGGGTGACCGCATCGGCCGGGGCCGCGCGTTCGGCGCGGGCCTGCGGTTTCGGGCTGCGGCGGCGCGAACGGGTGTTCTCTTCCGCCGCTTCCGCTTCCGCATAGGCGCGTTCTTCTTCGATCAGCGCCTGACGGTCCGCCGTCGGGATCTGATAATAATCGGGGTGAATCTCGGCGAAGGCCAGGAACCCGTGGCGGTTGCCGCCGTAATCGACAAAAGCGGCCTGGAGCGAAGGCTCCACCCGCGTTACTTTTGCCAGATAGATGTTCCCGGCCAGCTGCCGTTTGTTAATGGTCTCAAAGTCGAACTCTTCAACCTTGTTTCCGTCCACCACCACGACGCGGGTTTCTTCCGCATGTGTGGCGTCGATGAGCATTTTCTTTGCCATGTATCCAATTCTCGCACGCAGCATCGCGTCGCGGACCCGGAGGCGGGCGCCGCAATGGGGCATGTTGATCTGTTGAGGCGAGGAGGGGCGCGCCCGCAGGCAGCGTGGCGGCGGCCATTGGCCCGCCCGTCATCACCTGCCCATATGCTGCGCGTTTCATCGCGGTTCTATCCTTTGGCGTCTGGCATCGGCCAGATCACCCATTTGAAAACCCGCTGCTTTGTCAGGGCGTTGCGGGCAAAATTGCGGTCTTGCGACCAATCGGTAGATCCTGGCGGCGAACGGCGCGCAAAGGCGCGCATCTGCCGATGGATCAGCGAAACTGAAGGGCCGATGACCAAAAACCACGAAAGGTTCCCCGGGTCAGAGCGGCACAAGTTGACTTTAACGGCGAAGCCGCCACAAACACAATCGGTTTTTCATTAAAGCCTGCTTGCGCATTTAGGACGCCGCAGACGAAAAAGGAGGGCCAAAGCCCCCCTTTGCCGCAGTTGTGACCGCCGCGGCGCGTTGCGGCCAGGTTTCCCCGCCCGCCGCCATCGCCGGGTGACCTGCCGCCCTGCCGTGTCAGAGGGCGCGCGCGGTCAGATGTATTCGCTGCGGCTCAGACCGTATTTGGCCATCTTCTCGTTCAGCGTCCGGCGCGGCAGACAAAGCTCATCCATCACCGCGGTGATCGAGCCTTTGTGGCGCCGCATCGTGTTGTCGATCAGCATTTTCTCAAAGCTTTCAACGTATTCTTTCAAGGGCTTACCCTCGGTGCTGATCGCCGGACCCGCTTCTTCATTCTCGGCCATGAGCAGGCTGGCGATCGAGCCGGTGCCGCGCCGGTTTTGCAGCACTGCCCGCTCGGCCACGTTGATAAGTTGGCGCACATTGCCCGGCCAGGGCGCCTGCAACAGCTGCGCCGCCTCTTGCGCAGTCACCTCCGGCGCTTCGCAGCCATATTCATCCGAGAATTGCTCGGACATCCGGGTGAAGAGCGTCAGAATATCCTCGCCCCGCGTGCGCAGCGGCGGCAGCAGAATTTTCAACGCCGCCAGACGGTAATAGAGATCGGGCCGCAGCGCGTCCTCGACCGTACGTCCCTCGCCATGCGTGTTGCAGATGGCGATGACGCGGGTTTCCGCCGGGGTGCCCTGATCGTTGATAAAGGTCAAAAGCCGCGCCTGCAGCCCCTGGCTCAGCGCCTCGACATCCTCAAGGCAAAGCGTGCCACCGCGCGCCTCTTCCACCAAGGGCAGACCGGTGCCCTCATCCACCGGGCCAAAGAGCTTGGTCGCCAGCACATCCTCGGAATAGGCGGCACAGGAGACCACCACGAATTTCTTGCCCGCGCGCGGCCCCACCGCATGGAGCGCGTGGGCCACCAGCGTCTTGCCGGTGCCGGTTTCACCGTCGATCAGCACATGGCCATCCGCCTGCCCCAGATCGAGAATGTCCTCACGCAGCCGCTCCATCGCGGGCGAGGTGCCGATCAACTTGCCCATCACCTGCGCGCCCTCGGCCAGATCCCGGCGCAAAGCGCGGTTGTCCAGCGTCATGCGGCGCGATTGGGTGGCGCGTTTGGCCAGTTCCGTCATCCGGTCGGGATTGAACGGCTTTTCCATGAAATCCATCGCGCCAAGGCGCATTGCCTCCACCGCCATCGGCACATCGCCATGCCCGGTGATCATGATCACCGGCAGGCCGCTGTCGATGCCCATCAGCCGTTTGAGAAAGGCCATGCCATCCATCCCCGGCATCCGGATGTCCGAAATGACCACCCCCGGCCAATCCACGCCGATCACCTTCAGCGCATCTTCGGCGCAGGCATAGGTTTCGGTGTCAAACCCCGAGAGGGCCAGCCATTGGCTGATCGATTGGCGCATATCCTCTTCGTCATCGACGATCGCGACCTTCATCATCCGTGCCATGTGCAGTTACTCCGCTGCTCTGGGCGTTTCGCCCTTTGTTTTTTCGGCCAAAAGCGGCAGCTGCACTTCGAAGACAGCGCCGCCATCCTCGGCATTATGCGCCGTCAGGCGCCCGCCGAAATCCTTGACGATCCCCGAAGAGATCGCGAGCCCCAGCCCCGTGCCCTCACCGGGCTTTTTCGTGGTCCAGAACGGCTCAAACAATTTTTCCAGATCGGTCAGACCCGGCCCGTTGTCGCGCACCCGCATCACCGCGCTCTCCCCGGCGGTCAGCAGAATGTCGATCTGCGGCTCGCCCGTGGTCTTGGTCGCATCGAGCGCGTTGCGCAACAGGTTGATGATCACCTGTTCGAGACGGATGCGGTCGGCCATCACCCAGACCCGGCCGCGCGGCAGGGTGCGGGTGATCTTGACCGTGCGGGCGCGCAACTGCGGCTCCATCATCGACAAGGCACTTGAGATGGCCGCGCGCAGATCCACCGGCTCGAACGCCTCGCCGCCCTTGCGGGCATAGGATTTCAGCTGCCGGGTGATCGCGCCCATCCGCTCGATCAGATCGTCAATGCGTTGAAAAGACGCCAAAGCCTCATCCCCGCGCGAGCGTTGCAGCAAAAGCCGCGCCCCGGCGAGATAGGTCTTCATCGCGGCCAGAGGCTGGTTCAGCTCATGGCTGACCGCCGCCGACATTTCGCCCAATGCCGCCAGTTTCGATGATTGCGCCAGCGTCTGTTCGGCCACGGCCAGATCCTTTTGCACCCGCTCGCGTTCCGCGATCTCGCGGCTCAAACGCGCGTTCAGCGCCCGGAGTTCCACCGATTCGCGCAAGTAGGCGGCCGATTGCACCCGTGCGCGCCGCGACAGCAGGTAAAAGGCCACCGCCAGCAGGATGGCAAAGCCCATGATCTCCAGCGCCAACACCGCATTCACCCGCTCGCGGATCGAATCATAGGTGGTGAAGGCGATCATCCGCCAGCCGCGGAACGGCAGCCGCGTCTCGGTCCGCATCACCGCGGCCCCTTTCAGATAGGCGTCTGGCGGCTCATTCGCCCAATCGGCCGTCACCTGAAAGGCGCGCAGGATCGCCGAGGGCGCCGAGCGCGCGGTCAGCGCCTGCTCCATCGTCAGGCCGCGCCATTTCGGCTCGGTCGCCAAGATGATCTGACCAGAACTGTCGACCACTGCCACCGCATCGGAAATGCCCGCCCAGCTGCGCTCAAACTTCGACAGCTCCGCCTCGACCACGATCACCCCGGCCAGACGGCCATCCACGGTCATCGCGCGGGAATAGATGAACTCCGTCCCCCCCGTCGGGCGCTCCGACACCGAAAAGACCGTCTCGCGTGAGCGCAGGGCATCGACGTAAAACGGCGCCTGCGGATAGGAGGCCCCGAGCAGCTGCCGGTCCGTCGCGGCCACCGTCCGCCCGGAAGCATCCAAAAGCCGGATCGAGGCCGCCGCAATCTCTTTCTTGGCCGAGATCAACCGCTGCGAGGTGATGGAATAATCGTTTGAATTCAGCGAGCTGAGCAGCGCCGGATCGCGCGCAAGCAAGAGCGGCACCACCGCCGTGCGTTGCAGCTCGGACAGGATATTGCCGGAATAGAGCGCCAGCCGCAGCTCGGCCCGCACCCGCGTGGTCTCGGTGAACCGGTCGCTCAGCCAGGAATTGGTGGCCCAGATCACCCCGACCGCGATCATCAGAATCGCGCCGACAGCCATCCGGGTAATCCAGGGACGCTGCCGTGCACCGGTTTCGTCAGCGGAAGGCTGCGGCCCGCCCCCATCATTGCGACGGAAGCCGCGCACGGCATGGCGGCGCGGCTCTGCGGCGGGCGTGGCGGCGGCGGCCTCCGGCTGCGGGACCTCGGGGTCCGGCCGGTCAGCCTTTGTGGGTTCTGCGGTGTCGCTCATGCGCGCAGTCTAGCCCCGCGCGCGCCCTGTCTCAAGCGCGTGTGATCACGCTTGCGCCATCATCCCGGTCAACGCGCGGAAGAGCGCCGATCCGTCGGTGCCGCCCAGCGCGTTTTCCATCGCCCGCTCAGGATGCGGCATCATACCGAGCACCCGGCGGTTGCCCGAGAGCACCCCGGCGATGTCGGCCATCGAGCCATTGGGGTTTTGCGCATAGCGGAAGGCCACGCGGTCTTCGGCCTCAAGTGCCGCCAAACCCTCGGCATCAATGGTATAATTGCCATCGTGATGCGCGATCGGGAAGGTCACTTCATCGCCCTTGGCATAGCCTGCGGTAAAGGCGCTGTCGGCGGTGGCGACGCGGAGTGTCACCGGCTTGCAGATGTATTTCAGCCCGGCATTGCGCATCAGCGCGCCCGGCAGCAGGCCCATTTCGGTCAGGATCTGAAAGCCGTTGCAGATGCCGATGACATAGCCGCCCTTGCCGGCGAAATCGGCAATGGCACGGCCCACCGGCGATTGCGCCGCAATCGCGCCGCAGCGCAGATAGTCGCCATAGGAAAAGCCGCCCGGCACGCCGACAATGTCGATGCCTGCGGGCAGCTCGGTGTCCTTGTGCCAGACGCGGATGACCTCGGCCCCCGCCTTCTCAAAGCCCAGGGCAAGATCACGGTCGCAGTTGGACCCGGGGAAAGTGATGACGGCGGCTTTCATCGGCGAAACCTCTGGTTCTGAAGGCTGAAAACAGGCGGATCCGCAGCAGATCCGACAAAAGCGGAGCCCGGCAAACCCCGGGCCCCGCCATTTGCTCAGAGGATCGCTCAGGCGATCTCGATCGTGTATTTTTCGATGACGGTGTTGGCGAGGAGTTTCTCGCACATCGCCTTCACCTCGGTCTCGGCCGCTGCCTTGTCGGTCGCGGCCAGATCCAACTCGATCACCTTGCCCTGACGGACACCCTCGACCCCGGCGAAACCCAAAGTTCCCAGCGCGTGGCGCACGGCCTCGCCCTGCGGGTCCAGAACGCCATCCTTCAGCATGACATGAACACGTGCTTTCATTGCTTCGGGGCCTTTCAGTTGATCAGCGTCGGCTTGATGTTGGTGGCATTGGCGGGCAGCACGCCCAGACGGCGCGCCACTTCGGTATAGGCATCGGTCAGCGAGCCGAGATCGCGGCGGAACACGTCCTTGTCCAGCTTTTGTCCGGTCTTCACATCCCACAGGCGGCAGCTGTCGGGCGAGATTTCATCCGCCACGATCAGGCGCATGTAATCGCCTTCCCAGACGCGGCCGATCTCGATCTTGAAGTCGATCAGCTTGATGCCGACGCCGTAGAACACGCCCGCGAGGAAATCATTGACCCGCAGCGCCAGCGCCACGATGTCATCGAGATCCTGCTGGTTGGCCCAGCCAAAGGCGACGATATATTCTTCCGGCACCAGCGGATCGCCCAAAGCGTCGTTTTTATAGCTGTATTCGACGATCGGGCGCGGCAGGGCGGTGCCCTCTTCCATGCCCAGACGTTTCGACATCGAGCCCGCTGCAAAGTTCCGCACGATGACTTCCAGCGGCACAATCTCGACCTGACGGATCAGCTGCTCGCGCATGTTGATGCGGCGGATGAAATGCGTCGGCACGCCGATGTTGTTCAACCCGGTCATGAAGAACTCGGACAGGCGGTTGTTCAGCACGCCCTTGCCCTCGATCACGTCCTTTTTCTGGGCGTTGAAGGCGGTCGCATCGTCCTTGAAATACTGCACAAGGGTTCCCGGCTCCGGGCCTTCATACAGGATTTTTGCTTTGCCTTCGTAGATCTTCTTGCGCCGAGGTGCCATGGGTGCTCCGTATCGCTGCCGCGTCCCCCTCTGCGGGGCCGCGTGACTGGGCTATGCGCCCTTTTCGCCGCTATAGGGCAAGGCGCGGCTTGCCGCAAGGCAAAGCGGATTTTCCGGCCTTGCAACGCGCAAACACCCCCGTTTGGCCGGTTTTGGGCCTGGTACCGGCCGCGAAATCCGCACAAGCGCCACCGCGGTCTTGCACCATGGGGGGGCCGCAGACATATGATAGGGCATCGACACAGCCTGGAGGGGCCTTAAATGACCACTTTCGACGATCGCGAACGCGCCTTTGAGAACAAGTATGCCCATGATGCCGAGATGAAATTTCGCGCCGAAGCCCGGTGCAACAAACTCATCGGCCTCTGGGCGGCCGACCTGCTGGGCAAGACCGGCGCCGAGGCCGAGGCCTATGCCAAAGAGGTGATCGCCGCCGATTTCGAAGAGGCTGGCCATGACGATGTGCTGCGCAAGCTGGCGGCCGATCTGGGGACATTGACGGACAGCGCGCGACTCAGCGCGAAATATGCGGAATGCGCCGCCGCCGCCAAAGCCCAACTGATGAACGAAGCCTGAGCGCTTCCGGCGGGCCCTGCGGCCGCGCTTCACGGCCCGCCATTCACGCACCACGGATAGCCTTCGCCCCCCCGGGGCAAGGCGCAGATCCGACAGTGCTCCCCGGTGCCGGGGCAATTTTCCCCTCGCCCCTGCTCTCTCCCCCCATCCGCTGTCCCCGCCTCGACCTTCGGGGAAAATCTGCCGGGCGCAGCCTCTGCGCCGGGAGCGGAGACAGGTTTTTTTGCCGCTGTTAACGGCACATGAACCCAAGAGCCGTACTCAGGAAGAGGAAGGCGGGGTGGCCTTCGCGGATTGGGGTGTGGCCGGACACAGTCTGGCCGGGTGCAGGGGTTGTACGATGTCGGGTAAAAAGGGTTTTGTGGCGCGGGTGATTGCCCGCGAGCGGCCGGGGCGTGTGTGGTCGCGCGGCATCATCGGCCGCGCGCTGGCCGGGCGCGACGGGCTGGACCCGGATCCGCTCGACACCGCAGCGCTGGACCCCGCGCCGCGCGCAGGCCTGCCCGGGTTGCGCCGCGCGGTGATCCGTCAGATCGGCGCCATCGCGGTGCTCGGCCTTTTCGCGCTGCTGCTGCGCGACCGCATTGCCCATCTCGACCTCGAAGACATCATGGCCACGCTGCATCAGGTGTCGCTGCACCAATGGCTGGCCGCACTTGCCGCCACCGCGATCAGCTTCTGGGCCCTGGGGCAATATGATGCCGTGCTGCACCGCGCGCTTGGGACCGGGTTGCCCGAAGCCGCCACCCGCCGCGCCGGGGCCACCGCCATTGCCATCAGCCAGACGCTCGGCCTCGGGCTGGTCACCGGGGCGCTGGTGCGCTGGCGGATGCTGCCCAGCCTCGGACTGGTGGAGGCGACGCGCATCACCGCCGCCGTCGCGGTCTCGTTTCTGGCCGGCTGGGCGGTGATCACCGCCGTGACGCTGGTGATCTTTCCCGGCGCGCTGCCGGGCGGCGCGATGATCGGCGCCGCCGGTCTGGGCGCCGCTTTGGCCGTTGGCGCCATGGCGCTGATCGCGCCCGGTGTGCGCTTTGGCAAACTGGTCCTGCGCCTGCCGAGCCTGCCGGTGATGATGCGGATTCTGGTGTTGGCGGCGCTCGACACCGTGGCCGCCGCCGTGGCGCTCTGGGTGCTGGTGCCGCAATCGCTGCATCTGGACTTCGGCCTCTTGTTCCCGGCCTTTTTGCTGGCGCTGGGGGGCGGCTTTGTCTCCGGCACCCCCGGCGGGGTCGGCCCGTTTGAACTGGCGCTGGTCAGCCTGCTGCCCGGCGATGATCCGGCCCCCTTGCTCGGCGCGGTGCTGGCCTGGCGGATGGTCTATTTCGCGCTGCCCGCCGCTTTGGGGGGCCTGGCCCTCGCGCTCAGCCGCCCCGCCGCCAGCACCCCGGGCCGCCTCGTGGTGCCCGCCGCCCCCGAGCTCACCCCGCGAATCGCCGCTTTGGTTGAGGCGGCACCGCGCGCCGAGCTGGGCCTGTTGCGCCAGGGCGAGCATCAGGTGCTGCTGTTTGAGGGTGCGCGTGCGGGCTGGATGATCGGCGAGACACCGCAGGCGCTGGTCGGTCTTCTGGACCCGTTCGGCGCCAGAGGTCCGGCGCAACGCCTCCTCGGGGCCCTGCGGCAAGAGTCGCGGGCGCGCGGGCGGGTGGCCTGCCTGTACAAGATCGGCACCCGTCAGGCGAGCAAGGTCCGTGCCGCCGGCTGGGCTGTGGCCCCCGTCGCCCGCGAAGCCGTTCTCGACCTTGCCACCTTCAGCCTCGACACGCCCGAGCGCGCCGGTCTGCGCCGTAAATTGCGCAAAGCCCAAAAGGCGGGCGTCAGCGTGACCGAGGCGCCGGACCGGTTGCCGCAGGCCGAGATGGCGGCGCTGAGTGCTGCCTGGGTCGCGGCCCGCGGCGGTGAGCGGGGCTTTTCCATGGGCCGGTATGAGGCGGGCTATGTCGCCGGACAGCGGGTGTTCTTTGCGCATCTGAACGGCACGCTTGTCGGCTATGTCACCTTCCACGCCAATGCGCAGGAATGGGTGCTGGACCTGATGCGCCCCGCCGCCGATGCCCCCGATGGCACGATGCAGGCGCTGATCCTGGCGGCGGTGGACCAGGCCCGGCGCGAAGGCTGCCCACGTCTGTCACTCGCCGCGCTGCCGCCCACCGGCAGCTGCACCACGGGCCCCGCCGCTGCCATCTGGCGCCGCGCCGAGGGCGTACCGGGTGCCGCAGGTCTCGCGCAGTTCAAGGCCAGCTTCGCCCCCCGCTGGGAGCGCCGCTACATCGCCGCGCCAAACACGGTGACCTTGCTGCTGGCCGCCGCCGACATCGCGCGTACCATCCGGCGCCCCGCCCCCCTGCCCGGCCAGACCGGCCGCTGACAGGCCGCCGCGCAAAGACGCGCAGGGGGGGCGCGACCTGACACGCGGTTGCCCCGGTCTGACGTGCTGACGCCCCCCGGGGACTCGCTGCGGATTGTCCCACGCTCCCCCTGTGGTCCGCATCCGTCGGGCTGCCCCCGGGGATAGGTCCCCGGCATAGGCCGGGAGACAGAACCACCGGCGCGCAGGGCTTGATCCCGCGCGGTGGCGGCCCCATCTCGGCACCGCCCCCGGGACCTCCCCTCTCGGCGGCGGCGCCCGGGCAGCCCCTTTGGCGGAGAGGAAAAATTTGCCAAGTCCCGCGCCGCATGGCAGATCAGGGAAACCCACCGCTCCGGCCTTGCCGCCAGACCCAACGCCGTGCCAGATCCAACACCAAGACCGACGCACCACCAAGACTGACCCACCACCAAGACCGACCCACCGCTGAGACAGGTCCGGCGCTGACGCAGGACCGACCACCGAGAAAGGCCGCCGATGACCAATGCGCTCTCCCGTCTGCTGACCACCCGCGACTGGCTTCTGGCCGATGGCGCCACCGGCACCAACCTGTTCAACATGGGCCTCTCTTCCGGCGATGCGCCGGAGATGTGGAACCTTGAGCAGCCGGACAACATCCGCGCCCTCTACCGCAATGCGGTAAATGCGGGGTCGGACATCTTCCTGACCAATTCCTTTGGCGGCAACGCCAGCCGCCTGAAGCTGCACAATGCGCAGAACCAGGTGCACGAGCTGAACCGCGTCGCCGCCGCTTTGGGCCGCGAGATCGCCGATGCCGCCGGGCGTCCGGTGATCGTGGCGGGCTCGGTCGGGCCGACGGGGGATATTTTTGAGCCGATGGGCAGTCTGACCCATGCTCTGGCCGTCGAGATGTTCCATGAACAGGCCGAGGGGCTGAAGGCGGGCGGCGCCGATGTGCTCTGGGTCGAGACGATCTCGGCCCCCGAGGAATACAAGGCCGCGGCCGAAGCGGCGGCGCTGGCGGGCATGGACTGGTGCGGCACGATGAGCTTTGACACCGCGGGGCGCACGATGATGGGCGTCACCTCGGCGCAGATGGCGGCGATGGTCGAGAAGCTGCCGAACCCGCCTTTGGCCTTTGGCGCCAATTGCGGCGTGGGGGCGAGTGATCTGATGCGCACGCTTTGTGGCTTTGTCGCGGCGGGCACCGAGCGGCCGCTGATCGCCAAGGGCAATGCGGGCATCCCGAAATACCACGACGGGCATATCCATTACGACGGCACGCCGGAACTGATGGGGGAATATGCGGTGCTGGCGCGCGACGCGGGTGCGACGATCATCGGTGGCTGCTGTGGCACCATGCCCGAACATCTGAAGGCGATGCGGGCGGCGCTGGAAAACACCCCGCGCGGGCCGCGCCCGACGCTGGAGCTGATCTCGGAAAAGCTCGGCGGGTTTTCCTCGGCCACGGACGGCACCGGCGAAGACACGGGCCCGGGGCGCGAACGGCGCGGGCGGCGGCGGGGGTAAGACCCCGGCCCGGCGCGCGGAATCCCGGCCGGGGAAGCCTCCGGCGGGGATATTTTGAACGAAGCAAGCCTGAGGGGTTGGACGGACACCGGGCCCGGTTGCGGTGTCATCCCGGGGCAGCTTTTGGAGAGGCTGCGGCGGGCAGGTCGGTTCCCCTCTGTGCCATGTCGCAATTTGCCAAGTGACGCGGCGTTTTTGATCGCATTAAATTCTACAGACAACGTCAGGGAGAGAGCCATGGCCGACGAAGACGATATCATCCTGTCCGACCTCAGCGATGACGAACTGGTCCTGCAGATGCATGACGACCTCTATGACGGTCTGAAGGAAGAGATCGAAGAGGCGGTGAACATCCTGCTCGAGCGCGGCTGGACCCCCTATGACGTGCTGACCAAGGCGCTTGTGGCGGGGATGACCATCGTTGGCGCCGATTTCCGCGACGGGATCCTGTTTGTGCCGGAAGTGCTTTTGGCCGCCAATGCGATGAAGGGTGGCATGGCCATTCTGAAGCCGCTGTTGGTGGAAACCGGCGCGCCGCGGATGGGCAAGATGGTGATCGGCACCGTCAAGGGCGACATCCATGACATCGGCAAGAACCTCGTGGCGATGATGATGGAGGGCGCGGGCTTTGAAGTGCTCGACCTCGGCATCAACAATTCGGTCGAGAAATATCTGGAAGCGCTGGAGACGGAAAAGCCCGACATCCTTGGCATGTCGGCCCTGCTGACCACCACCATGCCCTATATGAAAGTGGTCATCGACACGATGGTCGCCCAAGGCATCCGCGATGACTACATCGTGCTGGTGGGCGGCGCGCCGCTGAACGAGGAGTTCAGCCGGGCCATCGGTGCCGATGCCTATTGCCGCGATGCGGCGGTGGCCGTGGAAACCGCCAAGAGCTTTGTCGCGCGCCGTCATAATCAGATGTGAGCGCCGCGCGTGCTGAAATTTACGGCGCGCGGGCTGACCGCGCGTCAAATCCCTTGGAATCATCGGGGCTTGTTCCCATATACTGGGGAGACGGAGGACCAACATGCCGCTTCCCCATTTTCTCGCGCTGATCATCGCTGTCATTCTGGCCGCCGGTGCCACTTTGTGGTTCGCCGCCCATGCCGGTCTGCCGCTTCCCCTGCTGGGGCTCGGGCTGCTGGCCGGGGCCGGGCTGGTGCGGCTGATGGCACGGGTGGAGTGAGCCGGATGCGGGCGCGCTGAGATGTGCCCCGCGGATCTGCCGCAGGGCCATGAGGCTCTCGCGCCCGGCGCGCTGACTGAAGCTGCGCTGACCGAAGATGCGCTGACCGAGGCGGGATTGCCGCTGATGGTCGGCGCGACCGCGGCCCCGAAAGACCGGGTGCTGCTGATCGCCTGCGGGGCGCTGGCGCGGGAAATCCTGGCGCTGAAAGCCGCGAATGGCTGGGCGCATCTCGATCTGACCTGCCTGCCCGCCAATCTGCATCTCTGGCCCGAACGGATCGCCGATGCGGTGGAGGCGGCGGTGCGCAAACACCGCCCCGATTACGCACAGATCTTTGTGGTCTATGCCGATTGCGGCACTGGCGGCCTCTTGCAGGCCCGCTGTGCGGCGCTGGGGGTCGAGATGGTGGCCGGGCCGCATTGCTATGCGTTTTTCGAAGGCAATGAGACCTTTGCTGCGCATGCCGAGACCGAATTCACCTCTTTCTATCTGACCGATTTTCTGGTGCGGCAGTTCGATGCCTTTGTCTGGCGGCCGATGGGCCTCGACCGGCATCCCGAGCTGCGCGACATGTATTTCGGCCATTACGAACAGCTGGTCTATCTGGCGCAGACCGAGGACCCTGCCCTCGATGCTTTGGCCGAAGCCGCCGCCGCGCGGCTGGGGCTGGCCTATGCGCGCCGCTCCACCGGCTATGGCGATCTGGCCCCTGCCCTCGCCGCGCTCTGATCCTGCGGTTTTGGTCTCGCGCGCGGGGGGGTATTTGCCTATAACGCCGGGGACCGTTTGAAGGAGCCCCCGATGCCCGCAGAACTTTCCCCGATCGACAAGGCCAAATTCGCCGCCGCCCGCCGGGCGGTTGACTTCGTGGAGGACGGCATGAGGGTCGGCCTCGGGACCGGCTCGACCGCCGCCTGGATGGTGCGCTGTCTGGGTGAACTGGTGCGCGAAGAGGGTCTGAAGATCACCGGCGTGCCCACCTCCAGCCGCACCGCCGATCTGGCGCGGCAGGTGGGGATCACCGTTGTCGGCCTCGATGAGGCGAAATGGCTGGATCTGACCATTGACGGCGCCGATGAATTCGACCCGGGCCTGAACCTGATCAAGGGCGGCGGCGGTGCGCTCTTGCAGGAAAAGATCGTGGCCACCGCCTCGGATCAGATGATCGTCATCTCGGATGCCGCGAAAGAAGTGGCGCAGCTCGGGGCGTTTCCGCTGCCGGTTGAGGTGGTGCCCTTTGGCTGGCAGACCACCCGCGCGCTGATCGAGGAGACGCTGGTCTCGATGGATGTGCTGGGGCGCAACACGACGCTGCGGCTGAACGGCACGCAACCCTTTGTCACCGATGAGGGGAATTACATCGTCGATCTGCATCTGAACCGCATCGGCAATCCGCGGCAGCTGGCACTGGTGCTGAACCAGATCCCCGGCGTGGTCGAGAACGGCCTCTTCATCGACATCGCCGACATCGTGATCATCGGCCATGGCGACGGCAGGGTGGAACTGCGCGACATCAATGAAGGCAAGGTCAGCCACGACAAGATCGACTTCATGGAAAACGACAATCTCTTCTCGGATCTGGGCGACTGAACATGACTTTCGACTACGACCTCTTCGTCATCGGCGGCGGCTCGGGCGGCGTGCGCGCGGCGCGGATCGCGGCTTCGGAACATGGGGCGCGGGTGGGCCTTGCGGAAGAATACCGCATGGGCGGCACCTGCGTGATCCGCGGCTGCGTGCCGAAAAAGCTGATGGTCTTTGCCTCCTCCTATCCCGCCGCGATGGAAGACGCCCGCGCCTATGGCTGGGATGTGATCGCCGCAGGCTTCGACTGGGGCACCTTCCGCGCCCGGCTCGACACCGAGCTGGACCGACTGGAGGCCGCCTATCGTGGCGGGCTGAAATCGGCGGGGGTGACGGTTTATGACAGCCGCGCCACGCTGACCGATCCGCATACGGTGGCACTGGCCGATGGCACCACGGTGACCGCCAAGCACATCCTGCTGGCCACCGGCGGCTGGCCCTTCGTGCCCGATGTGCCGGGGGCGGCGCTGGCGCTGACCTCGAATGAGGTGTTCAAGCTCGACCGGCTGCCGGAAAGCGTGCTGGTGGTGGGCGGCGGCTTTATCGCCTGCGAATTCGCCTGCATCCTCAACGGCCTCGGGGTGGAGGTGACGCAATTTTACCGCGGCAGCCAGATCCTGCGCGGCTTTGACGATGAGGCGCGCGGCCATGTGGCCGAGCAGATCACCGCGGGCGGCGTCAACCTCATGTGTGGCACCGATGTGGTGTCGATGGAGAAGGCGGCGGGCGGCGTGTTGGTCAAGGCCAGCGACGGGACCGAGCGGGTCTTCGGCGCCGTGGTCTATGCCACCGGGCGCAAGCCGAACAGCAAGGGCCTCGGGCTGGAGGCGTTGGGCGTGCAGCTTGGCCGCAATGGCGAAGTGGTGGTGGATGGCTGGAGCCAGACCTCGGTCCCCTCGATCTATGCCGTGGGCGATCTGACCGACCGCATCAACCTGACCCCGGTGGCGATCCGCGAGGGTCATGCCTTTGCCGATACGGTCTTTGGCGGCAAACCGCGCCAGCCCGACCACGATCTGGTGGCCTCCGCCGTCTTCACGCAGCCCTGTGAACTTGGCACCGTGGGGATGACCGAGGAAGAGGCCCGCGCCCAAGGCCCGATCGAGGTCTATGCGACCACGTTCAAGCCGATGCGCACCGCTTTTGCCGGCCGCACGCATAAAGTGCTGATGAAACTCGTGGTCTGCGCCCGGACCCGCAAAGTGCTGGGGTGCCATATTGTCGCACCTGAAGCGGGCGAAATGATCCAACTGGCCGGGATTGCGGTCAAAATGGGCGCAACAAAAGAGGATTTTGACCGCACCTGCGCGGTGCATCCGACCATGGCAGAAGAGCTGGTCACGATGCGCAAACCGACACGGACGGCTTGAAATCTCACAATTTCGTGCCCAACTGCACAGCGAAGTAGATAAAAAAGCGAGGAACGGATGAGCAACGGAGGTCCCTGGGGCGGCGGTGGCGGCAACAATGACGACGACGACCGCAATGCGGGCGGGCGTCGTCCCGGCAAACGGCCGGGTGAAGGCCCGCAGATCCCCGAGATCGATGAGTTGATGAAAAAGGGCTCTGAGCAGCTGCGCGTCCTGATGGGCGGGCGCGGCGGCGCAGACCGGCGCGGCCCGGGTGGCGGCAACGGCGGCTCCGGCCTGCCCTCGGGCCCGGCCTTCAACCGCGGCACCATCGGCATTGCGGTGCTGGCGGCGGTGGGTGTCTGGGCCTTCTCGTCCTTTTACACGGTGAAACCTGATGAGCTGGCGGTCGAGCTTTTGTTCGGCAGAAGCTATCAGATCGGCCAGCCGGGTCTGAATTTCGCGCCCTGGCCGGTGGTCACGCATGAGATCGTGCCGGTGACGCGCGAGCGGACGACCGACATTGGCACCGGGCCGGAAAACTCGACCGATTCCGGGCTGATGCTGACGCGCGACCAGAACATCGTCGATGTGGATTTCCAGGTGATCTGGAACATCGCCGATCCGGAGCTTTATCTCTTTAACCTCGCCGATCCGGAAGACACGATCCGGGCCGTGTCGGAATCCGCCATGCGCGACATCATCGCGCGGCGCGAACTGGCGCCGATCCTGAACCGCGACCGGGGCGCGATCACCGCCGATCTGAAACTGGCGGTGCAGCGCACGCTCGACAGCTATAACGCCGGGATCAGCGTGGTGCGGATCAACTTTGGTTCCGCCAACCCGCCGAGCGAAGTTATCGACAGCTTCCGCGAAGTGCAGGCCGCGCAGCAAGAGCGCGACCGGCTGGAGAAGGAAGCCGATGCCTATGCCAACAAAGTGCTGCCCGCCGCGCGCGGTAAAGCGGCACAATTGGTGGAACAGGCCGAAGGCTACCGCGCCCAGGTGGTGAACGAGGCCGAAGGTGAAGCCAGCCGCTTCAACGCGATCTATGCCGAATACGTCAAGGCGCCGGAAGTGACCCGTCGCCGGATGTATCTCGAAACCATGGAGAAAGTGCTCTCGGGGATGGATAAGGTGATCCTCGACGGGGTGACCGGCGAAGGCGGGGTCGTGCCCTATCTGCCGCTGGATCAGCTGAACCGTGCGCCGACGGCGCCCGCCACCAACACCAGCAACACGGGGAGCAACTGATGTTTCGCAAGCAACTTCTGATCCCCGCCGTCGCCGCTGTGATCTTTGTCGGCATGTCGTCGGTGTTCATCGTCGATGAACGCGAAAAGGCGCTGGTGCTGCAATTCGGTCAGGTGAAAGCCGTCAAGGAAGCGCCGGGTCTATCCTTCAAGCTGCCGTTCATTCAGGACGTGGTCACCTATGACGACCGCATCCTGAGCCTGCCGACGCAGCCGATGGAGGTCACACCGCTCGATGACCGCCGTCTGGTGGTGGATGCATTCGCGCGCTGGCGCATCGTCGATGTGGTGAAATTCCGCGAAGCGGTGGGCACCGGCGGCGAAGCCCGCGCCCGGGGTCTGCTCGACCAGATCATCAATGCCGAGATCTTTGAGGTAATGGGGACCGTGCCCTCGACCACCGTGCTCTCGGATGACCGCACGCCGCTGATGAACCGCATCCGTGACCAGGCCCGCCTCAAATCGGCCTCGATCGGGGTGGAGATCATCGACGTGCGGCTGACGCGCACCGATCTGCCGAAGCAGAACCTTGCCTCGACCTTTGCCCGGATGCGGGCCGAGCGCGAGCGGGAAGCCACGGATGAGATCGCGCGCGGCGGCGAGGCGGCACAGCGCGTGCGCGCCACCGCCGACCGGACGGTGATCGAGCTGACCTCGGAGGCGCAAAAGCAGGCCGAAGTGGTCCGCGGTGAAGCCGATGCAACCCGGAACGGCATCTATGCCGAGGCCTTTGGCCGCGACCCGGAGTTCTTTGCCTTCACCCGCTCGCTGACCGCCTATGAGCGGGCGCTGCAATCGGGCAATTCCAAGATCGTGATGCAGCCCGACAGCCAGTTCTTTGAATATATGCGGAACGATCAGGCCCCGACCGGCGACACCGAAACGGTGCCAATCCGCTGAGCAGGATCTTGCCATCCTGCGGACACTGCACATCCCGGCATCCTTGGTGCCGGGGCGGGTGGCGCGGGTGGCGGTGAAAAATACCAGGGGCCGGTCGTCAGGACCGGCCCTTTTTTTACCCCTCGCGCGCAATCCCCGTTAGGCTCACGCCCATGTGACGCGGCGCGATGGGCTTTCATTTGCACAAACTGCCGCAAAGGTATGAAACCAGAGCATGCGCAGGACGCTTTCGGCGGAACCCCGCGCACCTCAGGATAAGGGAGTAGTCAATGACTTCGCAGGCGATTTTCCGCGCTGTGGTCAAGCGTGGCGTTCCGGCGCGCCGTAAACCGCAAACCGGTATCATTCAGATGGTGGGGGCAGGCATGCTGGCCATCGCCCTCGTGGTGGGCCAGGTCGCGCCCTCGGCGGCGCGTGGCGCCCCGGAAAGCTTTGCCGATCTGGCCGACAAGGTCAGCCCGGCGGTGGTGAACATCACCACCTCAACCACGATCGCCGCCCCGGCGAATGGCAATCCGGTGTTTCCGGAGGGCAGCCCGTTCAGCGATCTGTTCCCCGAATTGCGCGGGCCGCAGGGCGGGAACAACCAGCCGCAGCATTCCAACGCACTCGGCTCGGGCTATGTGATCTCGGAAGACGGCTATATCGTCACCAACAACCACGTGATCGAAAACGCCGATTCCATCGAGATCGAATTCTTCTCGGGCGCGCATCTGCCCGCCAAACTGATCGGCACCGATCCGAAGACCGACGTGGCGCTTCTGAAGGTGGAAAGCGACAAGCCGCTGCCCTTCGTCAGCTTTGGCAACAGTGACGAGTCGCGTGTGGGCGACTGGGTGATGGCCATGGGCAACCCGCTGGGTCAGGGCTTCTCGGTTTCCGCCGGGATCGTCTCGGCGCGCAACCGCGAGCTGTCGGGCACCTATGACGATTACCTGCAGACCGATGCCGCCATCAACCGCGGCAACTCGGGCGGGCCGCTGTTCAACATGGACGGTCAGGTGATCGGCATGAACACCGCCATCCTGTCGCCGAACGGCGGCTCGATCGGGATCGGCTTCTCGATGGCCTCGAATGTGGTGTCGAAAGTCGTTGATCAGCTGCAGAAATTCGGCGAGACCCGCCGCGGCTGGCTGGGCGTGAAAATCCAGGACGTGACGCAGGATATGGCCGATGCCATGAGCCTCGCCTCGGCGGAAGGTGCGATGGTCACCGATGTGCCGGAGGGTCCGGCGGCGGATGCGGGGATGAAAGCGGGCGATATCATCACCTCGTTTGATGGTGGCGAAGTGAAACACACCCGCGATCTGGTGCGCCGTGTGGCCGATGCGCCGGTGGGCGAAGCGGTGCGCGTGACCGTGCTGCGCGATGGCAAAAGCCAAACGCTGCTGGTGACGCTGGGCCGCCGCGAGACCGCGGAAGGCGAAGCGGTGCCGGTTGCCGTGACCAAGCCGCAGGACAGCGAGCAAGACCTTCTGGGCATGACCATTGCGCCGCTGACCAGCGACATCGCGCAGCAGATGAGCCTGCCGAAGGACACCAAGGGTCTGATCGTCAAAGAGGTTGATGACAGCTCGGCGGCCTGGGAAAAAGGCCTGCGCCCGGGGGATCTGATCACCGAGGCGAACCAGCTGCCGGTGACCAGCCTGTCGGACCTGACCGACCGCGTGAAAGAGACCAAGGAAGCGGGCCGCAAGTCGCTCTTGCTGCTGATCCGCCGCGATGGTGAGCCGCGCTTTGTCGGGCTGCCCGTCGAACAATAAACTGCAGGCCCTCCCTGACCTGCACGGAAAAGGGCGCCCCCACGGGCGCCCTTTTTGCGTGGGATGGCGGATGAATGGCAGGGGCGGGTCCGGCGCGGTCCGCCTGCTGGTGCGGGGGTCCCGGCCGCTGCCTGCTCCCCCCGCGGCCACCTGATCCTACGGCGGCCGCCTGATCCTGGGGCGGCCCCTGTTCTCCCTAGGGTCCCCTGCGCTCGCGGAGGCCGCGGCGGGCGACATCAGCGGGCAAAATGCCTCGGGTCAGATCACTCGCCGGCCGTCTTGCCGACATCGGTCAGCGGTTCGGGCGGGGTCTCCCAGGGCACCAGCCCCAATTCGCGCGCCAGTTGGAACGAGAGCTTGCCGCTGTCGAGGCCGCGCGCCTTTTGCCAGACATGCACCGCCCGCTGCGTGGCGCGGTCGTAACGCCCGGTGATCTCGCCGCGAAAGACGCCCCGGGCCTGCAACGCGCGCTGCAAGGTGGCGATTCCGTCATCGGTCAATTGCTCGAGGCAGGGGGTGCGGAACCATTGCGGCACCCGCGCCGACACCATCCGTTGCCGGGTTTCCGTCCGGTAGCGCGCCGGGCGGATCACCTCGCCCGTCTTCGGATCGCGCCGCTCGGCCGAGACCTGGATCTGTTCGGTGGTGGTTTCAAAAACCGCCGGTTTGGTCTGGATGACGTAGCAGACGCCGGGCTGCGGTGTCGGCTCTTTCAGCTCGATCTGCCCGGCAAGCGACATCTCCTCGGCCTGTGCCCGGGCGGGCAGCCAAAGAGCGACGCCGATCACCGCGCAAAGCGTCGCCGTCACCGCATGCGACCCGTACCGGCCCAGCTTCCTTCGCATTCAGTCCTCCGCAATGCCCGACAGCGCTCCACCTTAACCGCTTGCAGCCGCAACGGGAAGAGCGGCCCCGCCGCCCGCCCCTGCCCGCCCCTGCCCCGCGCCCCCGCCCTGACGGCCGCGCGCCCGCACGGCATTTTGCCCGCAGCCCACTGGCGCCGGGCGGAATGATATCCTAAGTCTTGCTCCGAACCGCGGCGCGACGCCCGACCCTGCCCCAGCCGATGAGGATGCACAGCCATGGCAAAGATCACCTATGTCGAACACAACGGAACCGAGCATGTCGTCGAGGTCCGCACGGGCATGACCGTGATGGAGGGCGCGCGCGACAATGGCGTGCCGGGGATCGATGCCGATTGCGGCGGTGCCTGCGCCTGTTCGACCTGCCATGTCTATGTGGCGCCCGACTGGGTCGAGAAATTGCCCGCCCGGGATTCGATGGAAGAAGACATGCTCGATTTCGCCTGGAAACCCGATCCGGTCCGCTCGCGGCTGACCTGCCAGATCAAGGTGACCGATGCGATTGACGGGCTGGTGGTCAACCTGCCCGAGAAGCAGATCTGACCAGCCGGTTCTGACGAACCTCCCCCGAAGGATTGGAGAGGGGCAGGCGGCCAAGCCGCACGCTGCCCCCCTCGCCCGCTGCCTGCCCGGCCGCAGGCCGGTTGCACCCGGACAGCATCCGGGCCGCAACGCCGTCCCGCCAGATCGCGGCGCAGCGCGGCGCCGGGGGACCGCACCGCGCCCCTGCCCGGGCGACCGGCCCCTTCAGCCTCCCCCTCCCCCCATCGATCACGCCACGCAACCGGCCCTCACATCGCGCCCCCGGTGCGGCGCCCGGCGCGTCGTCACTGCGGCCAGAGGCCCCTGCCCGCCCGCCCCGCCGCGGCCCGTCGCGCATCACCCTGCGCCCCCGGCGTCCGGCCCGCCTCCACTATCGGAAACCTGTGCCGCCCAAGCGCGCGGCGTCTTGACGAAATGTCGTCGCCTTTCGCGTCAGGCGGGTCGTTTCAGGGCTGGCACGATAGCGCCGCTGGCCCGATGGTGCGGCAAGTGAAATGCGCACCGGCCCCCGGCCGACCGAAGTGAAGGAATCCCGATGACCGCCTATGTCCTGACCGTCAAATGCCCCTCGCGCCGCGGCATCGTTGCCGCCATCTCCGGCTATCTGGCCGAAGCGGGCTGCAACATCACCGATTCCGCACAATTCGACGATCCGCTGACCGGCAATTTCTTCACCCGCACCACCTTCGTGTCGGAAACCGGCGCCAAGGCCGAGGAACTGATTGCGGGCTTTGCCCCCATCGCCACCGAATTTGAGATGGAATGGGCGATCACCCCGGGGCTGGAGCGGACCAAGGTCCTGCTGATGGTCTCGAACTTCGGCCATTGCCTGAACGACCTGCTCTACCGCTGGCGCATCGGCGCGCTGCCGATCGACATTGTCGGCGTCGTCTCCAACCACCTGACCTATCAAAAGGTGGTGGTGAACCATGATATCCCCTTCCACCACATCAAGGTGACCAAGGAGAACAAACCCGAAGCCGAAGCCCGTCTGATGGCCGTGGTCGAGGATTCGGGCGCCGAGCTTGTGGTGCTCGCCCGCTACATGCAGGTGCTCTCGGATGCGATCTGCAAGAAGATGTCGGGCCGGATCATCAACATCCACCATTCCTTCCTGCCCTCGTTCAAAGGCGCCAACCCCTATAAACAGGCCTATGAGCGCGGCGTGAAACTGATCGGCGCCACCGCCCATTACGTCACCGCCGACCTTGATGAGGGCCCGATCATCGAGCAGGACACCGTCCGCATCACCCATGCGCAAAGCGCCGAAGACTACGTCTCGCTCGGCCGCGATGTCGAGGCGCAGGTGCTCAGCCGCGCGATCCATGCGCATATCCACCACCGCGTCTTCCAGAACGGCAACAAGACCGTGGTCTTCCCCGCCAGCCCCGGTTCCTACGCCTCCGAACGCATGGGCTGAGAGACCACATATCCCATTGCTTCGTTCGAAATATCCCGGGGGGAGAGGCCGCAAGGCCGAGGGGGGCAGCGCCCCCCTTTTCCTTTTGCGCCGCCTTTCCCCCCGCGACCAACAGCTTGGCCACCCACATGCGCCCAAACCGCACCCCCGGCGGAAAACGCCTTGCGCCGCCCGGCATCTGCGCCTAGATAGGCGCGTCAGTTCCGAACCAAGGCTACAGGATTTATGGAAAACGTCATCCTCATCGTCCATCTGATCCTCGCGCTCCTGCTGATCGGTGTCGTGCTTTTGCAGCGCTCCGAAGGCGGTGGCCTCGGCATGGGGGGCGGCGGTGGCGGCGGCGTGATGTCGGGCCGTCAGGCCGCGAATGCGCTGACCAAACTCACCTGGATTTTCGCCGTCTGCTTCATCGGCACCTCGATCGCGCTGACGGTGATTGCCGCGCAAAACAGCGCCGGTGGCTCGGTCGTTGACCGTCTGGGCGGCTCGGCTCCGGTGGAAACCGCGCCGGTGACCCCGGCCGCGCCCGATATCGAACTGCCGCCGGCTTCGACCGACGCGCCGCTGACCCCGCCGCCGGCCAACTGAGGCCAGAGCGGCAAAGCCGGGGCCCGCCTCTGTACCCAGATGCGCGCGCCCCGCATCCCACCCTGCATCCGGCCCGCCGGTAATGCGCTGTGCACACAAGCACTTGGGTGTCCAAGCAAAATATAAACCAGTGCTTGCGGTCCGGTTGCGGACCGTTTGCTTTTCTGCTATCTGTCAAATCCCGTGATGCAGGCGCCAAGGCGTCGGCAGAATCATTGAATTTGACCATCACGGGAGCCACCAGCATGGCGAGATATGTTTTCATCACCGGCGGCGTGGTGTCCTCACTGGGCAAAGGGCTGGCCTCGGCCGCGCTTGGTGCCCTGTTGCAGGCCCGCGGCTTTTCGGTCCGCCTGCGCAAGCTCGACCCCTATCTGAACGTCGACCCCGGCACGATGTCGCCCTTTGAACATGGCGAAGTGTTCGTCACCGACGATGGCGCGGAAACCGACCTCGATCTTGGCCATTACGAGCGTTTCACCGGCGTCTCGGCGCGCAAGACCGATTCCATCTCCTCGGGCCGCGTCTATTCCAACGTGCTCGAGAAAGAGCGCAAGGGTGCCTACCTCGGCAAGACCATTCAGGTCATTCCGCATGTGACCAATGAGATCAAAGACTTCATCAATGTCGGCGATGATGAGGTGGATTTCATGCTCTGTGAGATCGGCGGCACCGTCGGCGATATCGAAGGCCTGCCCTTCTTTGAAGCGATCCGCCAATTCGCCCAGGACAAGCCGCGCGGCCAGTGCATCTTCATGCACCTGACCCTGCTGCCCTATCTGGCGGCCTCCGGCGAGCTGAAGACGAAACCCACCCAGCACTCGGTCAAGGAACTCCGCTCGATCGGCCTGCAGCCCGACGTTCTGGTCTGCCGCTCCGAGCATCCGATCCCGGAGAAAGAGCGCGCCAAGATCGCCCTCTTCTGCAACGTGCGGCCGGAATCGGTGATCCCCGCCTATGACCTGAAATCCATCTATGAGGCGCCGCTGGCCTATCACCGCGCGGGTCTCGATCAGGCGGTGCTGGATGCGTTCGGCATCTCGCCCGCACCGAAGCCCGACATGACCCGCTGGGAAGATGTGATGGACCGGCTGGAGAATGCCGAGGGCGAGGTCCGCGTGGCCATTGTTGGCAAATACGTCCAGCTGGAAGACGCCTATAAATCCATTGCCGAGGCGCTGACCCATGGCGGTATGGCCAACCGCGTGCGGGTGAAGGCAGAATGGATCGACGCCGAGATCTTTGAACGCGAAGACCCCGCGCCGCATCTGCAGCGCTTCCAGGCGATTCTGGTGCCCGGCGGCTTTGGCGAGCGTGGCACCGAGGGCAAGATCCGTGCGGCGCAATTCGCGCGGGAAAAGGGCATTCCCTATCTGGGGATCTGCCTTGGCATGCAGATGGCGGTGATCGAAGCCGCGCGCAACCTCGCCGGTCTGACCGATGCGGGTTCCGAGGAATTCGACCATGAGGCGGGCAAGAAACGCTTCACCCCGGTCGTCTATCACCTCAAGGAATGGGTGCAGGGCAACCACCGGGTTGAGCGCAAGCTTGACGACGACAAGGGCGGCACCATGCGTCTCGGCGCTTATTCCGCCAGCCTGAAAGACGGCAGCCGCGTGGCCGAGGTTTACGGCACCTGCGACATCGAGGAGCGTCACCGTCACCGCTATGAGGTGGATGTGAAATACCGCGAGGCGCTGGAAGGCTGCGGGCTGGAGTTTTCCGGCATGTCGCCCGATGGCCGCCTGCCCGAGATCGTCGAGCATAAGGGCCATCCCTGGTTCATCGGCGTGCAGTTCCACCCGGAGCTGAAGTCGAAACCCTTCGCGCCGCATCCTTTGTTTGCCGGTTTTGTGAAAGCCGCCAAGGAAATGAGCCGTCTGGTCTGACCCGGACGCCCTCCCCGGTATCTGAATGCAAGGCCGCCCTCCGGGGCGGCCTTTTTCGTCGCCACCGCGCGGCTGTTACAGCACCGTTACAGGACCATGTTCTAAGGCGGCGAACACGCGCGCGAGGATGCCCCGATGAACAGCCCCCACACCCCCGGCTCCAACCCCGGTCTTGACTGGCTGGAGGCCGAGCTGGCCGATACGCTGGATGAGGATTATGAGCTGGAGCTGGAAGATGCCCAGCTCAGCCTGGAAATTTCGCGCATTTACAAGGCGCAGCACCCGGAATCGATTGACCGCCACACCTATTTCCACAGCCTGATCCATCTGCAATCCGAGCTGATCAAGCTGCAGGATTGGGTCAGCCATCACAAGGAAAAGGTGGTGGTGATCTTTGAGGGGCGCGACTCGGCGGGCAAAGGCGGGGTGATCAAGCGGATCACCCAGCGCCTCAATCCGCGCGTGGTGCGGGTGGTGGCCCTGCCCGCCCCGTCGGACCGTGAAAAATCGCAATGGTATTTCCAGCGCTATGTGCCGCATCTGCCGGCGGGCGGTGAAATCGTGCTCTTTGACCGCAGCTGGTACAACCGTGCGGGGGTTGAGCGGGTGATGGGCTTTGCCTCCGAAGATCAGGTCGAGCAGTTCTTCAACGACGTGCCGGAATTTGAGCGGATGCTGGTGCGGTCGGGCATCCGGGTGGTGAAATACTGGTTCTCGATCACCGATGAAGAGCAGCAAATGCGCTTTCTCATGCGGATCCATGATCCGATGAAACAGTGGAAGCTGTCGCCGATGGACCTGCAATCCCGCGTGCGCTGGGAGAATTACACCAAGGCCAAGGAAGAGATGATGGCGCGCACCAACATCCCCGAGGCGCCGTGGTATATCGTTGAAGGCAACGACAAAAAGCGCGCCCGGCTGAACTGCATCGACCATCTTCTGGGACTGATCCCCTATGGGCCGGTGCCGCATGAAGAGGTGAGCCTGCCCGAGCGGGTGTTCAACCCGAAATATGAGCGCGCCGTGCTGCCGCCCGAGCTTTACGTGCCCGCGAAATATTGATCCGCCGGTCCCTGTGCGGGTCGCAACAATGGTTGCGGCCCGCCACCCACCGGGCCTACCCTCTGCACAACCGACAGGAGAGGCCCGATGCTGGAATTCCACACGCTCGATGTGTTCACCGACACGCCCTATACCGGCAACCCCTTGGCCGTGGTGCTGGGGGCCGAGGCGCTGAGCGACCGGCAGATGCAGACGATCGCGCGTGAGTTCAACCTCTCCGAGACGATCTTTGTGCTGCCGCCCGATGATCCGGCGCACAGCGCCAAGGTGCGCATCTTTTTCCCCACCGCCGAGATCCCCTTTGCCGGGCACCCCACTTTGGGCTGCGCCGTGCATCTGGCCTGCAAGGCGCATGCGGCGGATGAGGATGATTTCGACATGCTGGTCACGCTGGAGGAGGTGGCGGGGCTGGTCCCCGTCGCCGTGCAGCGCCGCGCGGGCAAGGTCACCGGAGAATTTGTCGCCCCCGTCCTGCCCCACGCCCTGCCCGGCTATGAGGGGGCGGCGCTGCGCCCCGAGCTGATCGCCGCCGCGCTCGATCTGGCGCCGGGCGAGCTGGGCTTTACCAGCCACCGCCCCGGCATCTGGCAGGGCGGCCCGGCCTTTCTCTATCTGCCGCTGGCCAACCGTGCCGCCCTCGCCCGCGCCCGCCCGATCGAGCCGCATTGGTCGGCGCTGATGGAGGCGGCCGGGGTGGGCGCGGCCTATCTCTATGCTCAGGAAAGCCCGGACAGTTTTCACGCCCGCATGTTTGCCCCCGGCGACGGCATTCCCGAGGATCCGGCCACCGGCTCGGCCAGCGCCATTCTCGCGGCGCAACTGCGCGCCGCCGGGGTGCTGACCGCGCCCGAGATGCGCTTTACCCTGCATCAGGGGATCGAGATGGGCCGCGCCAGCCGGATCTCTCTGACGGTAGAGCAAGACGCTGCGGGTCTGCGCGTGGTGCGGGTGGCGGGGGCGGCGGTGCCCATCAGTCAGGGCTTCATCACCGCCCTGCCGCACCGCTGAACCGCCAGGCGGCCGAAACACCCTATCCCTGAAGGACATCCTATGCCGAAAGCCTATTGGATCGCCCATGTGACGATCGACGACCCGACCGCCTATGAGGCCTACCGCGCCGCCAATGCCGCGGCTTTCGCCAAATATGGCGCGCGTTTCCTCGTGCGGGGCGGTGCGCAAGAGCTGGTCGAGGGCGAAATGCGCCCGCGCAGTGTGGTGATCGAGTTTGCCGATCTTGCCACCGCCCGCGCCTGCTACCAGAGCCCCGAGTATCAGGCCGCCCTCGCGCTGCGCCAGCCCGTCAGCACGGCCGATGTGGCGATTGTCGAGGGCTGGGAGGGCTGAGCCCCCACCGTGTTCAACCACGCGGTCCCTGAGAGAGACCGGCCGATCAGAGATCACGCGTGTCAGCAAGCAGGCGCCACAAGCACGGCCTCGGCAAGCACGGGCCGCAAGCATGTGCCTCAGGGGCGCGGCGCGCGGCGAAACCCGCAGGACAGCACGCCCCCGCCCCGGCGATCACGCCTCCGTGCTGCGGCTTTCCCTTTTGCGCGCCGGGGCCTATCCTTGCTCCATGCTGAAACAATTCCTTGCCGCGTTGGTCGGCCCCGCCCCGCATCCCCTGACCGCCCCCGACGCCGAACTGGCGCTGGCGGCGCTGCTTGTGCGGCTGGCCCGCGCGGATGACACTTACACCATCGCCGAGAAGGCCCGGATTGACCGGGTTCTGGCGCGCCGCCGTGGCCTCAGCGTCGACGAAGCGGGCGATCTGCGCCACCGCGCCGAAGCGGTCGAGGCAGAAGCCCCCGACACGGTCCGCTTCACCCGCGCGCTGAAGGACAAGATCGCCTATGAGGACCGCGCCAGCGTGGTCGAGGCCTTGTGGGATGTGGCGCTGGCCGATGGCATCCGCGATGCGCAGGAAGAGGCGCTGATCCGCCTTGCCGCCAACCTACTGGGGGTGAACGACCGCGATTCCGCCCTCGCGCGGCAAAGGGTACAGGCGCGGCGTGATTGATTCGTGAGTCAACGCCGACGGGGCGGTTACAGCAGCGCTGCCCCGTTCAGCGGGTGCTCCGATTCAGGGCAGTGCTTCATACCTTTTTCCACTTTGACAAATATGACTGTCCAAAACGGTAGATACCCCAGCGTAAGCGGTCACAGAGACGTTGCATTCGACCCAAAAATCACGCCCAATGCTCTGAACAGAGCAAAAGAGCCCCCCGTGACAGCAGCATCTCCCGTAATCGAAATTCGCAACCTTCATAAGGCCTATGGCCCGCTGGAGGTCCTGAAAGGGGTCTCGATCACGGCCGAACGCGGACAGGTGATCAGCCTGATCGGCTCGTCCGGTTCGGGAAAATCCACCTTGCTGCGCTGCTGCAACCTGCTGGAAGACAGCCAGCAGGGCGATGTGCTCTTTGATGGCGAAGCGGTGAAATGGAAGGGCGAGGGCCTGCGCCGTCAGCCCGCCGACCGCGCGCAGGTCACCCGGTTCCGCACCAATCTGGCCATGGTGTTTCAGCAGTTCAACCTCTGGTCGCATATGACCATCTTGCAGAACGTGATGGAGGCGCCGGTGACCGTGCTGGGGGAAAACCCCGCCGTGGTCGAGGCCCGCGCCCGCGCGCTGCTGGACAAGGTGGGCATCGGCTCCAAGGCCGACGCCTGGCCCGCGCAGCTCTCGGGCGGCCAGCAGCAACGCGCGGCGATTGCCCGCGCGCTTTGCATGGAACCCAAGGCGCTTTTGTTCGATGAGCCGACCTCCGCGCTCGATCCCGAGCTGCAACAGGAGGTGGTCAAGGTCATCAAGGATCTGGCGGGCGAACACCGCACGATGATTCTGGTGACGCATGACATGCGCCTGGCGGCGGATGTCTCGGACCATGTCGTGTTCCTGCACCAGGGCCTGATCGAAGAAGAAGGCGCGCCAGAGACGCTTTTTGGCAATCCGCAGACCGACCGCCTGCGCCAGTTCCTGTCGGCAACAATGGTTGGCTGACACCACCAAACGACTGAATTCAATCAAAAAACCACCAAACGGGGAAAACCATGAAAAAACTGATCCTGACCACCGCACTGCTCGCCCTCACCGCCGGGGCCGCGATGGCCGACACCGTGCGCATGGGCACCGAGGGCGCCTATCCTCCGTTCAACTTCATCAACGACAAAGGCGAAGTTGACGGGTTTGAGCGCGAGCTGGGCGACACTTTGTGCAAAAACGCGGGCCTGACCTGCGAATGGGTCACCAATGACTGGGATTCGATCATCCCCAACCTCGTGTCCTCGAACTACGACACGATCATGGCGGGCATGAGCATCACCGATGAGCGCAAGCAGGTGGTGAGCTTCACCCAAAACTACATCCCGCCGGCCGACAGCCGCTATCTGGCGCTGAGCGCCGATGCCGATATCAAGGGCGTTGTGGCGGCGCAGACCGGCACCATTCAGGCCGATTACGTCGCCAAAAGCGGCGCGACGCTGGCCGAGTTCCCCACTCTCGACGACACGATCGCCGCGGTGAAGAACGGCGAAGCCGATGCGGTCTTTGCCGATCTCGACGCGCTGACCGCCTTTGAGGCCGAAAGCGGCGGCGCACTGGTCTGGGCTGCCGATCCGGTGCAGCTGGGCGACGGCGTCGGCATGGCGCTGCGTCAGTCCGACACCGCCCTGCGCGAGAAGTTCGATGCAGAGATCACCAAGTTGAAAGCCGATGGCTCGCTCAATACGATGATCACGAAATGGTTCGGCCCCGCAGCCAAAACCTTCTGATCAGGACAGGCGCCGGGGAGGCAGGCAAGGCCCGCTCTCCCCGGCGCCGCCATACATCATGTTTGACAGTTGCGTCGATCCCAAGACCCTTGAGGGCCTCGCCTGGCTCCTGTGCTACCTGACCACGGGCAAGCAGTTTCTGTTCTATATGTCCTTCGGAACCGTGCTGCTGCTGATCCTCGTCACGGCGCCGGTGGCCCTGGCCTTCGGCTTTGGCGGCGCGCTGGCGGCGCGCGCCTCGTTCCTGCCGCTGCGCATCTTTGGCCGTGCCTATACCGCAATGGTGCGCGGCGTTCCCGACATCCTGTTCTTCCTCTTCGTCCCCATCGCGATGGATCAGGGGATCGAGCTTTTGCGCCACAAGATCAAATGCCCCGACTGGGATCAGCCGATCCGACAGGGCGCCGATTTCGTGGTCTGCGCCGCGGCCAAGATGCCGCAGTCAAGCAGCCCGCAATGGGTGCATGAGATCTATGGCTTCTGGCTGGCCGTGGCGGCTTTTGCGATTGTTTTCGGGGCCTTCGCCGCGAATGTTCTCTCGGGCGCCATGCAGGCCGTGCCGCGCGCGCAACTCGAAACCGCCGAGGCCTATGGCATGAGCCCGCGTCAGGTCACCCGCCGCGTGCTGATCCCGCAGATGTGGGTCTATGCGCTGCCGGGCCTGTCGAACCTCTGGATGATCCTGTTGAAAGCGACGCCGCTTTTGTTCCTGCTCGGTGTCGAAGACATCGTCTATTGGGCGCGCGAACTCGGGGCCCAGAAAAGTCAGGCCTTTGAATATCCGCATCCCGACTGGCGCGTGTGGTACTTCCTGGCGCTGCTGTTCTTCTACCTCGCGATGACCAAAATCTCGGAAACCGTGCTCAAGCGGATCACCGCGCGGCTGTCACGCGGGCAGGCGACGATGGCGGGCGAAGCAATGCGAAAGGCCGCCGTATGAGCTGCGTGCAAACCATCCTCGACTACGGCCTGCGCTCGATCGGCATCGGGGAGCGGCTGTTGCCGAAGACCGATTTCAACCTCTGCCAGCAGTTCACGCTGATCGGTTCCGGGCTGATCTGGAACCTCTACTTTGGCTTTCTGGCGCTGACGTTTGGCTTTTTCCTCGCCAATGCGCTGGCGATGGCCAAGGCCGCCCGCAGTGCCTGGCTGCGCAAACCCGCCGAATGGTTCATCTTTGTCTTCCGCGGCTCACCGCTCTTCATCCAGTTTTATCTGGCCTATGAGGCGCTGGTGCTGCTCCCGCGCGCCGGGTTTGAGGTGTCGCTCGGCTTCACCACCATCACACTGGCCACCAGTTGGATGACCAAAGCCTGGGCCGGAGCCCTTCTGGTCCTGTTCCTCAACACCGCCGCCTATTCCGCCGAGATTTTCTATGGCGCGCTCCGCTCGGTGCCAAAGGGCGATATCGAGGCGGCAGATGCTTATGGGCTGACCGGCTGGAAAAAATTCACCCGGGTTTTGTGGCCCACCATGCTGCGGCTAGCGTGGCCCTCCTATACGAATGAGGCGATCTTTCTCTTTCACGCCACGACGCTGGTCTATTTCTCGGGCTTCCCGGCCTTCCAGCAAAAGGGCGATGCGCTCTACTATGCCAGCTACTTTGCCGACAAGACCTTCAATCCCTTCATCCCTTACCCGATTGCGGCCTTCTATTTCATCTGTCTCACGCTGACGCTGATTGGCCTCTTTGGGATGATCAACCGCCGCCTGAACCGCCATCTGCCGGGGGCCCGCCCCCGCCTCCGGATCAGGCCGCAAATCATCAGGTGACCTATGGACTGGCTGATCGAACATCCCGAAGTGCGCACCATTCGCGTGGCGGCGGCGGATCTGAACGGGGTGGCGCGCGGCAAACGCATTCCGGCCCGCTTTGCCTCGAAGGTGGCGACCGAGGGGACGCGGTTTCCCTTCTCGGTGATGAACCTCGACATCTGGGGCGAGGATATCGAAGACAGTCCCCTGGTGTTTGAAACCGGCGACGCCGATGGCGTGTTGATGCCGACCGAACGTGGCTTCATGCCGATGCCCTGGCTGGAGGCACCCACGGCGCTCTTGCCGATCTGGATGTTCCACATGGATGGCCGCCCCTATATGGGCGATCCGCGTCAGGTGCTGGCGCATGTGCTCAAGCGCTACACGGCGGCGGGGCTGACCCCGGTGGTGGCGACCGAGCTGGAGTTCTTCCTGATCGACGATTCCGGCAAGACATTGCGGGTGCCGCCCAGCCCCCGCTCGGGCAAACGCCGCACGGGGGGCGAGACGCTGAGCTTGCGCGCGCTCGACGCGTTCGACGCTTTCTTCACCCAGCTCTACGACGCCTGCGAGGCGATGGACATTCCCGCCGATACCGCGATTTCCGAAGCGGGCCCGGGTCAGTTCGAGATCAATATGATGCACCAGTCCGACGCGCTGAAGGCGGCGGATGACGCCTGGCTCTTCAAGATGCTGGTGAAGGGGCTGGCGCGCTCCAACGGCTTTGCGGCGAGTTTCATGGCCAAACCCTATGACATCTGGTCGGGCAATGGCATGCATATGCATTTCTCGGTGCTGGATGCGGCAGGCAACAACATCTTCAACAACGGCGGCCCGGAAGGTTCGGACCAATTGCGCCATGCGGTGGGGGGCCTCTTGCAGGCGCTGCCCGGCTCCACCCTGATCTTCGCGCCGCATGAAAACAGCTATGACCGGCTGGTACCTGGCGCGCATGCCCCGACCGGCATCGGCTGGGCCTATGAGAACCGCACCGCGGCGCTGCGCGTGCCCGCCTCCTCTCCCGCCGCCCGTCGGATCGAGCACCGCGTGGCGGGCGGCGATGTGAACCCCTATCTGACCATCGCCGCCGTGCTTGGTGCCGCCCTGAACGGGATCGAGGATCAAACCCCGGCCCCGGATCCGATCATCGGCAATGCCTATGAACAGGGCCTGCCGCAGATGCCCGGCACCTGGCAGGAAGCCATCGATTGTTTCGCAACCAGCCGCCAGATCCGCCGCATCTTCCCCGATGAGCTGATCGACACCTTCCTGATGACCAAACGGCAGGAAATCCACTATATGGCCGAATTGTCGGATCAGGAGCAGTCAGAGCTCTACCTCGACACGGTCTGACCGCCCGCACGGCGGAAGCCTCCGGCGGGGATATTTGCAACGAAGCAAATGCCCGTCTTATCCTCTTCACGGAGCAAGGGACCAAATGCGGGCTTGCGCTTGCTTCGTCCGAAATATCCCCGGGGGGTTCGGGGGGCAGGCGGCCCCCCGGCGACAGTTCCAGCGGCGCTGTCTTCAATGGTTCCCTGCCGCCACGCCCCCCCTTGCACCTCTGCGGGCGCCGGGGGTAGGCTGGGGCATCCTCACTCAAAGGCACTCCATGCTGATCGGCATTTTGCAAACCGGCCAATCACCCGACGCGCTTCGGGACGAGATGGGCGATTATCCCGACATGTTCCACCGCCTGCTCGCCGAACAGGGGCTGCGCTTTCGCACCTATCATGTGGAGGCGATGGATTTCCCCGAGGGCATCCATGACTGCGACGGCTGGCTGATCACCGGCTCGCGCCATGGCGCCTACGAAGATCATCCCTTCATCCCGAGGCTCGAGGATTTCATCCGCGCGGCCTATGCCGCAGAAGTGCCCTTGGTGGGCATCTGCTTTGGCCATCAGATCATCGCGCAGGCGCTGGGAGGCAGGGTTGAGCGCTATGCGGGCGGCTGGGCCGTTGGCCCCCAAACCTATGATTTTGAAGGGCAAAGCCTGACGCTGAACGCCTGGCACCGCGATCAGGTGACCCGCGCGCCCGAGGACGCCCGCGCCGTGGCCTGCAGCGATTTTTGCGAGAACGCGGCTTTGGTCTATGGCGACCGCGCCTTTACCGTGCAGGCACATCCCGAGTTTGGCGATGATTTTGTGCAGGGGCTGATCGACACCCGCGGGCGTGGCGTGGTGCCCGATCCCTTGCTCGATGCCGCCACCGCGCGGTTGGGCACGCCCATCGCCGCGCAGGTGATGGCGGACCGGATTGCCGCGTTTTTCAAACAGCCGCGTGGCACTGCGGCCTGACCGCGACCGCGCGCGCTGACAATATTTCTGACCCCAAAGGCTTTACCCGAAAGGCAGACCCACGATGAATGCCAGCCCGAAACCCGACTGGAAAGACCTGATGCCGCAGGCCGCACGCGACTATATCGCCGGGCGGCGGCTGGATGAGGTCGAATGCATCCTCGCCGATATCGCCGGCGTGGCGCGCGGCAAAGCGATGCCCGCCTCGAAATTCGCCAAGCAGGAGCGGTTCTTTCTGCCGAACTCGATCTTTCTGCAAACCATCACCGGCGAATGGACCGACAATCCCAGCGGCGCCTTTACCGAGCCGGATATGATCCTGACCCCGGATTATTCCACCGCCACCGCCGCACCCTGGACCGCCGATGTCACCTTGCAGGTGATCCATGATGCGATCGACCAGCAGGGCAATCCGGTGCCCACCGCGCCGCGCAACGTGTTGCGCCGGGTGCTCGATCTTTATGCCGCCGAGGGCTGGCGGCCGGTGGTGGCGCCCGAGATGGAATTTTTCCTCGTCGCGCGCAACATTGACCCCAACCAGCCGGTGATCCCGCCGATGGGCCGCTCGGGCCGCCGGGCGGCGGGCAAACAGGCCTATTCGATGTCGGCCGTCGACGAATATGGCAAGGTCATCGACGACATTTATGACTTTGCCGAGGCGCAGGGCTTCGAGATTGACGGCATCCTGCAAGAGGGCGGCGCCGGGCAGATCGAGATCAACCTGAACCACGGCGATGCGGTGAAGCTGGCCGATGAGATCTTTTTCTTCAAACGGCTGATCCGCGAAGCGGCTTTGCGCCATGATTGCTTTGCCACCTTCATGGCGAAACCGATCGAGGGCGAGCCGGGCTCGGCGATGCACATCCACCATTCCATCACCGATATGGCGACGGGGCAGAATATCTTCTCGGGCCCGGATGGTGGCGAGACGCCGCAATTCCTGCATTTCATCGCCGGGATGCAGACCTATCTGCCGGCGGTGATCGCGCTGCTGGCGCCCTATGTGAACAGCTACCGCCGCTATGTCCCGGATTTTGCCGCGCCCATCAATCTGGAATGGGGCCGCGACAACCGCACCACCGGGCTGCGCATCCCGATCTCGGACCCCTCCGGGCGGCGGCTGGAGAACCGGCTGGCGGGGATGGATTGCAACCCCTATCTGGCCTTTGCCGCCAGCCTCGCCTGCGGCTATCTCGGGCTGAAGGAAGGCAAGATGCCGCGCTCGGAATGTCTGGGCGACGCCTATATGAGCGACACCGACCTGCCCTATAATCTGGGCGATGCGCTCGACCTTCTGGCCGATTGCGCGCCGATCCGCGATGTGTTGGGGCCGGAGTTCTGCGGCGTCTACGAGGCGGTGAAGCGCAACGAATACAAAGAGTTCCTGCAGGTCATCAGCCCTTGGGAGCGCGAGCATCTGTTGCTGAACGTATGAACCTGTTGCACGCCAATGACGCGCGGGGCCAATACCCCGCGAGCCTTTATGCCGAGACCCGCGATCCGGCCCCCGACCGCCCCCCGCTGCGCGGCGCGGTCCGGGCCGATGTCTGCGTAATCGGCGGCGGCTATACCGGCCTCTCGGCGGCGCTGCATCTGGCCGGGGCCGGGCGTCGGGTGGTGCTGGTCGAGGCGCATAAGATCGGCTTTGGTGCCTCGGGGCGCAACGGCGGGCAGATCGGCTCTGGCCAGCGGCTGGAGGTGGACGATCTGGAAAAGATGGCCGGGCGCGGCACCGCGCGGCGGCTTTGGGACATGGCCGAGGAGGCCAAGGCGCTGACCTATGCGCTGGCGGATGCGGCGGGCGTGCCCTGTCACCGGGGCATTGCCCATGCCGCCCGGCACCCGGCAGAAGTACGCCATGCGCATCAGATGGCCGATTATCTGGCGCAGCATTATGGCTATGACCAGATCACCCCGCTGGATGCCGAGGGTTTGCGCGCGCTGATCCCCTCGCCCGCCTATATCGGCGGCGACATTGACCATGGCGCGGGGCATGTGCATCCCCTGAACCTCGCGCTCGGGCTCGCGCGGCTGGCCGAGGCGGCGGGGGCGGTGCTCTATGAGGGCAGCGAAGTGACCGCCGTGCAGCACGGCAGTGCCACCAGCCCCAGCAGGATCACCACCACCGGCGGCGACATCACCGCCGATCACGTCATTCTGGCGGCGAATGGCTATCTGGACCGGCTGGAACCTTCCGTGGCGGCACGGGTGATGCCGATCAACAATTACATCGTCGCGACCGAGCCTCTGGGCGCGCGCGCCGAAGAGGTTCTGCGCGCCAATATCGCCGCGCATGACACGAAGTTCGTGGTGAATTACTGGCGTCTGTCCGAGGACAAACGGCTGATTTTTGGCGGCGGCGAGACCGTGACCTACCGCTTTCCGCGCGACATTGCCGCCAAGGTGCGCAAGCCGATGCTCGAGGTCTATCCGGGGCTGGCGGATGTGCGCATCACCCATGCCTGGGGCGGCACTTTGGCGATCACGCTGAACCGGATGCCCTGCTTTCGCCGTCCCGCACCGAATACCCTCTCGGCCAGCGGCTTTTCCGGCCATGGCGTGGCACTGGCGACACTCTCGGGCAAGCTGATGGCCGAGGCGATCACCGCGACGGGCGACGGGTTCGACGTGATGGCGCGGTTGCCGATGCCCGCCTTTCCGGGCGGCGCGCTTTTGCGCTGGCCGATGCTGGTGGCCGGCATGTCCTGGTATGCGCTGCGCGACAGGTTGGGGCGCTAGGACGTAACGGCACTAAATCGCCGACACAAAACTTTCACTTGGCCTTTTGCACCCCAAAGCCTTACACATTTCCTGAAACTGACTTTCAGGAAATGTACATGGCCCCCGACGGACAAAGCCCCGCTTCGCATGCCTACGCCCCCCGCACCGCCCCCAATTGCTATGATGCCGAGCCGATCCCGGCCTCGGCCCGCGCCGAGATCGAACGGTTGCTGAGCACGGGCGATCTCTTCCGCTATACCGCGCCGGAGGGGGCGCCTGTCGCGCTGCTCGAGGCGGAATTTGCCGAGATGCTGGGCGCGCGTTACGCGCTGGCGGTGGCGTCTTGTTCGGCGGCGCTGTTCCTGTCGCTGAAGGCGCTGGATCTGTCGCGCGGCGCGCGGGTGCTGATCCCCGCCTTCACCTTTGCCGCCGTGCCCTCGGCGGTGGTGCATGCCGATTGCGTGCCGGTGCTGGTCGAGGTCGGCAGCAATTACCGCATCGACATGGCGGATTTTGAGGCGAAATTTGACGACAGCATTCAGGCCGTGCTGATCAGCCATATGCGCGGCCATACCTCGGACATGGATGCCATCATTGCGCTCTGTGAAAAGCATGGCGTGCCGCTGATCGAGGATGCGGCGCACAGCCTTGGCACGCTCTGGCACGGGCGCAACATCGGCACTTTGGGCAAGGTCGGCTGTTTCAGCTTTCAATCCTACAAGATGATCAACGCGGGCGAAGGCGGCATCATGGTCACCGATGACCCGGAGATCGCCGCCCGCGCCGTCATCATGTCGGGCGCCTATGAGCATAACTGGAAGAAACATCCGGGGCTGCAGAACAGCTATCACCTGTGGCAGAACAAATTGCCGCTCTACAACACCCGCATGCAGAACCTCTCGGCCACGGTGATCCGGCCGCAGCTGGCGGAACTGCCGCGCCGGGTGCGCGACGGGCTGGCCAATCATGATTATGTCGCCGACCGGCTGAACGGCCATCCGGCGCTGGATGTGCCCCCTGCCCTCGCGCCGGAAACCCGCGCGCCGGATTCGCTGCAGTTCAACCTGACGGGCGACTGGACCGATGCCGAGGCGCTCGCCTTTCAGGATGCCTGCAAGGCGCGTGGCGTCTCGGTGCAGGTGTTTGGCCTTTCGCAGGACAATGCCCGCGCCTTCTGGAACTGGCAGTTCCTCGGCGATCTGCCGGAACTGCCGCAGACCCGCGCCATGCTGATGCGCGCCTGCGACACCCGCCTGCCCGCACGTCTGACCCGCGACGATCTGGATTACATCGCCGATGCTATCCTGAGCGCGGCCAGCGAGATCCGCGGCTAAATACCTTCGCGCGGCGCCCTCAGCGCCGCGCAGCAGGCCCCGGCGCAGCCCCGCTCAGCGCAGCCACAGCCCTTCGCGTTTGATCGCATTGCGCAGAACCTGCTCGCGTTTGGGCAGGTTTTTTTGATCGAACTTGCCGCGCAATTTGCGGCCCTTGCCCTGGAACACCAGCTTTTTGAAACTGTCTGAGGCTTTCATCAGCTTTTTCACCGCATTGGGCGCACAGGCCGCCTCAACCGCCTCCACCGCCGCCTCGCTGTCGCGCGCATAAAGCAGGGGCAGCGCGCGGTAATGCGTCGTCACCGCGCCATCGAGGCCCGCCAGCTCCGGCCCCGGCCGCCCGCCGCCCAAAGCATGGATCACCAGCGGCAGCGCCACCTGATCGAGCCAGGGGTCAAGGCTCTGGCAGGCAAGCTCATCGGGCGTCTCATCGCGGATCGAGCGGGCAAACCGCAGGAACATCTCGCCGAACACCTGCGGGTCGCGGTAGAAAAACCAGCCTGCGTTGAAATAGAGATAGCGCTCCCAATATTCATCCGGCTGGCTCAGATCGAGGCTCGTCTCGAAATCGAGGCCAAAGCGGTCATAGAGCACCTTCCAGATCCCGGCATAACCGGGGCCATAGAGCGGCGGCTCCGGCCATGTCCCCTCGCGCCGCATCGAGGCCGAGGGGCGGGTGAAATCAAACCCCACCTCGGACAGCGGCCCGGTAAAGACGGTGTCGGTGTCAAAGAAGACAAACGGGGCGGCGGGCAGCGCCGAGAGCATCTCGATCTTGTTGCCATAGGGGTAGGACTGGCCAAAATGCCGGTTCTCAAAAGGAACGATGCGCGCGCCCAGCTTTTCCAGCTGCGTGCGGAACGGCTCGGTGATGCGCGGATCACTTTTCCAGCGGTCGCCCGGCTGCGGCTCGGCGATCAGCAGCTCGCCGGCGAAATCCGGATTATGGGCGCGAAAGCTGGACACAAAGACCAGGGCTTCAAATTCCAACCGCCCCGCCTGCGCCACGCAAACCACATTATACGGCAACGACGGCGCCAGTTCCGAAGTCATAGGCAAGCCTCACTTTATGCAGCGCGCCCGCAGCACCGCGGGCGTAACTCGTGTCAGCCACCAGTATAATCAGGAATGCCGCACCTGCAAAAGGCTATAGAGCACATTCCAAGGAATGGGGCAACGGCGGGGCATTTTTGCACGACCTTTCGCGCGCAAGCGCAAGAACGGACAGGTTTTTCGCGAAACGCGCCGCTATTGTGGGCAGCAGGAGGCCCCATGACCCAGCGACCCGCGCCGCGCGAGAGCGGCAGTGACCCCGCCCCGCCGCGCGCGCGCCTGCCCCTCGCGCTGGCCCGGGCGTTGATGCAACTGGAGGGTGAGTCAACCCTGCCCGATCTGCCACGAACCGCCCTGCGCGGCCTTGGCCAGGCGGTGGGGCTGTCGGCGACGCATTTGCAGCGGCAGTTTCACCGCCGCCTCGGGCTGAGCCCCTCCCGCTATGCACAGCTGGTGCGGATGCGGCGGGCGGGGCTGCAGCTGGCCTTCCGCCCCGGCCTCAGCGTGCTGACCATCGCGCTGGAGGCCGGTTACGCCACCCCCGAGGCCTTTGCCCGCGCCTTTCGCCGCCTGAGCGGCCAAAGCCCGCGCCAGTTCCGCAGCCGCCCCGCCTGGGCACGCTGGCAGGCGGCCTGCGCCCCCCTCACCCAAATCAGGAGCCTGCACATGCCCGCACCAGACCCGCTGCCCAAGATCGAGATCCGCGATGTCCCTGCGATTCCGGTGATTGTCCTGGAACATCGCGGCCCGGTGGCGGGATTAGGCGATACATTGCGGCGCTTCATCAACTGGCGGCGCGCCGAGGGCCTCGGCCCGGCGCACCACGCCACCTATAACATCTTTCACACGCCCCCCGGCGTCACGCCGCCCGAAGCCTTCCGGCTTGACCTCTGCCTGGCGCATCCCCCGGCCCGGCTGTCCGCGCAATATTGCGCCGGGCAGGCTGATATGCGGCGCGACACCATCCCCGCAGGGCGGGTCGCGGTCTTGCGCGTCATCGGGGATGATGCGGCCATCGGGCCGGGGTTTGAACGCCTGTTCCGCGACTGGCTTCCCGGCAGCGGCAGCAGACCGCGGGCGCATCCGCCCTATGCACGCCGGCTGCGCTTTTACCCCGACGTGCCCGCAAGCGCGGCACTGACCGAACTTTTCCTTCCGCTGGAATAGCCTCGGCAAGTTATTGAATTAATGCATGAATTTTTAATGACAGCAGCGCGCAAAGCGACAGCCTTGCGCGTGTCAAACCACCGATCCTGAGGGGGGATGGTGGGCGACCCTGGAATCGAACCAGGCGTGGGTCTCCCCGGCGGAGTTACAGTCCGCTGCCGCACCTTGCAGCTCGTCGCCCGCAATCTCTTGCGTGTGGGGCGCTGGATACCGAAGGGTCCGGGGGGCGTCAAGCACGAAAATCACAGAAACTTCACGAAGGCCTCTTCAGCGCGCAGGGCTTGCCATCACGGGGGTTTCGGCGCAGGTAGAAAGCAACCAGCACCCGGCGAAAACCCGGGTTGAAACGCATGCAACGGGGCCAGAGATGAAAAAACCGACCTGGGTGATTGATAAAGAACGCGCCAAACGGGCCGCCGCCGCCGAAACTGTCTGGATGTTCGGCCTGCATGCGGTGCGCGATGCGCTGCTGAACCCCGCGCGCGAGCGTCTGCAGCTGGTGGTGACCAAGAATGCCGCCGACAAGCTGGGCGATGCGATCCTGAAAAGCGGCCTGCAGCCCGAGATCGTCGATCCGCGCAAATTCGACAGCTATGTGCCGCTCTCGCCGGATTCGGTGCATCAGGGCGCGGCGCTCGAGGTGAAACCCCTGCAATGGGGCAGCGTGGAAGAGGTCTGCCTGTCGGGCGCCGGCGCGCCGCTGGTGGTGCTGCTCGACCGGGTGACCGATCCGCATAACGTGGGGGCCATCCTGCGCTCGGCCGAAGTGTTTGGCGCGCGGGCGGTGATTGCGCCGCTGCGCCATTCCGCGCCCGAAACCGGCGCTTTGGCGAAAACCGCCAGCGGCGCGCTGGAACGCCAGCCCTATCTGCGGGTGACCAACCTGTCGGATGCGATGGTGGAACTGCGCGACATGGGCTTTGTGCTGATCGGGCTGGACGGCGCGGCCGAAATGACGCTGGGCGAAAAGCTGGCCACCACCGGCAGCCGCCCTGTCGCCATCGTGCTGGGTGCCGAAGGCCCGGGCCTGCGCGAAAAGACCCGCGAGACCTGTGACGCGCTGGTCAAGATCCCCTTCCCCGGCGGCTTTGGCTCGCTCAATGTCTCGAACGCGGCGGCGGTGGCGCTCTATGCGGCGGTCACGCGCGGCGCCTGAATTCTCACAACTGCGCGAGTCAGAGGGACAGGGCCTTTAACCCCGATTTTACACGCCTACATCATAGTGACGAAGCACGGCACCGGAACTGCCTTGTTTTATGCACTGTCCCTCGTTCCGCCACTCGCGCCCGGCCTCTTGGCCCGGGCGCTTTTTTCTGAAAGGCTGCCCGAATGAGCCAGATGAACACCCCCGAGACCGATGCCACCCTGCGCCGCGTGCTGACCGAGGCGAAGGTGATCGCCGTGGTCGGCCTGTCGCAAAACACCGCCCGCCCCTCTTACGGGGTTGCGGCCTTCCTGCAATCGCGCGGCTACCGGATCGTGCCGGTCAACCCCGGTCTGGCGGGTGGCACGCTGCTGGGCGAGACGGTCTATGCCGATCTGGCCAGCATTCCCGCCGAGATCGCGGTGGATATGGTGGATATTTTCCGCGCACCGGAGGCCGTGCCGGGCATTGTGGCCGAGGCCCTCGCGCAGCTGCAGCATCTGCGGGTGATCTGGATGCAGATCGGCGTGGCGCATGCCGGGGCCGCTGCCGAAGCCCGCGCCGCCGGGCTGACCGTCATCGAGGACCGCTGCCCGAAAATCGAGATCCCCCGCCTCGGCCTCTGACGCCACCACCGTCTGGCGTCGCACACTCTGACGCCGCACCCTCTGGCGCCGGGCCTTCCGGGCAAGGGGGCGGCCGCACCGGCGATGGATCCGGCCCGTGGCGCGCCGCTTGACCCGCCCCGCCCGGCTGTCAATCTGATTGGCTTCCGGCCCGGCGGCATCTGCAATTCCCCGCCTATGGGGTGCTGATCTGCACGCACATTTTCGTATCCGGGTTTTCATGCGCCATTTCTTGCTCTACCACCATAATTGACCCCTGTGCCCTGTTTCAGCAGCGGCCCACTTTATGTTAGAGCCCCGGTATGAAACCAAGTTTTGCGCTCAACCTGTCGCAGGAAGGCCTCGGCCTTTTGCACCGCACCCCCGCCGGCTGGCTGGAGGTGGGACATGTCCTGATGGACACCCCTGACCTGCCGCAAGCGATGGCCAGCCTGCGCCGCACCGCGCTGGGGTTGTCACCGCAGGGTGTGATCACAAAGCTGGTGATTCCCGACAGCCAGATCCTCTATCTGGAGCTGGAGGCGCGGGGACCGGATGCGGCCCGGCGGCGCCGGCAAATCAGCCGGGCCCTTGAGGGGCGCACCCCCTATGCGGCGGCGGATCTGGCCTTCGACTGGTCGGGCACCGGCGAGATTGTCCGCGTGGCCGTTGTCGCCCGCGAGACGCTGGATGAGGCCGAGGCCTTTGCCGAAGAACACGGGTTGGGCCCGGTGTCTTTCGTGGCGATTCCGCCCGCAGGCAAATATTCCGGCGAGCCCTTCTTTGGCCTGACCCGTCATGCCGCCCAGCACCTGCCCGAGGGCGCGCGTCTGGACCGCGATCAGGACCCGATACGCATCATCTCCAGCCTCGCGGCGGCTTCGGCCATTGTGCCGCAGCCGGATGATGCCGCGACGTTGGTCGCCCCCCAGCCCGACAGCGCGCGGACTGAAACTGCGGCATCCGGCAATCTGGCCCCCGACGCCGGGGCGCAGGAATCCGAGATGCCCGTGGCCGAGACGCCCTTGGCCGACACGGTCGGCGCGGAATGGAGCGCGGCTGAAACGGCACCGGCAGCGCTGGCGGACATCGTGATGCCCGAAGCCGCCTCACACGACATTGCAGACGGCGACGCCCCCCTCGCGCAGAGCCCGGACGCGGCGGATGCGGCAGCGGCGGGGACGGATCGCCTCGATGACGCGGATGTCACCCTCACCACGGCGACGGACGGCCACGCGGCAGAAACGCCGGACCTGCCCGCAGATGCAGGCGCGGACGCCGGTCTGGCCCCTGACACCACCGCCGCCGCGGAAGAGAGGGTCCCGGCGGTCGCCGCCGGGGACAGCGCCCCGGTGCGGCAGCCCAGCCTGACGATCAACCTCAGGACACAGGCCGCACCGCGCCCGGATGCGGGGGCGTTTGCCGCCCGCGAGATCCCCGCGACGGCGGGCTTTGTGCCGTCTGACGCGCCGCAAGATATCGCGGAAGCGTCCCTCGCCGAGGAGCAGCCGGACGACAGCCTGCGCTTTGACCTCGGCGCAGCCCCCGCAGGAGAGCCGCCGGTGGCGCCGGAGGCCGAAGCGGCGCCCGACCAGGTAACCCTGGCACAACCCGCGGATCTTGGCGGCTGGATCGACCGCGCGGCAGGCTATGCCACGCCCGCCTCTGCCATGCCCGAGGCTGAAGACATGCCCGTCGCTGGCGATATGGCCGACAGAGTCGATATGGCCGGGGCTGACGATATGGCCGCCCCGGAGGCGGCGGATGTTGCACAAAGCCCTGTTGAAATAGCGGACTCTGCCACGGATCTGCCCGCAGACGGCCCGGCCGATGCAGCGGCGCAATCGACGTCCGGGACGCGGGTGACACCGCCGGACTTTGACCTCGCCCTGTCCGCCGCGATAAATGCGCTGCCGCGCGAGGATACCACCACAGCGGCACCGAAAATCGTGCTGCCCGTTGCAACCCCGCCGGTGACCCCGGCGCCGACGGTGGCCTTTGCGCTGCCGACGCCGCCCGAACCCGCGCCCCGCGGGACCCCCGAACCGCCCCGGGCGCGGTTCACGGAATTGCTGCAGACCACCCGGTCGGACGAGGCCCCCGCCGCCACCGACAAATTGCTGACGGCGCAACGGCCCGTCGCGCAGATGCTGCGCAACCTGACGCTGAGCACACCGAAGGACGCACCGGAAGAAGCGCCCTTCGTTGCGGTGGGCTTTGACGATGATCTGGGCGCACCGGTGAAAGCCTCCGCGCCGCTGACGGCCTCGGCCGAGGGCAGCCCGGCACCGGCGGGCAGCGCCGATCTGCGCGCGACGCCCCGCTTCACCTCGCGCCGTCAAGAGGGTGCCACCCCGGCGCAAGAGACACCCCATCGCCCCCGGTTCGCCGCCCCGCCCCGCGCGCCTCTGGGCGATGCGGCCCAACGGCAGACGCCGCAATCCGCGAAAATCGCTTCGGTGATCTCACCGGAATTGTCGGTGCCGGACCTGCCGCCGCCGCCCGCGCCGGTCACGGCCAAGGCCGCCGACGCAGGTGCCAAAGCCAAGATCGCCGCCGGTGGCCATAAGGGGCCGAAGGTCAGCTTTGGCCCCGGCCCGACCGCCAGTCTGAAGAAAGGCGCCAGCGTGCTCGGCGCCGCATTGACCAGCCGGAGCAGCAAGGCCAAGGCCGACGGCCTGCCCCCCGCCGCGCCAGAGGGCAAACCGGCAAAGGCCAATGCGCTCAGCGATGCGGCGGCACAGAAGCTGGCGGCGACCCTCGCCCCCGCGGCCGCGCTTGACGATGCAGCCCTGGCGGGTGGCGCTGCGATGGCGCCGCAGATGTCACAGGCGAAAGCCGGCCGGGCGCCGCAGGATCTGGCCGCCTATCCCGCGCCGCAACGCGGCAAGCCGCGCTATCTGGGGCTGATGCTCACCGGATCCTTGCTGGTTGTGATGGCCGGGGCCGCCATCTGGGCGACCCTGAGCAGCCCGACACCCGGCGTGCCGGAGGATGAACCCACACAGGCCGCATCAGCGCCGATGACGGGTGACAGCGCCGCAACCGCCGCTCTGCCCGCGCCAGCAGGCACGGAAACCGCAGCGCCGGGCGGCACGGAAACCGCTCTGACCCCGGCGCCCGCCGATGGCACTGGCGCGCCGCTCCCCGAGGCGGCCGCGACCGCCACCGGGACGGCGGATGCCCAAGCCCCCGCGACAACCGCGACGCCAACGCCGGATGCCGTTGAGACGGCAGATACCGGGAGCGATCTGGCGCCCTTGCTGCCCACAGCGCCGCAATCAGGGACAGCGGAGACGGTGGCCCCGACCGAAGACGCCCCTGCGGCGGCCGTCCCCGACGGTCAGAATGCCCAGAGCGTGGCACCGCAACCCGATGCCGAGCCTGACTTTCTGACCACGCTCGCCTCGCCGGATCCGCAGTTGCGCGCGCCGACGGGCAGCGCTTTGCCGCCAGCGGCATCCCTGGGCAGCGATGCCACCCCGAACACCCTGCCCGCGCCCTTGCCCTATGCGCAGATCGCCCGGCTCGACGCCGAAGGCGATGTCGTGCCCACGCCGCAAGGCGTGGTGACGCCGGAGGGCATCGCGCTCTTTGCGGGACGGCCCGAGACGGTCACCGGGCCGCGCCCCGCCGCCATCGAAGCCGCCGCAGAGGCCCTGCGGGGCGCCACCGAACCGCAGGCAACCGCCGAAGCGGGCACCGGGGTTCCCGCCGCGGGGACCGCCGCAGAACCCACGGCAGAACCCGCCGGCAATGCCCCGGTTGCGGGCGACCCCGCCGCACCCGCCCCCTATGCCGATCCGGCCCTCGCGCCCTTCAAGCCAAAGGCGCGACCGGCAGATCTGGTGCCGATCAGCGCGCCGGTAACGGGCCCGGCAGGCACCGCTCCGGTGATCGAGCTGCCCGCGGCTGACGAAGCCAGCCTGGCGCGCCCCGCGAGTTCGGACCCGCTGGGCGCCTTTGCCCCGCGCAGCCGTCCGAGCGCGATCACCGCCGCCGCCGCCAAGGCCGCCGCCGAAGAGGCCAAGGCCGCCGAGGCTGCTGCCGCCGAAGAGGCGGCCCGTGCCGCCGCCGTCGCCAGCGCCACCGCTGCCGCCGTTCCGGCATCGCCGCGCCCGAACGCCCGCCCGAGAGGGTTGGAGGATGCGGTCGCCGCCGCCGTTGCCGCCGCCGTTGCCGCAACGCCGATCACCGCGCCGCCTGCCGTGGCCAGCGCCGCGCCCGTCGCATCGGCCGCGCGCAGCCCGGCGGATGCCGTCCAGGCCAGCATCCCCGCCCCGGAAGAGCTGGACGAACCCGAACCCACCGCAGCCGCCCCTTCGATGCCCACCAAAGCCTCGGTTGCGAAAGAGGCCACCGTCGCCAATGCGATCAGCCTCGGCAAGATCAACCTGATCGGCCTCTATGGCGCCAGCAGCAACCGCCGCGCCCTCGTGCGGCTGTCGAGCGGCAAGTTCATCAAGGTGCAGGTGGGTGACAAACTGGATGGCGGGCAGGTCACCGGCATCAGCGACAAACAGCTGACCTATCAAAAGGGCGGCAAAAACCTTGTCCTGAAGCTGCTGCAGGACAGCTGAGCCCGCGCGGAGGGCACTCGCGTCTTGCGGTCAGCGGACCTGCCCTTAGTCTGAAGCAAAGGCCCGCCCAAGAGACGCCCCGGCGTCACCTTTCGCAGGCCTGCGCCCCACACCCTGCCCGCCGCCTGCCCTGCACGCCGCATCCTGCACGCCGCACCCCGAGGAGAAGATGGAAAACTTTCTGTTTCAGGCCACGCTCTATCTGATTGCGATGGTGGTGGCGGTGCCGCTGGCCACACGCGCGGGCCTCGGTTCGGTGTTGGGCTACCTGATCGCGGGGATCCTGATCGGGCCGGTTTTCGGCTTCAGCGGTTCGGAAATGAACGACCTGCAGCATTTCGCCGAATTCGGGGTGGTGATGATGCTGTTCCTGATCGGGCTGGAGCTGGAACCCCGCGCCCTCTGGGCCATGCGCGACAAGCTGATCGGGCTGGGCGGTGCGCAGGTGGTGCTGACGATGGGTGCGGTCACCGGGGCCAGCATGGTCTTTGGCATGAACTGGCAGATTTCGCTGGCGCTGGGGATGATCCTGTCGCTCTCATCAACCGCCATCGTGTTGCAAACGCTGAATGAAAAGCGGCTGATGCAGACCAATGGCGGCCGCTCGGCCTTTTCGGTTCTGCTGACGCAGGATATTGCGGTGATCCCGATGCTGGCCCTCATGCCGCTTTTGGCGCTGCCGGGGGCGCGGGCGCTGGCCAAGGCCGAGAATGGCGATCACGTGGCAGCCCATCTCCTCGACAGCCTGCCCGCCTGGGGGGTGACGCTGGTCACGCTGGGCGCCGTGGGGGCCGTGGTGCTGGCCGGGCATTTCCTCGTCAGCCCGCTCTTTCGCTTCGTGCATCAGGCCCGCCTGCGCGAGGTGAACACCGCCATGGCGCTGATGCTGGTGGTGGGCATCGCCAGCCTGATGCTGATGGTCGGCCTTTCGCCCGCTCTGGGCACCTTTCTGGCCGGTGTGGTACTGGCCGAGAGCGAGTTCAAACACGAGCTGGAAAGCGATATTGAGCCGTTCAAGGGCCTGCTGCTTGGCCTCTTCTTCATCACCGTCGGCGCGGGGATGGATTTTGGCGTGCTGATGGCGGCGCCCTTCACCATTCTGGGGGCCGTGGCGGGGCTGGTGGCGCTGAAGGCGGCGCTGCTCTGGGGTCTCGGGCATCTTTTCCGGCTGCCCAAGCGCGACCGCTGGCTGTTCAGTCTCGGGCTGGCACAGGCGGGGGAATTCGGTTTCGTGCTGGTCTCTTTTGCGGTGGCGCAACGGATCCTGCCCTCGGCGCTGGCGCAAAAGGTGTTGCTGATCATCGCGTTGTCGATGCTGCTGACCCCCCTCCTGTTCATTCTGCACGACAAGCTGGTGCGCCGCCTGAAGGAGGACACCGACAGCCCCGATGCCGATACGATCGACGATCAGCAGCCGATCATCATTGCCGGGATCGGGCGCTTTGGGCAGGTGGTGAACCGCATGGTGACCATGTCGGGGTTCAAGACTACCGTGCTCGATAATGACCTGAAGACCATCCAGCTGATGCGCAAATTCGGCTTCAAAAGCTATTTCGGCGATCCGACGCGACCCGACCTTCTGGCCGCCGCCGGGATCGGCAAGGCCCGCGTGCTGGTGGTCTGCCTGAATGACCGCGCCGCCACCAACCGGCTGGTCGCCTATGCCCGCCGGATGCGGCCCGACCTGCATATCATCGCCCGCGCCACCGACCGGGTGCATGTGTTCGAGCTTTACCGCGCCGGGGCCAATGACATCGTCCGCGAGGTGTTTGATTCCAGCCTGCGCGCCGGGCGCTATGCGTTGGAGAACTCGGGCCTGTCGGAATATGAGGCCTCCGAGCTGGAAAAGATCTTCTTTAAACTCGACCGCGCGGCGGTGCGCGATCTGGCCGAGGTATGGAAGCCCGGCGTGCCGATCGAGGAAAACTCGGAATATCTGGCACGGGCCCAGGATCTGAACCGGGGGCTGGAGACCGCCCTGATGGAGCGGTTCAGCGGCGAGGCAAAGGAAGAGGACTAAGCACCCCTTCAGGGCAAACGCCGCGCAACTGCGCCTGGGTGCCAGTGGATCCGACCGCACCGCCCCCCCGGGGGCCACCCCGTCCCCCGACAGCAGCACTGGCGCCGGCAAACCGGCATTGCGTGTGGTTGCGCCCTGCCCCGGGCCGCGAAACACCCGCCGGACCGCACCCGACAGGTCGCGGCTCCGGCACTCCAGTTCCGGCACGGCGGCTCCTGCACGGCGGCTCCGGCACGGCGGCTCCGGCACGGCGGCTCCGGCACGGCGGCTCCGGCACGGCGGCTCCGGCACGGCGCAAAAAAAAACCGCAGCCTTTCGGATGCGGTTTTTTTTTGGATTTCTGCGGTACCGGATCAGGCGGCGCGGGTGACCAGGACGTCATCCACTTTCTTCGCGGCACCCGCTTCGTCGGTGCCGGAAACCGCCGCCACTTCGCGGGTCAGACGCTCCAGCGCCGCTTCATAAAGCTGACGCTCCGAATAGCTCTGCTCGCGCTGATCGTCCGAGCGGTGCAGGTCGCGCACCACTTCCGCGATCGACAAGAGATCACCCGAATTGATCTTTTGCTCATATTCCTGGGCGCGGCGCGACCACATGGCCCGCTTGACCTTGGCCTTGCCCTTCAGCGTTTCCAACGCCTTGGTCACCACATCGGGCGACGACAGCGAACGCATGCCGATTTCGGTCGCTTTATGGGTGGGCACCCGCAGCGTCATTTTGTCCTTTTCAAAGGAGATCACGAACAGTTCGAGCCGCAGCCCGGCGATTTCCTGTTCCTCGATCGAGAGGATCTGCCCCACGCCATGCGCCGGATAGACTACAAACTCGTTCGGACGGAAATCGGATTTCTTCGTTTTGGTCATTCAGTGGCTTCCTCGAAGGTGGTGGAACACTTGGCCGCAGCGACACAAAAACCAGCGCGGGAGAATTGCTTCCCCCGATGCCGGGCAACATGTCGTTAGGAAAGCCTCCGCAGTCAGCAGGTTTGCGGGGGTCAAGGGTTCCGATCCCATGTAACAGGAATATAGCACAAAAAAGGGCCATTTCAAAGGACCGCGACCCCCGCCTCGGGCGGGATTCGCCGACTTTTGTGCGACAAAGCTAACTTTTCACCGCTTTGGCGGTGCACAGGCCGGTGATTCGGACGAATCGGCAGCCCGTCATCACCCGGCAGCCGCCCCCTGATCGGGCGGCAGCGGGTCGCGGATCAATCGCCTTTGCCGGGATTCGGGCTGAAGTATTTCTCCAGCTTGCCGGTTTCGCCGTCACGCTCTTCATGGCCCGGCATCGGATCGCGCTTCTGGGTGATCACCGGCCACAGCTCTGCATATTTGCGGTTGAACTCGACCCATGTGTCCATGTTCGGCTCGGTGTCCGGACGGATGGCGTCGGCCGGGCATTCCGGTTCGCAGACGCCGCAGTCGATGCATTCGTCGGGGTGGATCACCAGCGTGTTCTCACCTTCGTAGAAGCAGTCCACGGGGCAGACTTCGACGCAATCGGTGAATTTGCAGGCGATGCAGTTGTCGGTGACGACATAGGTCATTTTTGCACCCGGGATCAGAGAGGTTTCGCGCCTACCTAGCCGCCAAGGCCCGATCAATCAAGAGAGGGCGCGCAGGAAAGGCAACTGCTGTGGCGATGCGTCCGGCCTTAGAACGGGCGTTCCGGCGCATCGGGTGTCACGGGAACAGCCGCCCCTTCCGGCGCGGATGCCGCCGCGCCCGGGGCGGCGTCGCGCGGCGCGGGAACAGGTTGCAGATCGGTGTAAAGCTGTTGGGCGAGTGCCGCCCCGGCCCGCGCTTCGGCGATGGTGTTCAGCCGCACCACCCGCACGCGCCCGCCCTGCACAAAGGTCAGGACATCTCCGGGGCCCACGAGGCGGCTGGCGCGTTCGGCATGTTGGCCGTTGACCCGCACCGCGCCCGAGGTAATCGCCCCCGCTGCCAGCCCGCGCGATTTGAAAAACCGCGCGTGCCATAGCCATTTGTCGATCCGGATCCGTTCCGAACCTGCGCCCGACATTACTTTTTGTCGCGCAGCGCCGCGAGAACGGCGAACGGATTGTCGGGGTCGATCTTGTCCGTTTTCGGCGGACGCGCCTCAAACACCCGCGGGGTGTTGTCGTCGCGCTTGGGCTTGGCCCCGGGCTTGCCGCCCTTGTAGCCGCCGCGGTCGCCCGACCGCTCCCCAGACCGTTCGGGGCGGTCGCCCTGCGGCTTGCCGCCACCCGGCTTGCCCTGCGGCTTGCCACCGCCACGGCGTTCGCCCTGCGGACGGTCACCCTGCGGACGATCCCCCTGCGGACGGTCGCCTTGCGGACGGTCGCCACGGGCACGGCCTGCGCCGTCGCCCTCGGTGCGGGCGGGGCGGTTGCCCCGGTCGCCGCCATCCCGGCGCGGACCGCGCGGACGCGGCGCCCAGGTGAAGGTGTAGTAAACCTCCATCTCGGGCGCGACGGCCTCAGCCTCGGCCTCGGCGGCCGCTTCGGCCAGCGGCGAGGCTCCTTCCGGGATCGGGTTGCTCGGGGCGTCGCCCTCCGCCACCGGCGCCGGTTTCGCCACGACAGCGGCCTTCGCCTTCTCGCGCTCGGCCTTTTCGCCCTTGTAGCCCAGACCGCCCATCAGATCCGAGAACTGCTCCAGCGTCATCCCGGTGATCGACAGCATGTCCGGCGTGGCCTCAAAGCCGCCCCGGCTGTCCTGACCGCGCAGGATATCGGCCAGACGTTCCAGCATGTCGATGCGGATCGCGCGGGCGCCTGCCGGGTGATAGCCCGCCAGCGTATAGTGATTCTGCGGCACATCCGGCAGGTTCGGGATGGTCACCAGACCCGGCGGCGGGCTTTCGGGGAAGACATCGAGGCCGTCCCAGAGCGAGGCGAGCACCAGACGCAGCCGCGTCGGCGCGGGCTTCAAAAGCGCCTGCTGGAAGATCGTGTATTGGCCAAAGCGCACGCCATGCTTGCGCAGGGCGCCCCGGGCTTCCTGATCCAGCTCTTTCACCTCGGCGGCGACGCTGTCGCGCGGCAAGACGCCCAGATGCTCGACCAGACGGAAGGCGAAACCGCGTGCCAGCCCGGTCAGGGCCTCATCGCGGCTCATCGCCAGCAGCGGGTCAAACAAAGCCGCGACCTTGCGGTCGATGAAATGCTGCAACCGGCGGCGGACCTTCTCGGTCACGTCGAACCCAGCCTCTTCATCCACGAAAGCCTCAACCGAGGGACGCAGCGCATCGGCGCCTTTCACCAGCTTGCCCACGGCGGAGTTGCCCCACATCAGGCCCCCCTGCTCGGTGAAATCCATCTCGGTGTCCGGTGCATTGTAGAACCGGTCCGCCCGCAGGTGGAATTCGGGCTTGAGAGACTCGTAAGCCGCCCGCGCCAGCATTTTCGCCTCGTCGGGCGAAGAGGTCGCGTCCTGACGGAAGCGGAAACCCTCAAGACGGCCAGCGAATTCGCCTTCAACCATCACTTCACCCTTGTCGTTCACCTCGGCCACAAGGCTCTCCTTCTGTTTGAGCCGGCGCAAGAGCACAGAAGTGCGCCGGTCCACAAATCGTTGGGTCAGCGCACCATGCAGCGCATCTGACAGGCGGTCTTCTACAGCGCGAGTCTCGCCGCGCCAATGGCTTTCGTCATCCACCCATCCTTTGCGCTGCGCGACATAGGTCCAGGTGCGGATGAAAGCGAGCCGTTTCGAGAGGGCATCAATGTCGCCCTGGGTCTTGTCAATGCGCGCAATCTGCCCCGCGAGCCAGTCCGTGGGCACATGCCCCGTGTCGTGCAAAAAGCCATGAATGCGCGCCAGAAGCGTGACATGTTCCGCCCCCGATATCGAGCGAAAATCGGGGATGCGGCACACATCCCACAACATTCTGACATCCGACGGATGCGTCAGCCGTGCCCGCACCTCGGGCAGATCCGAGAGGGCTTTCAACGCCAGAAGGTCATCGGCATCGCGGGCGCGGGTCAGCCATTGGTCCTTGGGGTTCTCTTCCAAGCTCTGGATCAGCCGCTCGACCTTGCCGAATTCGAGGCGCGAATTGCGCCAATGCAGCCGCTGAATCGGCGCAAAACGGTGGTTTTCCACCGCATCGATCACTTCGGGCGTGAGCGGCCCCGCCTCACCCGTCACCCCGAAGGTGCCGTTTTGCGTGTGCCGCCCCGCGCGCCCGGCGATCTGGCCCAGCTCATGCGGAAACAGCGCCCGCATCCGCCGCCCGTCAAATTTCGCCGTCGAGGAAAACGCCACATGCTGAATGTCGAGATTGAGCCCCATCCCGATGGCATCGGTGGCCACCAGATAGTCCACCTCGCCGTTCTGATAGAGCTCGACCTGCGCATTGCGGGTGCGCGGGCTCAGCGCCCCCATCACCACCGCGCAGCCGCCCTTTTGACGGCGCAGCAATTCTGCGATGGCATAGACATTATCCACCGAAAACCCGACAATCGCGCTGCGTTCGGGCATCCGGCTGGTCTTTTTCGAACCGGCCCAGGTCAGCTCGGAGAATCGCTCGCGCCGGGTGAACTGCACTTTCGGCACCAAAGCGGCAATCGCGCCGCGCATGGTTTCTGCCCCCAGAAACAGCGTCTCGTGCAGGCCGCGGGCGTGCAAGAGCCGGTCGGTGAACACATGGCCGCGCTCGGGGTCGGCGCAAAGCTGGATCTCGTCGATGGCCAGAAAATCGCAGCCCATCGCATCGGGCATCGCCTCGGTGGTGCAGACCCAATATTGCACCCGGTCGGGCACGATCCGCTCTTCCCCGGTGACCAAGGCCACGACGGAGGGGCCGCGCGCCTTGACGATGCGGTCATAGACCTCGCGCGCCAAAAGCCGCAGCGGCAGGCCGATGATGCCCGTGCGATGCGCCAGCATCCGCTCGATGGCGTAATGCGTCTTGCCGGTATTCGTCGGTCCCAGAACCGCCGTGATCCGCCCTTCCATCATCGTTCTGAATCCTTAAAGGCTGGTCCCCGACTGCAGGCCTTCCAGCCGCGCGACCGCATCCGTGACATCGTCCTGATGCGGGTTCAAGGCCAGCGAGGCCTGATAGGCGGCCAGCGCCTTTTTCGTCTCGCCCATATCATCGAGAATCGCCCCCAGCCCCGCGAGCGCCCCCCAATGGCGCGGCTGCAACGCGAGGGTTTTGGCAATATCGGCCAAAGCCTGCCCGTAATCGCCGCGCATGTAATAGGCGGTGGCGCGGGCATTCCAGCCTTCGGCGAAATCCGGGTCATGATCGGTCAGCGCGGTCAGATGCGCGATGGCCTGCGTCAGATCGCCCGCGTCCAGCGCCTGCTCCCCGCGCTTGAGCAAAAGATCCATCGACGCAGAGCCCGAGCGCGACCAGATCCGCTGGATATCGGCAGCGGCGCGGCCCCAGGCCTCGTTCGAGGGGTCCGCCAGTTCGGAAAACAGCCCGTCCAGCGCCGGATCTTGCGGCACTTGCTGTGCCTCGGCCCCGTGCATGAGCAGGCTCGCGGCGAAAAGTGCCGCAACGATACGTTTGTGAATTGCCAAAGTGCTGCCCATAACGATGTTGTAACGCAAACGTCGGAGAAAGCGAGACTTCGGCGATCACTTTCGGAGGAAGATTATGAGCGAAGTCCTGAACGTGGCACTGGCCGCGCTGAGTGCGAAACTGCCCAACGGGTTCAGCTCGGTGGCGAAATTCGTCCTCGAGGGCGAAGGGTCGATCATTGCGGACCCGGACGGCGTGCGTCTGGGCGATGATGAGGCGGATGTGACGCTGACCGCGAGCCCGGAAACCTTCAAGGGCATCCTTGAGGGCGATGTGAACCCGACGATGGCCTTCATGACCGGCAAGCTGAAGATCGACGGCGCGATGGGTCTGGCGATGCAGCTCGGTTCGGCGCTCAGCTGATGTCCCTGTTGCCCGGGATGGAAGCCGCCCCGCTGCATGAGGCCGTGGCCTCGGCACCGGCGGGGGGGCGCGCCTATTGGCTGCGGGCCGAGGATGGGGTGCGGATCCGCATCGCCATCTGGCCGGGGCCTGCCGCCGCGCAGGGCCCCGCGCGCGGCACGGTGCTGCTGTTTCCCGGGCGCACGGAATATATTGAGAAATACGGCCCTGCCGCGGCGGATCTTGCCGCGCGGGGCTATGCGATGCTGACGGTGGACTGGCGCGGCCAAGGGCTGGCCGACCGGGTGATTGCGGACCCGCTCAAAGGCCATATCGGCCATTTTGACGCCTATCAGCGCGATGTCCGCGCGGTGGTGGCTGCGGCCCGGGCGCAGGGTCTGCCCGAACCCTATTACCTGATGGCGCATTCGATGGGCGGCACCATCGGCCTGCGCGCGCTGCACAATGGCCTGCCGGTTGCCGCGGCGGTCTTCTCGGCGCCGATGTGGGGCATTTTGCTGCCGCCCCCGGTAGCCGCCATCGCGCCCGCCCTTGCCAACCTGCTCTGCGGTCTGGGTTTTGGGCGGACCTATGCCCCCGGCACCGGTCCCGTGACCTATGTGCTGAAAGTGCCTTATGCCGACAATATGCTGACCAAAGACCCGGAAATGTGGGACTTTATGGTGCGGCAATTGCATGAGGTTCCGGCGCTGACGCTGGCGGGACCGACCTTTGGCTGGCTGCGCGCGGGTCTGCGCGAATGCGCCGCCTTGGCCGCGCTGCCCGCCCCCGACCTGCCCGCCTTTGCCAGCATCGGCACCGATGAACGGATCATCGACCCTGCCCCGGTGCGCGCATTGATGGGCCGCTGGACCAATGGCCATCTGATGCTGATCGAGGGCGGCGAGCACGAGGTGATGATGGAAACGCCGGCGCGCCGCGCCAGCTATTACGATGCGGCGGCCTTGCTCTATGGCGCGCGGCACGAAGATGATGACCCGACCGCGCCGATGGTGCCGGAAGCGCCCAGCGCGGTATAATCGAACCGCAGCCGAGGCCAATTCCTGCGCGCGAGGCCCGCGCACAGACGGTCCGGCGGCGGCACCAACAGGCCTCCGGCGCCCGGCGGTCAGAGTTTGATCTGCGTGAACCCGTCGCGGAGCGCCTTGGACCAGCCTTCGCTCATCCGGGCGAAATCCGGATCGCCCGCCTCGATCCGCCGCCGCATGGTCACCTTGCAATCGTCGCGCTCGATCACCGCGAGGTCGAGCGGCATGCCCACCGAGAGGTTGGAGCGCAGGGTCGAATCCATCGACAAAAGCACCGCCTTTTGCGCATCTGCCAGGCTGGTTTCCGGTCGCACCACCCGGTCGAGAATCGGCTTGCCATATTTATGCTCGCCGATCTGCAGGAAGGGGGTGTCCTCGGTGGCCTCGATGAAATTCCCCTCCGGATAGATGAGGAACATCCGCATGGCGCCACCCGCGCGCTGCCCCGCCACGATCATCGAGGCCGAGGTCGAGACCTTGGCGGCATTCATCTTGCAATCAATGTCCGAGCGGACACCGGCCAAGGTATTGCCAATCAATTCCGCCACTTTGAGCATGGTCGGCGCCAGCATGATCGAGCTATCGGCGCTGGCGTTCGGATCGTCAATCGCCTCGCGCAGCCGCGCGATGGTGGTTTGCGTGACCGAGAGCGATCCGGCGGTCAGCACGGTGATCACCCGCTCGCCCGCATCCTCAAAGATGAACATCTTGCGGTAGGTCGCAATATTGTCCAACCCGGCGTTGGTCCGGCTGTCGGACAGCAGAACGATCCCGTCGTTCAACAGCAATCCCACGCAATAGGTCATTTCCGGAACTCCGCTCGGCGCAATCGCCGCACCTTATTGCTGCGACGCAACAACTGCAACGGCGACTTCCATCTCTTCGGCCCCGCCCCCGCGCGCCACGCCGCGAATGGGTGCCGCCAGACGGGCATCAAAGCCAGACCCCAGGCGGATATAGCGTTCATCCGGGCAGCAGGCATTGGCGGCGTCAAAGCCGACCCAGCCCAGCCCCGGCACATGGATCTCGGCCCAGGCATGCGCCGCCTCTTCGGCCTGGCCGTCCTTGTTGGCGTAAAGATAGCCCGAGACATAGCGGGCGGGCATCTCGAGCACGAGGGCACAGGCGATCAGCGCGTGGGCATGGTCCTGACAGACCCCCTTGCCCTGCGCCAGCGCCTCGGCGGCACTGGTGTGCGACTGCGTGCTGCCCGAGACATATTCGATGGCCCCCGCCACCGCATCGGCCAGACGATGCGCCCGGTCCAGCGGTTCCTGCGTTTCGGCGGCAATGCCGCGCGCCAGCTCGGTCAGCGCCAGATCCGCCTCGGTCACCTTGGTGCCGCGCAGATAGGCCTCGGGGCAGATCACCTCGCGCAGGCCGCGCAGAACGCCTGCGGTATCGGCGGTTTCCACCGTGCCGCGCACGGTCACCGAGACGGCCTCCAGCGGCCCGCGCACCGACCATCCCTCAACCTTGTCGCCCGCGCCGTCACGGAAGGTACCGCCGCGCACACCGCCCGGCACGTCCACCTCCCAATCCAGCACCTTCTGGCCCTCAAAACTGGCCGGAAACAGCCGCAGGCTCTGCATCGCACCGCGCACCGGCTCTTCATACCGGTAGGTGGTGACGTGATTGACCGTCAGTATCATCTGGCTCCCCCGCTCAGATAGGCATCCTGGATGGTGCTGGTCAGCGTGCCCACTTCGCGCACGAAACGCGAGAGGAACTCGTGCAGCCCCTCGTCAAAGATGTCCTCCACCGATGTATCGGCCAGTTTCGCGCGCAACACACGGGCCTGCACCTGCGCATCGGTGCTGGTGCCATAACCGCGCGCCAGCCGCTCCAGATGCTCCAGCGCCTGCCCCGTCGCCGTCACGATCGAGCGCGGGCATTGCGGGTTCAGGATCAGGAAATCGGCGATCTTGCGGGCGGTGATGTCGCCGCCATAGGCCCAGTGAAAGGCCCGGTGCGCCGAAAGCGCGCGCAACAGCGTCTGCCATTGGTAATTGTCGAGGCCGGAGCCGACGAAATCCACCCGGGGCAACAGGACGTAATATTTCACATCCATCAGCCGCGCGGTGTTGTCGGCCCGCTCCAGCGCATAGCCGAGGCCAAGGAAATCATAGCCATCGTTGCGCAAAAGCGTGGCGTCGATCGAGCCGCGCATCATCGCGGCATGCCGCATCGTCCATTCGGTCAGATGCGTCAGCTCGAGTTCCGAGCGCGCCTTGCGCTCCAGCTGCCGCATCTCCTGAAAGGCGGTGTTGAGCGCGTCCCACACCTGTGTGGTCAGCGCGGTCCGCACGATGCGCGCATTCTCCCGCGCCTTGTCGAGGCAGGAGGCCACCGAGGAGGGGTTGTCGCGGTCAAAGAACAGATAGCTTTCGATGTTGCGCTGCACCGGGTCGCCATATTTGGCCGCAAAGCCATCGGCCGTGCCCGAGGCCTGCAACAGGCTGTCCCATTCATTGCGGTAGCCATGCCCCGCCGAGGGCATCAGCGCGATGCGGGCGCCCACTTCCAAAAGCCGCGCCATGGTCTCGGCGCGCTCCATATAGCGCCCGATCCAAAAGAGATTTTCCGCCGTCCGGCTTAGCATGATGTTTTACTCCGCCAGTACCCAGGTATCTTTGACGCCGCCACCTTGCGACGAGTTCACCACCAGACTGCCCTCGGTCAGCGCCACGCGGGTCAGACCGCCCGGCACCAGCTCGATCCGGTCGCCCACAAGGCAATAGGGTCGCAGGTCAACGTGGCGCGGCGCAATCCCGCTTTCGACGAATGTCGGCGTTGTGGAAAGCGCCAGCGTCGGCTGCGCGATATAGTTCGAGGGATTCTCGATCACCCGCGCCCGGAACGCCTCGATCTGTTCCTTGGTCGAAGCGGGACCGACGAGCATGCCGTAGCCGCCCGAGCCATGCACCTCTTTCACCACCAATTCGCCCAGATGTTCGAGCACATATTTCAGCTCATCCGCTTTCGCGCATTGCCAGGTGGGCACATTGTTCAGGATCGGCTCTTCCCCAAGGTAGAAGCGGATCATTTCCGGCACATAGGTGTAGATCGCCTTGTCATCGGCCACCCCTGCCCCCGGCGCCGAGGCGATGGTCACCCCGCCCGAGCGGTAGACATCCATCAGCCCCGGCACGCCCAGCATCGAATCCGGGCGGAAGCACAGCGGGTCCAGATAGGCGTCATCGATCCGGCGGTAGATCACATCGAGTTTCTTCGGGCCTTCCGTTGTGCGCATCCAGACAAAGCCGCCCTCGACATAAAGGTCGGCGCCTTCGACCAGCTCGACCCCCATCAGATCGGCGAGAAAGCTGTGCTCGTAATAGGCCGAGTTGAAATGGCCCGGCGTCAGAATGGCAATCGTCGGGTCGCTGTCGCATTTCGCCGGTGCCACGCTGGCCAAGGTGCGGCGGAGCGCGTCCGGGTAGCCATCCACCGGCTCGATCCGGTTTTGCTGAAAGAGCGCCGGGAACATCCGCATCATGATCTCGCGGTTTTCCAGCATATAGCTGACGCCCGAGGGGGTGCGGCAGTTGTCTTCCAGCACATAGAATTCATCGGGGCCGGTGCGCACAAGGTCGATGCCGACGATGTGGCTGTAGACCCCGCGCGGCGGGGCAAAGCCCACCACGGCGGCCTCATAGGCCTCGTTCTGATAGACGAGACGCGCCGGGATCCGCCCCGCCCGTACAATCTCGCCGCGGCCATAAACGTCAAGCAGAAAGGCGTTCAGCGCCCGGGCCCGTTGCCGGATGCCCTTTTCCAGCTTGCGCCATTCATGCTGCGTAAAGACCCGGGGGAACATGTCAAACGGGATCAGCCGATCCGGATCGCCGCCCTCGCCATAGACCGCGAAGGTGATGCCGATGCGCCTGAACAGGGCTTCGGCCTCGGCCTGTTTCATCTGACGGAATTCCGCAGGCATCGCCCGCATCCAGTCTTCCAGTTGCGCGTATGGGGCACGAACGGCGCCCCCCTGATACATTTCATTGAAAAATTCGGCTGGCATGGCTCGCGCTGATTCCTCCGGCTGATGTCCAATCATTAGGCAGCGTCCCGGGGAAGGAAAGGCGGGCCCCGGCGTTCTGACGTCAACCCTCTCGTTTTACGCCGCGATTGCGCGCATTTGCCCAAAATTTAGGCATATTTTCCGCCAAAATGCCCCACCATCGGTCGTCTTCCCCTCAACGGCGGCCCCATTGCCCCCTGCGTCGCCGGTTCAGCGCCCGCATCTGGCGCACCGGCAGCTGTCGCGCTGACCGCAGCCAGACTTCCGCCAGACTGCCGCCTGCCGCCTGCGCCCGACGCCTGTTCCACCGGGCCCAACGCCCCAGCGGGCATTCGGATCCGGCCTTTTCCGCCCCCCGCCCTTGCAGCCCGGCCCGCAAGGGTCTTATCTCTGGGGCAACCAAGACATGAGGAAGCCGATGACCCTGACCCTGCCCCGCCCCGTCTTTGACGCAAATGCCGCCGGTGGCAGCTTTGGTGCCCTGCCCGATTGGGATCTGAGCGATCTTTACACCGCGCCCGATGCCCCCGAATTCGCCCGCGACATGGCCTGGCTCGAAACCGCCTGCGCCGATTTCGCCCGGGATTATGAGGGGAAGCTGGCGGAGCTGAACGCCGCCGCCCTGGCCGAATGCATTGCCCGCTATGAGGCGATCGACATCACCGCCGGGCGTGTAATGTCCTATGCCGGGCTGCGCTATTACCAGAACACCACCGATTCCGCGCGGGCGCAATTCATGGCCAATGCGCAGGACCGGATCACCAATTTCACCACGCCGCTGGTGTTTTTCAGCCTGGAATTCAACCGGATCGAGGATGCCGCCTATCAGGCTCTGTTCGCCGATGCGGCCCTCGCCCGGTTCAAACCGGTCTTTGACCGCATGCGCGCCATGCGGCCGCATCAGCTCTCGGATGAGCTGGAAAAATTCCTGCACGACCAATCGGTTGTCGGCGCCGCCGCCTGGAACCGCCTGTTCGATGAGACGATGGCGGGCCTTGAATTCATCGTCGCGGGCGAGGTGCTGAACCTTGAAGCGACGCTGAACCTGCTCTCGGACCATGACCGCGCGAAACGCGAGGCGGGTGCCCATGCCTTGGCCGAGGTCTTTGGCAAGAACATCAAACTCTTCGCCCGTGTGCACAATACGCTGGCCAAGGAAAAAGAGGTTGAGGACCGCTGGCGCAAGATGCCCAGCCCGCAATACGGCCGCCACCTGTCGAACCATGTCGAGCCGGAAGTGGTCGAGGCTTTGCGCAATGCGGTGGTCGCCGCCTATCCGAAGCTGTCGCACCGCTATTACCGGCTGAAGGCGAAATGGCTGGGGCTGGAAAAACTGCAGGTCTGGGACCGCAACGCGCCGCTGCCCGCCGAAAACCCCGCGCCGATCCAATGGGACGCAGCGAAAGAGACCGTGCTCGGCGCCTATGCCGCTTTCGCGCCGGAGATGGCCGAACTGGCACAGCCCTTCTTCGACAAAGGCTGGATCGATGCGGGCGTGAAACCGGGCAAAGCCCCCGGCGCCTTCGCGCATCCAACCGTCACCACCGTGCATCCCTATGTGATGCTGAACTACCTCGGCAAACCGCGCGATGTGATGACGCTGGCGCATGAGTTGGGGCATGGCGTGCATCAGGTGCTGGCGGCGGGTCAGGGCGAACTTCTCGCCTCCACCCCGCTGACCTTGGCCGAAACCGCCAGCGTCTTTGGCGAAATGCTGACCTTCCGCCGCCTCCTCGACAACGCCGAGAGCAAGGCCGAGCGCAAAATGCTCCTCGCAGGCAAGGTCGAGGACATGATCAACACGGTCGTGCGGCAGATCGCCTTCTACGACTTTGAGTGCAAGCTCCACGCCGCCCGCGCGGAGGGCGAGCTGACGCCCGAGGACATCAACACCCTCTGGATGTCGGTGCAGGGCGAGAGCCTGGGTGATGTGTTTGAATTCATGCCGGGATATGAGACCTTCTGGGCCTATATCCCGCATTTCGTCCACTCGCCCTTCTACGTCTATGCCTATGCCTTCGGCGACGGTCTGGTGAATGCGCTCTATGCCGCCTATGCCGACGGCCTGCCCGGCTTTGAAGAGAAGTATTTCGACATGCTGAAAGCCGGCGGCTCGAAACACCACAAGGAACTCCTTGCCCCCTTCGGCCTCGATGCCTCGGACCCGGCCTTCTGGGACAAGGGCCTGTCGATGATCGCGGACATGATCGACGAGCTGGAAGCGCTGGAAGACTGAGACCCCGCCGCCCTCCCCTCGGGGGGCGGTTTTTCTTGCCTCCCCCGCCCGCAGCGACCAGACTGAAGGCGGGGAAAGAGCAAAGGGCGATCATGCTGCGCAAACTGCTGATTCTGCTGGCGCTTGTGCTGCTTGTGGCGGCGCTGGCGCTGTTCATCCTCGGCCCCGGCGTGGTCGAGCGCGCGCAAAACCGCATCAAACCGCATGAGCCCTGGAAAATCGCGCCCGAGGCGGCCGATCTGCACGCGCGGCTGACCATCGGCGATCTGCACGCCGACCCCCTGCTCTGGAACCGCGACCTCGCCCGGCGCAGCAGGCGCGGCCAGATCGACCTGCCGCGCCTGCGCGATGGCAATGTGGCGCTGCAGGTTTTCACCACGGTGACCAAAAGCCCGCGCGGCCAGAATTACGGCCATAACAGCGCCGGGGCGCCGGACAACATCACCCCCCTCGTCATCGCGCAACTGCGCCCGCCGCGCACATGGTTCAACCTGACCGAACGCGCGCTTGATCAGGCGGCGCGGCTGAACGCCACCGCCCGCGCGCATCCCGACCAACTCCGCATCCTGCGCAGCAAAGCGGATCTCGACGCCGTGCTTGCCGCCCGCGCCGCGGGCCAGCCGCTGATCGGCGGCCTTCTTGGCGCCGAGGGCGGACAACCGCTCCGGGGCGACATCCGCAATCTCGCCCGGCTCTATGATGCAGGCTTCCGCCTCATCGGCCTCACCCATTTCTTTGACAATGAACTTGGCGGCTCGCTGCATGGCGAAAACGGCCCGGGCGGCGGGCTGACCGATTTTGGCCGCGCCGTGGTCACCGAGATGCAGGCGCGCCGGATGATCATCGACCTTGCCCATGCCAGCCCGGCGCTGGTGCGCGACGTGCTGGCGATGCCCGGCACCCGCCCGATCGTCAGCCATACCGGCATCTACAGCGCCTGCCCCAGCCCCCGCAATTTCCCCGATGCTCTGATGCAGGAGATTGCCGCCAAAGGCGGGCTGATCGGCATCGGCTTCTGGGCCGATGTCACCTGCGACGCCACCCCGCATGGCATCGCCAAAAGCATCCTCGCCGCCATCCGCCTTGTCGGCATCGACCATGTGGCGCTCGGCTCTGACCATGACGGCGCGGTCGAAACCGAAATGCGGGTGGAGGAACTCGCCGCCCTCACCGGCGCCTTGATGGACCTTGGCCTGACCGGGACCGAGATCGCCCAGGTGATGGGCGGCAATATGCAGCGCTTCCTGCGCGAAAGCCTGCCGGATTAGCGTCGTCTACGGCCCTCGCGCGCCGCCCCTGCCCTTGCTTCGTTCAAAATATCCCCGCCGGAGGCATCCGACGCCGCCACCCAGAACACCCCCGGGCAAAGGCGGCGCCGGATCCACAGCTCAGATCTCCACGGCTTCCGCAAACACCCGGTCGATCATCTCTTGCGTCCCGCGCGCCTGCTCCAGCGTCCAGGCATAGGGCGCGCCCTCCCGCACCGTGCGGCCAAAGGCCTCGACCTGATGCACATATTGGTCCACGCCGGGAAAGCGCTCGGTCAACTCGGGCATGCCCACCCGGTGCAGATGCACCTGCGCCTCGGCAAAGACATTGGCGTTGAAGGGGGCGGTCAGCCGGATCAGCCCGCGGTCGCCCTGAAACACCACCTCCTGCCGCTTGGGCAGCCGCATCGAGGTCATCGCGGAAAAGGTGAAGGGCTCGACCCGCGCCGCCGCCATCTGCCCCACCACCTGCGCCCAGGTATCAATGCCGTTCTCGCGCTTCAGCCGCGCGCTCATCTCGGTGGGTTCCGCCCCCGTCGCCCAGCGGATCGAGCCATAGGCATAGACGCCGATGTCGCGGATGCCGCCGCCGCCGGTCTCGGGGCGGTTGCGGATGTTGGCGGTGTCGGCGCGGTTGTCAAAGCTGAAGGCGGTGTCCACATGCCGGAGCGTGCCGATCTCGCCCGCCGAGAGCCAGTCGCGCACCCGCTGCCATTGCGGATGGTGCACGATCATATAGGCCTCGGCCATGTGCAGGCCGCTGGCATCGCGGGCGGCGATCAGCTGGTCGATCTCGGGCGCGGTCAGCGCCACCGGCTTTTCGGTCAGCACATGTTTGCCCGCCGCCAGCGCCTTCAGCGACCATTCCACATGCATCGAGTTTGGCAGCGGAATATAGACCGCATCCACCGCCGGATCGGCCAGCATGGTATCATAATCCAGATGCACGCTCAGATCCGGCGCAAAGGCCTGAAACCCTTTGGCCTTTTCCAGACTGCTGGTCGCCAGCGCCGCCAGACGCGCGCCCTTGGCCGCATGGATCGCCGGCCCCATCAGGTTGCGCGCAAAATTCGACGCCCCCAGCACCCCCCAGTTCACATTCTGATGCATCCTATCCTCCCGAATCCGTTCTTCAAATCAACCGCAGCAGGGCCAGATCCGCCCCCCGCGCCGCCATCCGCGCCAAGACGACATCCATCATGTCGTCACTGCCCGAGCGGATCATCTGCTCGTGCAAGAACCACCACAAAAAAGCAGCATGCGGCCATTCGCCGCCCAGCGCCCGGTCGCGTGCGGCGGGCCAGTCGCCGGGCACCACCACGGTGCAGGCATTATGATGGAAATCCGAGCGCCCGAACAGCACCGACGGCACGCGGTGGATCATCCCCTCCAGCGAGACCGCCGAGCTGATCGAGACGCTGAGCGCCGCCCGCGCCAGAATGTCATGCACATTGGCGCCACTGACCAGCACCTGCGGGTGATGTTTGCCCAGCCAGCGCACGAGCCGATAGGTCTCGGGCCCCTGATTGCGCGGATGCGGTTTCACCACCACCCGCCGCCCGCCGGTATCGGCCAGCACCGCTTTCAGCATGGCTTTGGCATCCATATGCCGCGCGCGCTCCACCGGGTCCGACAGATCCTGCAGGAAAACCGCAATGCAGCCCGCGGGGATTTCGGTCACTTCCTCGGGCTGGGTATAGCGGCTTTTGCGCGCCGCCGCGTAGCGCTGGTAGAGGCGTTTGGCAAAGGCTTCGGCCTCGGCCGCCGGTTGCGCCGCCGGGTCGAAGCGGGCATCGGCAAGCGCGGAATCCGCGAAAATCCCCTGCGGGTCCATGTACCAGAACGGATAGAGATAGCCGAGGCCGGTGTTCAGGAGACCGTCGCGGGCGATGCGGCCATTGTGCACGAAATCAAAGTCCTGGCTTTGGCGTGGCCGGGCCAGCGCCGCCAGATCGCGGTGCAGGATGCGCACTTCGGCCCCGCGCGCGGTGAAGCCGGCGCAGAGTTTACGGTAAAACTCGGGCAGACGGCTGCCATCGGGGGCGGCCATATGCGCGGGCATGTGGAATTGAAGGGCGGCGGTGCTCATGGCCGCAGGATGCAAGGCGGCGGGGGCCGTGGCAAGCCTGCCTCTGCGCGCAAGGCCACAGGAACGCTGCGATAAACGGCGGGCAGGTCCGGGGCTGCGCCGATAAGAATGCCCCCGCGATCGTGGCCGATCACGGGGGCATTCAGGGAGGTCACCTTGGCGCAGCGGAGCCGGAGGAGCGGCGGCCAGCAGCGCGAGGGATCGACGCGCGGAGCGAGGCACGGGGGCCCCAAACACGGGGGCCCAAAAAACGGAGCCCCCGAACCGGCGCGGCGATGCGATCAGGCGGGGATCGCCATGCCTTTGTCGCGGGCCAGTTCGCGCATGCGGCCCTGCAGTTTTTCAAAGGCGCGCACTTCGATCTGGCGGATCCGCTCGCGGCTGACGCCGAACCGGGCCGAGAGATCTTCCAGCGTCACCGGCTCATCGCGCAGACGACGGTCCATCAGAATGTCGCGTTCGCGCTCGTTCAGCACATCCATCGCCGAGACCAGCATCGCACGGCGGGCGTCCAGCTCATCGGCCTCGGCATAGGCTTCGGCGGTGTTGGCGCCCTCATCCTCCAGCCAGTCCTGCCACTGGGTCGAGCTGTCGCCATCCGACGAGCCGACCTGCGCGTTCAGCGAGGCATCCGACCCCGCCAGACGGCGGTTCATCGAGATGACTTCGGCTTCGGTCACGTTCAGGTCATGCGCGATTTTCGCAACATTCTCGGGCCGCAGATCGCCCTCTTCCAGCGCGCCGATCTTGGATTTCGCCTTGCGCAGGTTGAAGAACAGCTTTTTCTGCGCCGAGGTGGTGCCGAGCTTCACGAGACTCCAGCTGCGCAGGATGTATTCCTGAATGCTGGCGCGGATCCACCACATCGCATAGGTCGCGAGGCGAAAGCCCTTCTCGGGATCAAAGCGTTTCACCGCCTGCATCAGACCGACATTGGCCTCGGAAATCACTTCGGCCTGCGGCAGGCCGTAGCCCCGGTAGCCCATCGCGATCTTCGCCGCGAGGCGCAGGTGGCTGGTGACCATCTGATGCGCGGCGCCGGTGTCCTGATGGTCGACCCAGCGTTTGGCCAGCATGTATTCCTGTTCCGGCTCGAGGAGCGGGAACTTGCGGATTTCTTGCAGATACCGGTTCAGCCCCTGTTCCGGGCTGGGGGCGGGAAGGTTCGTATAGGTAGTGCTCATTCGGTCCTCTCTCCCTGATCGAGGATGACGCAACATGGGTAGAACGGCTTCGGGTTTCAAGCGCCCGGTCCAAGCGTCCGGCCCTGTCGCGTCGCAGGCTCACTCAGAAAACTCTGATTGGAGCGTGACGGTTCCAAAGACCTGACGCCAGCACAAAGCCGCCGCTTCACCCGAAAGTGAACCAGATAGTTCAGTTACGCAAGCTGCAATTTCGCACAAGGGTTCCGCGCATCAGCGCAGATCAGGGTTTCCCGCCTGCAAGAGCGTGATCAACGCCTGCATGTCCTCGGGCAAAGGTGAGGTGAACGAGAGCTCCTCCCCCGTCACCGGATGCTCAAAGCCGAGCGTGGCCGCGTGCAAGGCCTGACGCGGGAAAGCGGCGACGGCGTCGGCGGCCTCGGCCCCCACCGCCTTGACCGCCAGCTTGCGTTTGCCACCATAGGTCTGATCGCCGATCAGCCCATGCCCGACATGCGCGAGATGCACGCGGATCTGATGCGTGCGGCCGGTCTCGAGCCAGCAGTCAATCAGCGCGGCGGCAGGCGGTGTGCCGTAGCTTTCGACCACATGCGCGCGGGTCACCGCGTGCCGCCCGCCCTGAAACAACACCGCCTGCCGCTGCCGGTCGGTCTTGTGGCGCGCGAGCTGGGTGGTGATTTTCAACACGCCGCCCGCTTCAAAATTGGTGCCCTTGCAGCCGCGCAAACGCGGGTCATTGGCATCGGGCACGCCATTGCAAAGCGCCAGATAGTGGCGATGCACCGAATGCGCCTCAAACTGCGCGGCAAGGCCGTGATGCGCGCGGTCGGATTTCGCCACCACGAGGAGGCCCGAAGTATCCTTGTCGATCCGGTGCACGATGCCGGGACGCGCCTCGCCCCCCACGCCCGAGAGATTGCCGCCGAAATGGTGCAGCAGGGCATTGACCAATGTCTGATCCGGCGAGCCGGGGGCCGGATGCACCACAAGGCCCGCGGGCTTGTCGATGACGATCAGATCCTCATCTTCCCAGATCACCTGCAGCGGGATGTCCTGCGCCACCGTCTCTACCGGGGCGGGCGCGCCGATGGCGATCTCATAGACCTCGCCTTCCGCAACTTTCGCTTTCTGATCAGTCACTACGAGGCCCTTGCAGCGGACCGCACCCTCTGCGATCAATCGCATGAGCCGCGACCGGGAGAGTGCGGCTTCCTCTGGCACTTCGCGCGCAAGCGCCTTATCAAGACGCTCAGGCGCATCGGCGCCAATGGTGATATGAAGGATACGGCTTTCCATGGCGAAACCCCAATTCGATCTGCCGGGCGACGCCGAGGAACAGCCTCTGCCCGAATTGCGGTTCCTGAAAGCCCTCGTCACGGTACTGGCAGGAACGATGATTGTCGGCCTGATAGCGATCATCGGCCTGCTTGTCATCCGCCTTGGCGGCAGTTCCAGCCCGATGGTCCCGAATTTGCCCGCCACCATCACCCTGCCTGCCGGTGCCAAGGCCACCGCCGTCACCTATGGTCAGGGGTTCATTCTGGTGGTCACCGATCAGGCGACGGTGATGATGTTCGACACCGATGGACGCCTGCGCGGCCAGATGCTGATGCGCTGAGGCGCCCCAAGCGTCGGGAGTTCCAAGTGTCGGGAGCCCGGGGCCTTATGCGCCCGAAACGCGGAGAGCCCTGAAACTTGGGCGCCCTGCATCTTGTGACCCGGGGCCTTGTTCGCCCGCAGTCGGAAAGGTGACCTGGGGGGCTTTTGCGGCGGCACGGGCGTGATGCAGGCCCCGCCGCGGTGCGGGTGGCGCGGGCGGAGCCTCCGGCGGGGATATTTTGCACGAAGCAAGCCCCGGCCGGCATGTCATCCCCGAGGGGGTGCGGCGCGCAGGGTTACTTCTGCGCCGCGGCTTCCAGAGCATCGAGACGCGCCTGCAAGGCGGCGTTTTCCTCGCGGGCTTTCACCGCCATCGCGCGCACGGCATCGAATTCCTCGCGGGTGACGAAATCACGCTCGGCCAGCCAGCGGTCCATCCAGGACTTCATCGCGGTCTCGGCTTCGGATTTCGCGCCCTGCGCCACCCCCATGGCATTGGTCATCAGCTTGGACATTTCATCGAAGAATTTATTGTTCGATTGCATTTGCGCTCTCCTTGTCCCGGCGGCACCGGGTGAGTGTCGGGATTTCTCCCTATATGGGCGCTGAGACCCCAAAGCTCAAGGTGATGTTGCGCCGCCGCGGGCCGCAAAAGCGGCGGCGCCGGGGGCCGCCGCGGCCCGTGCGGCATGGCCGTTGCGGCGCCAAACGGATGACAACAAACACCATTCTGCGAGGAGAAAAGTCGGCGGTTGACTTCGCGCCGCTCAGAGGTTCTTTCGGGAGCAAAGAGGTGCCCCATGCTGAATGCCATCCCGTTTCCGGAGATCCGCCCCGAGATTTTCACCCTGCATCTGCTGGGCCATGAATTTTCGCTGCGCTGGTACGCGCTGGCCTATATCGCGGGGCTTTTGCTCGGCTGGCGCATCATCATCACCCTGATGCGACGGGCCAAACTTTGGGGCGGCACCGCGCCGATGGCCGCCGAAGAGGTCGATGACCTGCTGACGGCGATCATTCTGGGGGTGATCCTCGGGGGCCGTCTGGGCTTCGTGCTGTTTTACGGTTTTGACTATTACAGCGCGCATCCGCTTGAGATTCTGAAGGTCTGGGAGGGCGGCATGTCCTTCCACGGCGGCTTTTTGGGGGTCATGGTGGCCGGGCTCTGGTTCGCGCGCCGCCACAAGATCAACGCCTGGTCGCTGGCCGATGCGCTGGCGCTGGCGGCCCCGGTCGGGCTGTTCTTTGGCCGGATCGCCAATTTCATCAATGCCGAGCTCTGGGGCCGCCCGACCGACATGCCTTGGGGGGTGATCTTCCCCGGTGCGGCGGCGCAGGATTGCCCGGGCGTGCTGACGCTCTGCGCGCGCCACCCCTCGCAGCTGTATGAGGCGGGGCTGGAGGGGTTGCTGCTGGGGCTGATCCTGTGGGTGCTGGTGCGGTTCGGCGCGCTGACCCGGCCGGGGCTGGTGCTGGGGGTGTTCCTGACCGGCTATGGTCTGGCGCGGATGTTTGTCGAGCTGTTCCGGCAGGCGGATGCCGAATTCATCACCCCGGAAAACCCGTTGGGCCATGTGATCGGCAGCGCCGATTTCGGTCTCTCGATGGGGCAGCTCTTGTCGGTGCCCATGGTGCTGATCGGGCTGATCTTTGTGCTGCGTGCCCTGAACCGGCCCCGCGCGGGAACCGCTGAAGCATGACGTTGCTGGCCGGGCTCATCGCGCGGCGGATCGCGGCCGAGGGGCCGATGCGGCTGTCGGATTACATGGCGCTGTGCCTTTTGCACCCCGAGCACGGCTATTACGCGACCCGCGATCCCTTTGGTGCGGCGGGCGATTTCACCACCGCTCCCGAGATCAGCCAGATGTTCGGCGAGATGCTGGGCCTCTGTCTGGCGCAGGTCTGGATGGACCAGGGCCGCCCCTCCCGCTTTCTGCTGGCCGAGATCGGCCCCGGTCGCGGCACGTTGATGGCCGATGTGCGCCGGGTGATCGCGCGCGTGCCCGGCATGGCCGACGCGGCGGAGCTGCATCTGGTTGAGGCCTCGGCGCATCTGCGCGGGGTGCAGCGCGCGACGTTGGCCGGGCACAGCGTCCATTGGCACGACAGCATTCGGGATCTGCCGGAGGGGCCGCTCTATCTTCTGGCCAATGAATTCTTTGACGCTTTGCCGATCCGGCAGTTTCAGCGCAGCGATGACGGCTGGGCCGAACGGCAAGTGGGGCTGAAGGGGGATGCGTTGGTGCTGGGTCTGGCGCCGCCCGCGCCGCTGGCGCTTCTGGCGCATCGGCTGGCCGATACCCACCCGGGCGAGATCGTCGAGATCTGCCCGCAGGCAACCGAGATCGCCGCCGCGATCGCCACGCGCATCGCCCGCGACGGCGGGGTGGCGATCTGGATTGATTACGGCGGCTGGATCAGCCGGGGCGATACGTTTCAGGCGCTGCACCACCACCAGAGCGTCGATCCGCTGGCCGCGCCCGGCAGCGCCGATCTGACCGCGCATGTGGATTTTGAGCCGCTGGCCCGCGCCGCTCGCCGGGCCGGGGCCATGACCAGCGCGATGACGCCGCAAGGGGTGCTGCTCGAGCGGCTGGGGATCACCGGGCGGGCACAGGCTCTGGCGCAGAAACTGCAGGGGACGGCGCTGGAAAGCCATATTGCCGCCCATCGCCGCTTGACCCACCCGGCGGAAATGGGAAACCTGTTCCAGACGCTGGCGGTGTTTCCCGCCGATGCGCCGCCGCCGCCCGGGTTCGACCCCGCACCCCAGAGCGGGGGCCACCCCTGACAACCGTCCCGCCCGCCACCCTACCACCGCCCTGCCCCGCGCCACAGCCCAGAGACAGATCCTGATTGATGACCGCCCCGCATACTGACCTGACCGGAAGTGCCCCGATGCTCGCCAATCTCGAAATCCTCACTGCCCCGGAACTCGCGGGGGTTCGTCACGGATTTTTCACCCGCCGCGGCGGGGCCTCTTCGGGAATTTTCGCCGGGCTGAACTGCGGGCATGGCTCGTCGGATCTGACCGAAGCGGTGACGATCAACCGCCAGCGGGTTGCCGAGGCAATGGGGGTCAGCGCGCTTGTCAGCGTGCATCAGGTGCATTCCGCCGATGTGAGCGTGGTCAACGCTGTCCCCGAGGGCGCGTCGCGCGCCGATGCGCTGGTGACCGCCACGCCGGGGCTGGCGTTGTCGATCCTGACCGCCGATTGCCAGCCCGTGCTCTTTGCCGATGTGGAGGCCGGGGTGATCGGCGCCGCCCATGCCGGATGGCGCGGCGCGCAGGACGGGGTTTTGCAGGCCACGGTGCGCGCGATGGAGGGGCTGGGCGCACGCGCCGCCCGGATCACCGCGGTGATCGGCCCCTGCATCAGCCAGCAAGCCTATGAAGTCGGCCATGATTTCATGGAGAGCTTTTTGGTGGACAACCCCGACCATGGGCGCTTTTTCGCGGGTGGCCCCGCCGGAAAGCCCCTGTTCAACCTGCCCGCTTTCGGGCTGCATTGCCTGCGCGAAGCCGGGGTCGGCACCGCGGTCTGGACCGGTCATTGCACCTATGGCGAGCCTGACCGCTTCTATTCTTTCCGCCGCACCACCCATCTGGGCGAGGCGGATTATGGCCGCCTGATCTCAGTCATCCGGCTCTGACGGGCGCGGTCCCGGGTCCAAGGGCCGGAGAGCTTTGACACGGCGCGCCGGGCGCCTCCCCCGGCCCGAAGCTGCCAGACCGCCGCCGCCCGAAAATCACTTCTCCTGCCGCCGCCTCCCGTGGGACGCAGGCGCAGGGCGTCCCGACACGCGTCCCGGCCTGCGCCCCCACACGCGGCCCGACTGGCGTACCCGGATAAAGAGTGTGGCGCGGCGTCCTGGCAGGCAGATTGGCTGTGCGCCGGGCGTCGGGTGGCGCCGGGGCGAAAGCGCGCCGGGCCTTTCCGACAAATTCCTAAAAATTGTCTCAATTCGCACATCAATTGCCGCGATGCCGCCGCATTGCACCGTCAAAACAGCGGCATCGAGAAACAATGACCCGCCGCAACGGCGGACCTCTGGCAGGAGTGTGCAGCATGTTGACCCTTTCCAAAACCCCGCGCTGGCTGAAGTCCGTCATCCGCGAAGTGCGCCAGTCCGAAGCGCCGGTGATGCCCTATCATCGCGGCGCACCGCGGGCGCTGATGCTGGCCCGCCGCGCCGAGAAACTGCCGCCGGCCTTCATGGTCGCCTTTGCCGCCGCCGCCCAGGCCCGCCGCGCCGCCTGCCGCTGAGGCCGGGCACCGCGTGACCTGACCTGACCTGACCGTGGCGGGCCGCCGTTGTGCACCACAAGGTTGCCGCGATTCGGCCCCAGGGCCGGGCTTTTATCTCCCCAAGTGGCACCATGGGTGACCGTTTGGGAAACAGTTCGGGGGCGGGCCATTTGATTGGCGCCGCCCCTCTTTCAATTAAAGCGAAAATTTGACAGGCATTTGTCGTGATGCCATGAGGGGCCATCGTCTCTCTGCACATGGTGGGGGCCACTGCAGATGTGACAGACTGAAAAGGCTGCTCGCATGTCACTCTCCCACCCTGCTGCCGCGCGCGTCGCGGCGGAACCCGAAGCTATCGGCATCTCTCCGGCCCGTCCTCTGCGGGCCATCCTGCCGGACAGGCGGCCTCTGCGTGCGAATCCTCTGACCCGCCGCATCGAGGCCGCCTGGCTTACCCCCCTTGGGGACATTGAAACCTCGACCCGGCTGGCCCCGGCGATCCCGCTGTTTGACGAGGCCTGCTCGGCGCTCGCGCGCGGCACGGTGGTGTTGACCGATCAGGGCGGCGTTGCGGTCGAGGATATGGTGCCCGGCATGCAGGTGCTGACCGCGGGTGGCGGCGCCGAGCCGGTGCAATGGATCGGCGCGATCACCCTCTATCCCGGCGGCCCCTCCGCGGATGCCACCCCGTTGCGGCTGACCCGAATCACCGCCGATGCCTTTGGCCATGGCCGCGCGGGCAGTGACCTCGTTCTGGGCCCCGCTGCGCGCCTGCTCTGGCGCGATCCGCGCCTGACGCGGTATTGCGGCGCCGAACAGGCCTTTGTCCCGGCGCAGGCGCTGGCGGATGGCTGCGCGGTGCTGGCGCTGCGTCCGGCGGCCCCGATGCCGGTCTATCATCTGGCCCTGCGGCGGCATGCGGCGATCCGCACCCTGGGGATAGCGGTGGAAAGCTACCACCCCGGCACCGGCCTCGAGACGCGGATCGAACCGCGGATGCTGTCGCTGTTTGCCGGCCTGTTCCCGCATCTGAACGGGGTGCAGGACTTTGGCCCGCTGACCCGGCCGCGCCTGTCGGCCGCGATGATGGAGCAACTGCTCGAGAGTTGAAAAAGGCACCCGAAGGTGCCCATATTCTTCATAATTTCAATGGATTAGCCGGGGCGCTCAGGCCGGGCATTCAGTCCGAAGACCCGGGGCAAAGACTCAGCCCAAAGCCCCGGGCTGAACACTCAGGCCGAACGCGCGAGCCGGTCTTCCAGCACATCGAACGGCACGCCCGGATCATCCTTGGCGCAGCGGATCACCAGGCTGGTCTTGACGCTGGCCACATTCGCCGCCGAAGTCAGCTGCCCGGTCAGAAAGCTCTGAAACGTGCTCAGATCCGGCGCGACGCATTTGAGAATAAAGTCGATCTCGCCGTTCAGCATGTGGCATTCGCGCACCAGCGGCCAGTCGCGGCACCGCGCTTCAAAGGCCGAAAGATCCACCTCGGCCTGAGAATGCAGCCGCACCATGGCGAAAACCTGCACTTCAAAGCCCAGCTCGCGCGGGTTCACATCGGCATGATAGCCGCGGATATAGCCCGCCTCTTCCAGCGTGCGGACCCGGCGCAGACAGGGCGGGGCCGAAATGCCCACCCGTTTGGCCAATTCGACATTGGTCATCCGCCCATCCGCCTGCAACTCAGCCAGGATCTTGCGGTCGATCTCGTCCAGCTTGGTGCCCGCCATGGGTCTGCTCCTCTGTCTTTTCGCAAAACCTATCCGTCCGGGCGGTTTTGCGCAATATTATTTCGTATAACACCAAATGCCGGCAATTCGCCAGATCACCGGCGCGAAACACCGGCCCGGATCACCCTGTCGGATCGGTGTGACCACCCCAACGGGGGTTTTCGTCGCCCCTTTGCCCCACTATATGCGGGACATCAAGATGGAGTAGGTGACATGGGCGAGACGCGCCATACCAAGGTTCTGATCATTGGCTCGGGTCCGGCGGGCTATACGGCGGCGGTTTATGCCGCGCGCGCCATGCTGCAGCCGATCCTCGTGCAGGGCATCCAGCCCGGCGGCCAGCTGACCATCACCACCGAAGTGGAGAACTGGCCCGGCGAGACGCATATTCAGGGCCCGGACCTGATGGTGAAGATGCAAGAACATGCCGAGGCGATGGGCACCGAGGTGATCGGCGATTACATCTCCAGCCTCGATCTGCAAAACCGCCCCTTCACCGCCAAGGGCGACTCTGGCGTGACCTATACCGCCGATGCGGTGATCCTGGCGACGGGCGCACAGGCGCGCTGGCTGGGCCTGCCCTCGGAAGAGAAGTTCAAGGGCTTTGGCGTCTCTGCCTGTGCCACCTGCGACGGGTTCTTCTACCGCGGCAAGGAGGTCGTGGTGATCGGCGGCGGCAATACGGCGGTGGAAGAGGCGCTCTTCCTCACCAATTTTGCCACCAAGGTCACGCTGATTCACCGCCGCTCGACGCTGCGCGCCGAAAAGATCATGCAGGACCGGCTGTTCAAACACCCGAAGGTCGAGATCCTGTGGAACCACGAGGTTTCGGAAGTGCTGGGCGATGAGACGCCGCTGGGCGTGACGGCCGTGCGCGCCAAAAACGTGCAGACCGGCGAGACGACGGATGTCCCCTGCGCCGGGTTCTTCGTGGCCATCGGCCATGCGCCCGCCTCGGAACTGGTCAAGGACCAGCTGGAACTCCACAACGGCGGCTATGTCGTGGTGCAACCCGGCTCGACTCGCACCTCGATCCCCGGCGTTTTTGCCGCGGGCGATCTGACCGACCACATCTACCGGCAGGCGGTCACCTCGGCGGGCATGGGCTGCATGGCGGCGCTGGATGCGGAAAAATACCTCGCCGAACACGAATTGGCGGAATAATCGCCCCCGCGGCCCCCGGCAAAACCGGGGGCCGCTTTGGTTTTGGGCAGGTCGGGCGCCCTCGCCGCGGACCAGAAGCATCCCAGCGGCCGGTTTTGCGGAACGAATGGCCCGCTGAGAGGCCGGAACGGGCAAAGCTGCCCCAAAAACATACTGCACCGCAGCAAAACCGCCTCATTTGCGAAAATTCTGCTCGTTTGGCTTGAATTTGGACACATTCAGGGTCTAAGCCCCCCATAGCAATTGCGGGGCGTGACCCCGTCCCCGGACCCTTTGAAAACCGCGAGTATTGTCATGTCCCTGCCCAATTTGGCTCCCATTCCCGAGCTGTATGTTTCCCACGAATCCGCGCTGAAGCTGAAAGCCGAAGCGGGCAATCTCGTTTCGTGGGATCTGACCCCGCGCCAGGTCTGCGACCTTGAGCTGCTGATGAACGGCGGCTTCTTCCCGCTGAAAGGCTTTCTGAACGAGGCCGATTACAATGGCGTCGTCTCGGAAATGCGTCTGGCCGATGGCACGCTCTGGCCGATGCCGATCACCCTTGATGTGAACGAGGCCTTTGCCGAGAAGATCGAAGCCGGTCAGGACATCGCCTTGCGCGATGCCGAGGGCGTCATCCTCGCCATCCTCTCGGTCACCGACAAATGGGAACCGAACAAGGCACTGGAAGCGGAAAAGGTCTTTGGCGCCGATGATGTGGCCCACCCGGCGGTGAACTATCTGCACAATCAGGCCGGCAAGATCTACCTCGGCGGCCCGATCACCGGCATCCAGCAGCCGGTGCATTACGATTTCAAAGCCCGCCGCGACACCCCGAACGAGCTGCGCGCCTATTTCCGCAAGCTCGGCTGGCGCCGCATCGTGGCCTTCCAGACCCGCAACCCGCTGCACCGCGCGCACCAGGAACTGACCTTCCGCGCCGCGAAAGAAGCGCAGGCCAACCTGTTGATCCACCCGGTGGTCGGCATGACCAAACCGGGCGACATCGACCACTTCACCCGCGTGCGCTGCTATGAAGCCGTGCTCGACCAATACCCGGCCTCGACCACGACGATGTCGCTGCTGAACCTCGCCATGCGCATGGCCGGTCCGCGCGAAGCCGTCTGGCACGGGATCATCCGCCGCAACCACGGCTGCACCCATATGATCGTGGGCCGTGACCATGCAGGCCCGGGCAAGAACTCGGCCGGTCAGGACTTCTACGGCCCCTATGACGCGCAAGAGCTGTTTGCGAAATACCAGTCGGAAATCGGCGTCGAAATGGTCGATTTCAAACAGATGGTCTACATTCAGGAACGCGCTCAGTATGAGCCGCGCGATGAAGTCGAAGAAGGCGTGACCATCCTCGACATCTCGGGCACCGAACTGCGCCGTCGTCTGGCCGAGGGGCTGGAGATTCCGGAATGGTTCTCCTTCCCGCAGGTGGTCAAGGAACTGCGCCGCAACCGTCCGGCGCGGGCGAACCAGGGCTTTACCGTCTTCTTCACCGGCCTTTCCGGCTCGGGCAAGTCGACGATTGCCAACGCGCTGATGGTGAAACTGATGGAAATGGGCGGCCGCCCGGTCACCCTCCTCGACGGCGATGTGGTGCGCAAGCATCTCTCTTCCGAGCTCGGCTTCTCGAAAGAGCACCGCGACATCAACATCAAGCGCATCGGCTATGTGGCCTCTGAAATCACCAAGAACGGCGGCATCGCCATCTGCGCCCCGATCGCGCCCTACACGGCCACCCGCCGTGCGGTCCGCGAAATGATCGAATCCTACGGCGCCTTCGTCGAGGTTCACGTGGCCACCACGCTGGAAGAATGCGAACGCCGCGACCGCAAGGGCCTCTATGCCCTCGCCCGCGAAGGCAAGATCAAGGAATTCACCGGGATTTCCGATCCCTATGAAGCCCCGACCAAAGCCGAGCTGGTGGTGGAAACCGAGAATGTCGACGTGGACAACTGCGCGCATCAGGTGATCCTGAAGCTGGAGCAAATGGGCCTGATCGGCGCCTGATCCCGCGCCGCCACAGCCTGAGAAATGCAAACGCCGCCCCCGCCCGGGGCGGCGTTTTTCATTCTGGTTCAGGGGCGTCCCCCCAGGGTTTTGACGGTCTTTTAATCAAATACGCGGAAACTGCTGAGCAAGATGCTTTCCGGAACCGCCCATGACCGACACCTCCAGCTGGCTGTGGAAATCGAGCACTACCTGGCCGGGATATACCTCCGCCAACCAGAACAACCTCGGTACGAACGGCAACAATCTGAGCGTGAGCCCGAGCGGATACCGCGCGGTGACGCTGCATGACCAGAACGCAGACGGGCTGATCTCGGATTCCGACACCGGCGACAACACCACCTCAAACGGCGACTATGTCTGCGTCGACGGGGTGAACCATACCGTGCGCGAAGTGGCGGCCTATACCGGCTCGTCGGTCACCATCGGCGGCGTGACCTACAGCAATGTCACCATGTCGGTGCTGCTGTTCGATGATGGCACCTATGGCGTGCGGCTGATGGACAGCTCAATCCCGCCCGGCACCAATTTCGCCAATGTCAGCGCCGTACATCTGGGCAGTTTCAACGGCACCGAATATGGGGCGGTGACGGTGGCGAATGTGGATCAGGCCTTTGTCTGCTTTGCCGGTGGCTGCCATATCGAGACCGAAACCGGCCCGTTGCCGATTGAGGCGCTCCGCGTCGGCATGCGGCTTCCCACCCGCGACCATGGCCTGCAACCTTTGCGCTGGATCGGGCAGCGGCGGGTGCGTGGCACGGGACGGATGGCCCCGGTTGAGATTGCGGCCGCGGCGCTCGGCAACAGCGCAGCTTTGCGTCTGTCGCCCAATCACCGGGTGCTGATCGATGACTGGCGGGCGGAACTCTATTTTGGCTCGGATGAAGTGCTGGTGGCGGTGAAACATCTGGTCAACGGCCGCACGATCCGCCGCCGCCCCTGCCCGGAGGTCACCTATTTTCACCTGCTGTTTGATCAGCATGAGGTGATCCTGTCCGAGGGTCTCTGGACCGAGAGCTTTCACCCCTGCGCGGGCAGCCTGACCACCGCCGGCGCCGAAACGCGGGCGGAGATACTGGCGCTGTTCCCGGAATTGGGGGCGGATATGCAGGGATATGGCCCGACGGCCCGCCCCTGCCTCAAGGCCTATGAGGCGGCGCTGCTGCGCGCCGCCTGATGCTGTTGGGCGCCCCGGCACGGGCGGCCGCGGTGCCGGGCGGCTGGCCGCAGCCACCCGGGATCAGCCGCAGCCCCCCGGGATCAGTGGACCGCGACCGGATCCAATTGGTTCTGATGCGCCAGCTGAAAGGCCATGGCGCGGTCGCGCACCAGCGCCAGCCGCTCCCCGCTCGCATCATGCAGCGCATAGAGCTGCACCAGCCCCTCGGCCTGCGCCTGCACATCGGCCGGAAGATCGGCCACATTCACCGCGCGGACATAGGCAATGCGATCCGCGGCAGCTTGGCCAAAATCGAATTTCGTATTCATCACGCTCTCCTCAATTTGGGGTCCGCTTCGGCGCAACCCCTGTCGTCATTTGCGTTGATCCGCTCACTTGCGCTGGATCGGGATGCTTTGCACCACCGGCTCGGGCTGGGCGCGCATCAGATCCACATGCAGCAACCCGTTCTCGATCGAGGCGCCGCGCACCTCCACCCCATCGGCCAGCACGAAACTGCGCTGAAAGGCCCGCGCCGCGATGCCGCGGTGCAGATAGACCCGGCTGCTTTCATCCTCGGACTGGCGACCGCGAACGACCAGCGCCCGGTCTTCCATGGTGATCGCCAGATCTTCCTCGGCAAAGCCCGCCACGGCCAGAGTGATGCGAAAGGCATCGGGGGCGGATTGTTCGATGTTATAGGGCGGATAGCTGTCCGACCCGGTTTTCGCGGTACGCTCCACCAGCCGCTCCAGCTGGTCAAAGCCCAGCAGATAGGGATGCGCACCAAAACTCAGCTTCGTCATCGGGCAAGTCCTTCAACAAGCGACCCTGCGGGATAGGGCCCCGATCACGGGCACCCTTGACCCTGAATATGGGGAAGCCATCCGCCCGCCGCAAGGGCCTGACGCGCGGCGGGCCCCCTGCATGGTGCCGCAGCGCAGCGCTTTCGCCCGCCTGTGCAGGCCCCCGGCAGACTGCGCGCAATTGCAGAATAATTTTTCCCCGCAAGGGCCGGAAAACGCTATATTTGGACTTCGGGTGACGGCGAGTCGGGCAAACCTTGTGAAAGGGGGCCGAGACGGCTGGCACCATCGCCCGCAAGCACCCAAAGACCCTGAATTCGTTGAACCGGACTGACACGCCATGAATGCTCCCACCGAACTCAACCCGGAAGAGATGGGCCGGATCAAGCTTGAGGTCCTGCGGCGCGATCACCGCGATCTGGATGATGCGATCCATGTGATGGAAACCTCGGGACGCGGCGATCAGCTGACCCTGCGGCGGCTGAAAAAGCAAAAGCTGGCGCTGAAGGATCAGATCACCCGGCTCGAAGACCTGCTCACCCCCGATATCATCGCCTGATCTTCGCCCGAACGGCATTTTTCGGCGCGAAAAGCGCGGTGCGGGCGGCGGCGGCATTGCATGGGCTTGGCCCGTGGCTATAGTGCGCCTTCCTGAAAACGGGGCCAAAAGCTGGGGACATCGCATGGGCGTGAAAGTGGGAATCATCATGGGCAGCCAGTCGGACTGGCCCACGATGCGCGAGGCGGCAAACATTCTGGACGAGCTGGGCATTGCCTATGAGACCAAGATCGTTTCGGCCCACCGCACACCGGACCGTCTTTGGACCTACGGAAAGACCGCGGTCGACCGTGGCCTGCAGGTGATCATCGCGGGCGCTGGTGGCGCCGCGCATCTGCCTGGCATGATGGCCTCGAAAACCCGAGTGCCGGTGGTGGGCGTGCCGGTGCAGACCCGCGCCCTCTCGGGCGTCGACAGCCTCTATTCGATCCTGCAGATGCCCAAGGGGTTTCCGGTCGCCACCATGGCCATCGGCGCGGCCGGGGCGGCCAATGCCGGGCTGATGGCAGCGGGCATCCTCGCGATCAGCGATGCCGCGCTGGCGGCGCGGCTGGATGCCTGGCGCGAGGCGCTCTCCGCCTCGATCCCCGATGAACCGACCGATGAGTGAGACCCAAATGGCCGATACGCTGACCACCCAACTGCAACCCGGCGCCGTGATCGGCATCCTTGGCGGCGGCCAGCTGGGGCGCATGCTCTCGGTCGCGGCCGCGCGCCTCGGCTTCACCACCCATATCTATGAGCCGCTGGCCAATCCGCCCGCGGGGCAGGTCGCCGACCGCGTGACCACCGCCCCCTATGACGACACCGCCGCCCTCACCGCCTTTGCGGCCTCGGTCGATGTCATCACCTATGAATTCGAGAACATCCCCACCGACGCGCTCGACCTTCTGGAAGCGCATCGCCCGATCCGCCCGGGCCGCCGGGTGCTGGGCATCAGCCAGGACCGCATCACCGAGAAAACCTTCCTCAACGATCTCGGCCTGACCACCGCCCCCTGGGCCGAGGTGACCGATGCCGCCAGCCTTGACGCAGCCTTGGCCAGGATCGGCACCCCGGCCATCCTGAAAACCACCCGCCTCGGCTATGACGGCAAGGGCCAGGCCCGGATCAAAACGCCGGAAGACGCCCCCGCCGCGCTTGCCGCCATGCAGGGCGCCACCGCCGTGCTCGAAGGTTTCGTCGATTTTTCCCGCGAGATCTCCGTGATCGCCGCCCGCAGCCCTTCCGGCGAAGTGGCCGCCTATGACCCGGGCGAGAATGTCCACCGCGACGGCATCCTGCACACCACCACCCTGCCCGCCGAGATCACCTCGGCGCAGCAGATGGACGCCGTGCTGATCGCCGCCAAAATCCTGAACGCCCTCGATTATGTCGGCGTGATGGGGGTCGAGCTTTTCGTCACGCCGACGGGCCTTCTGGTCAATGAAATCGCCCCCCGCGTCCACAACTCCGGCCATTGGACACAAGCGGGCTGCGCCGTCGACCAGTTCGAACAGCACATCCGCGCCGTCGCGGGCTGGCCGCTCGGCGATGGCAGCCGCTACGCCGATGTGGTGATGGAAAACCTGATCGGCGACGACATCGCCCGCCTTCCCGCCCTCGCGCGCGAGGCGCACACCCAGATCCACCTCTACGGCAAGGCCGAAGCCAAACCCGGCCGCAAGATGGGCCATGTCAACCGCATCCAAAAGCGCCCCTGACCCTTTCTTCTTGGCCAAAATACCTCGGGGGTCCGGGGGCAGCGCCCCCGGCCTCTCCCCCCTTCCCGCCGCCCGCCATGAGGTCCCGATGCCGATCCGCCTCGCCACCCGCGCCCTGATCCTCGTCGAGAACCGCCTGTTGATCGTCAACGCCTTCCCCGGCGCGCAATCCGATCTCTGGTGCGCCCCGGGCGGCGGCGCCGATCCGCACAGCTCGCTCCCGGACAATCTCGCCCGCGAGATCTGGGAGGAATGCGGCGTCGGGGTCACCGTCGGCGCCCCCGCCCTGATCAACGAATATCATTCCGCGGAAAAGCGCTTCCATCAGGTCGAGATTTTCTTTCGCTGCACGCTGAACGGCCCGCTGCCCGAGGTTTGGCGCGACACCGAAGGCGTGGTCCACAGCCGCCGCCTCGTCACCCGCCCTGAACTGGCCACCTTGCGGCACAAGCCCGACAGTCTGGCCGAGGTGGCCTGGGGCACGCAATCCGCGCCATACGACCCGCTGGAGCCGCTCTCCACCCCCTGAAACGCCCGCCTGTCACGCCTCTAAGAAAGCAAAAAGGCCGCCGGTTTCCCGACGGCCCCTCTCTCGCATCTCCGCCCGGCCTCAACCGCGCGAATACATGCCCTCATAGATCGGCACCAAAGTATCCGTCTCAAACAGCGACGACACCGAGGTGCCGTTCCAGGTGTTCAGGATCGCCTGCGCGAACATCGGCGCGGTCGGCACGATGCGGATGTTCGGGCAGTTCTTGATCGCGTCGGTCGGCGCGATGGAATCGGTGATCACCAGCGATTTCATCACCGATTTCGACACGCGCTCCACCGCCGGACCCGAAAGGACGCCATGGGTGATGTAGCTGTGCACCTCGATCGCGCCCGCTTCCATCAGCGTCTCGGCGGCTTTGCAGAGCGTTCCGGCCGTGTCGCAGATGTCATCCACGATGATACATTTCTTGCCGGTCACATCGCCGATCACCGTCATTCCGGCGACTTCCCCGGCCTTTTCGCGGCGTTTGTCGACGATCGAGAGCGGCGCGCCGATGCGGGTGGCCAGTTCCCGCGCCCGCGCCACACCGCCGACATCGGGCGAAACCACCATCACATCGCCGAGCTGACCCTTGAAATGGTGCAGGATATCCAGCGCGAAAACCGGCGCCGCATAGAGGTTGTCCACCGGGATGTCGAAGAAGCCCTGAATCTGCGTCGCGTGCAGATCCAGCGTCAGGATCCGGTCCACCCCCGCCTCGGTCAGCAGGTTCGCCACCAGCTTGGCCGAGATCGGCGTGCGGGCCTTGGCCCGGCGATCCTGCCGCGCATAGCCGAAATAGGGGATCACCGCGGTGATCCGCGCCGCCGACGAGCGTTTCAGCGCATCGGTCATGATCAGCAGTTCCATCAGATTGTCATTCGCCGGATTCGACGTCGACTGGATGATGTACATGTCCTCGCCACGCACATTCTCAAACACTTCGACGAAGATTTCGCCATCGTTGAAGCGCTCGACGCGGGCATTCACCAGACCCACGCTCATGCCACGGTGCATGGACATACGCCGGGCGATGGCCTGAGCCAGCGGGAGGTTGGCATTCCCGGAAATCAGTTTCGGTTCTTGCATGGCAGGCATGGGCGGCATCCTTCGGGCAGCTCGAATGACGGATTCGTGAGATTGCGCCTGCCTTAGCACCGGGCTAGCTTCCCCGCAAACTGAACCACCCGGAAGGCGCCCCGATGTCACATATAGATTACTATTTCTCGACGATCTCGCCCTGGACCTATCTGGTGGGCGACCGTCTGGCCGCCATTGCCGTCAAACATGGCGCCAGCGTCACCTACAAGCCACTCGACGTGATGGCGCTGTTCGACCGCACCGGCGGCACCCGCCCCGCCGACCGCCACCCGAACCGGATGGCGCTGCGCGCGCAGGAGCTGGCCCGCTGGTCGGCGCATCTCGACATGCCGCTGAACCTGAAACCGGCCTTTTCGCCCACCAACCCCGCCCCCGCCTCTTATGCGATCATCGCGGCGCAGGCGGCACTGGCCAAGGGCGCCACGGGCGATCTCGACCTTCTGGTGCGCAGCATCACCCGCGCCGTCTGGGCGGAGGAAAAGAACATCGCCGAGGATGCCGTGGTGCGCGAAAAGCTGACCGCTGCGGGCTTTGACAGCGGCCTTGCGGACAGCGGCCTCTTCATCGGCGCCGAGACCTATGGCCGCAATCTGGAAGAGGCGGTGGAGGCGGGCGTCTTTGGCGCGCCCTTCTTCATCGTGACCGATACCGATCAGCGCTTCTGGGGTCAGGATCGTCTGTCGTTCCTTGATGCGCATCTGGGCAGCCTCTGATGCCGCTGGACGACCGCGCAGGCCATGGCACGCATTGGCAAAGCTGGGGGCATGGGCCGCGCCCGGCCCTCGCCATCCACTGCATGCTGGGGCATTCGGGCCCCTGGGGGCTGATTGGCGAGGCTTTGGGCGCGCAGATCACCCTCACCGGCTTTGACCTGCCGGGGCATGGGAAATCCGCGCCCTGGGCGGGTGAAAGCGAAGCCGGGGGCTATCAAAAGCTGGCGACGCAAGTGGCGGCGAGTTTCATCGACCGTCCCATTGATCTGATCGGCCATAGTTTCGGCGCGCTGGTGGCGCTGCGGCTGGCGGTGGCGGCACCGCAGGCGATCCGCACGCTGACGCTGATCGAGCCGGTGCTGTTCGCCGCCGTGCGCGGCACGCCCGACTGGAAGGCCGTCTGGCCGGGTCAGGCGCAGCTTGAGGCGATGCTGGCCGAGGGCCGCGCCGAAGAGGCCGCCCGCGCCTTCATGGCGGATTGGGGCGCCGGGGTGCCGTGGGAGGCGATGCCCCCCGCACAACGCGCCCGCTTTGCCGAGCAGATGGATCTCGTTCAGGCCGTCACAGCGGCGAATTTCGCCGATCCGGGGAATATCCTGCGCGAAGACGGGCTGGAGGGCATCGACGCCCCGGTGCTGATCATCCGCGGCGAGACCAGCCCCGCGATCATCGCCCCGGTCTGCGAGGCGATTGCCGCGCGGCTGCCCGATGTCGGGCTGGCGGTGGTGCCGGGGGCGGGGCATATGCTGCCCCTCACCCATGCCAGTCAGACCGCCGAGCTGATCGCGCTCAACCTCGAGCGGCAATAGCGCCCAGGAACTGGTCCACTTCCGCTTCGGAGGTGTTCCAGCCACAAACCAGCCGGGCGGTAAGCATCGCCTCGCCCGGCCCTTCCAGGGTCTGATCAAAGGGCCAGAAATAGTAATAGGCGCCCTGCCCCATCGCCTGCGCATGGCCCGCGCGCGGCCAGCCCGCAAAGACCGCATTCGCTTCGGTCGGGTGGGTCAGCTCTGCCCCGGCAGCGACCACGCCCGCCGAGAGGCGCGCGGCCATCGCATTGGCATGGCGGGCATTTTTCAGCCAGAGATCATCCGTCAGATAGGCGAGCATCTGCGCCGAGAGGAACCGGTGCTTGGAAAAGAGATGCCCGCCCCGTTTGCGGCGCAGCTCGAACTCCCAGGCGCGTTTCGGATCAAAGATCACCACCGCTTCCACGCCCATGCAGCCGTTCTTGGTGCCGCCGAACGAGAGCACATCCACCCCGGCCTTCCAGGTCATTTCGGCAGGCGTGCAGCCCGCCGCCACCAGCGCATTGGTAAAGCGCGCCCCATCCATATGCACCGGCAGGCCATGGCCCTTGGCCACGGCACAGAGGGCAGCGACTTCGGCCGCCGAGTAAACGGTGCCGTTCTCGGTGGCATTGGTGATCGAGACCATGCCGCGCTGCACATTATGCACGCCCGAGCGGCCGGTGAAGCGGATCACCTTGTCCAGCGCCTCGGGTGCCATTTTCGCATGCGCCCCCTCGACCAGCACCAGTTTCGCGCCGCCGGTGTAGAACTCCGGCGCGCCACATTCGTCTTCCTCGATATGCGCGTTGCGGTGGCAGAAGATCGCGCCCCAAGGCTGGGTCAGGATGGCGCAGGAGAGCACATTCGCCGCCGTCCCGGTCGCCACCAAATAGACCGCCGCCTCCGGGGCCTCAAAAATCTCGCGGATCCGCGCCTGCACCTCGGCCATGATCGGATCGGCACCATAGGAGGACATGTGCCCGGCATTGGCGGCCTGCAGCGCGGCCATGATCTCGGGCGATGCGCCCCCGGTGTTGTCAGAAGCAAAATTCATGACAGATCCTCAATGATGTAATCTTCCCAATCGTCTTCCGAGACTTCCATCTCCGAGACCGTCCAGCCCTGTACCGATTGCCCGGCCAGATGCACCGAAGCCGGATCGCCGGAGATCAGCGGGTGCCAGTCATAAAGCGGCTGGTTCTGGAACCGCAGCCGGTAGGCACAGGTGCCCGGCATCCAATAGGCGATGTCCTTGATGTTCTTCGGCGTCAGCACCACGCAATCGGGCACGAACTGGTGCCGGTTCTCGTAATGCGCGCATTGGCAGCTGTCGCCATCCAGCAGGCGGCAGGCGACGCGGGTGAAATCCACCTCGCCATTATCCTCATATTCGATCTTGTTCAGACAGCATTTGCCGCAGCCATCACAGAGCGCCTCCCATTCGGTGGGGTTCAGCGAGGTGAGCGGCAGCGTCCAGAATTCGGCGCGTTTCGGCTGTGCTTTGGCGCGGGCGGCAGGGGGCGGCGCGGATTTGCGGCTCATATCGCCTCCAAAATCGCGCGCGCGCGGTCGCAATCGGCCTGCATCTGATCCATCAGCGCGGGCAGGCCATCGAATTTCAGTTCGGGCCGCAGATAATCGACAAAGGCGACCGAGAGGTGATGACCGTAAAGATCCCCTTTGAAATCAAAGATGAAGGTCTCAAGATTGGGGGTGTTCTCGCCAAACATCGGCCGCACGCCCAGGCTGGCGGCACCGTTATAGCTGCCCGCCTGCGGGCCGGTCAGAACGTCCACCTTCACTGCATAGACGCCGAGTTTCGGCAGATGCAGCCCCGCCACCGACATGTTCGCCGTGGGGTAGCCCAGCTCGCGCCCGCGCTTTTCGCCATGGATCACCGCGCCCTCGATCCGGTGCCAATGGCCCAGCATGGCGGCAGCGTCGCGCGGGCGGCCCTCGGCCAAGGCGCTGCGGATCGCGGTCGAGGATACCTCGCAATCCGCGATTTGCAGCAGCGGCGCGATGGTGACGCCAAAGCCATAGGCGGCACCATAGCCCGCCAGCGTCTCTGCCGTGCCCTTGCGGCCCTGACCAAAGCGGAAATCCGCGCCCACGGTGACATGGGAAATCCCGAGCCCCGCCGCCAGCACATCGCGGGCAAAGTCCTCGGGCGACATCGCCGCAAGACCCGCATCAAAGGGCAGCTCATAGAGATGTTCGACGCCGAGTTTGGCCAGACGGTGCCCGCGCGCCTCGGCATTCATCAGCCGGAAGGGCGCTGCGGAAGGCGCAAAGAAGGCACGCGGATGTGGCTCAAAGGTGATCACCCCCAAAGGCGCGCCCTGCCCCGCCGCCGCCGCCCGTTCAATCACCGAGCGGTGCCCCAGATGGACCCCGTCGAAATTGCCCATTGCGACCGAAGCGCCGCGCGCCGTCTGCGGAAGAACCCGCCACTGGGTGTAGGTGTGCATCAGTCCCGCTTTGGCCAGGGGCGGGTCAGCCCCGCCGGATCAGTCGAACTTGCGGCTGGGCGCCAGAACCAGCGCCTCGCCTTTCAAGACCACCGTATCGCCCACAGCGCAGTGGGTTTCAAGCGTGACACGCCGGCGGCCATGATCAATTGCGGTCACTTTCACCTCGGCATAGACCATATCGCCGGGGCGCACGGGGGCCATGAACTTCAGGCTCTGCCCCAGATAGACGGTGCCATGGCCGGGCAATTGCTCGCCGATCACCGCCGAGATCAGACCGGCGGTCAGCATCCCATGCGCAATCCGCCCCTCAAAGATGGTGTCTTGCGCATAGGCCTCATCCAGATGCACCGGGTTGTGGTCGGTGGAGACCTCGGCAAACAGCGCGATGTCACGGTCGGTGACCACTTTGCGCAAATGGCGGGTCATCCCGATCTCCAGATCTTCGATGCAGATCGTCCCGCGGGGAAAATTATCGAGCATCATGTCCCATCCCGACGTTGGTGTTGCGGTGCAGCATAGCCCTGCGCCAAGATTTATGCAATCGCAGCGTAATTATATTCTGCATAAATCGGCATTGCTGGCAACAATATTGCGGGATGGAATCCCGAATTTGAGACAGATCGCAGCAAAAAGGCGCCCCGAGGGGCGCCTGACGGTCGCGGAGCGCGCGGATCTCAGCGCAAACGGCCGATGCTGTAGGTCGGATCCTGCAGCCGCGCCTGCAACCAGCTGTCGAGCAGGGCCGCATGCGGGGCCTCGACATCATCGCCGAACTGCGCCGCCGCCAGACCGCCGGTGACAAACAGGCAGTCAATGCCTTCGCCCGCCGCTCCGGCCACATCGGTCATCACCCCATCGCCAATCGCCAGCAGACGCGGGCTGTCGACGCCGGTTTCCGCCGCCAGTCGGCGGCGCGCGAGGTCATAGATCGGCGGATGCGGCTTGCCGAAATAGAGCGATTCGCCGCCCATATCGGCATAAAGCTCGGCCAGCGCGCCCGCGCAGTAGATCCGGCTTTCGCCCAGATCCACCACGATGTCGGGATTGGCACAGAGGAGTTTCAGCCCGCGGGTTTTGGCGTCGAGAAACCGCGCGCGGTAGTCCTCGGGCACTTCGGTCGTCTCGTCAAAGGGGCCGGTGCAGACGATCCCCTCGGCCTCGGCCAGCGGCACCCGCTCGATCGCGGGGGCATCGGCCCAGGCGGCGGGAATATCGGTGAAAAAGCCGTCATCCTTCTGCGGCCCCAGATGCCAGACCTTGCGGCCCACCGCGCCCGCCAGCATGGCATCCTGCGCGGCATCGCCCGAGGAGACGACCAGATCCCAGGCGTCCCGCGGCACGCCCATCCGGTCCAGCCCCGCAATGACATAGGGGTTCGGGCGCGGCGCATTGGTCAAGAGCACCACCTTGCCGCCGCCCGCGCGGTACGCCTGAAGTGCCGCGATGGCCGCGGGATAGGGCGTCACGCCATTGTGCAGGCAGCCCCAGAGATCGCAGAGCAGCGCGTCATAATTGGTGCCGATGTCAGCAAGCGAGGAGATGATCCGGGTCATGTCAGCGGGCCTTTCGCGGGGAAGGAGGCATCCCGGCACCGGGCCGGAAACAGGTGCAGATGGCGCAAAGATCGGGTGTCGCGCCGCCCCGAAAGGGGCGCGGGCGGCAGAGGCTCGATGCCTCTGCCGCCCGCCGTTCAGATCAGAGTTTCAGCATCGGGATGATTTGCTTTTTGCGGCTCATCACGCCCGGCAGCACCACGGTGTCGCCCGAAACGGTGCAGGGGAACGAGGCTTCGGCCAGAGCCTTGACCAGATCGTTCGGCACCAGCAGCGTGGCTTCTTCGTTCAGAATGTCGACGATGAAGAGAAGTACCTGATCGGCGCCATCCTCGGTCGCCACGCCCGGCATTGCCGCCATCAGCGCGTCTTTGCGGTCAAGCAGAACCTTCGGCGCGGTGGTTTCCAGCACGGAAACGCGGAGCTGTTTGCCGGCGACTTCGTATTCTTTCGAATCCATCCGCAGCAGTTCGGCATCCGAGAAGGCCGAGACATCGGATTTCGCGGCGAACATTTCAGCGGCGAATTCCGGGATCGAGACGCCCAGCTCGGCGGCCAGTTTCTCGGCCACGGCACGGTCATGCGCGGTGGTGGTCGGCGAGCGGAATTCCAGCGTATCCGACAGGATGCACGAGAGCATCGCGCCTTTGATGCCGCGCGGTGCCTTTGCCAGATCATCGCCCATCAGGTCATGCATGATGGTGGCGGTGCAGGCGAGCGGGCGGATGGTGATCTCGATCGGGTTCTTGGTCTTGATGCCGCCGACCAGCAGGTGGTGGTCGATGATGCCCAGAATCTTCGCGTCATTGATCGCGGCGGGCAGCTCAGCCGGGTTGTTGGTGTCGACGATGACGACGCTGTCGTCGGCGGTGACATCCGAGATGATCGCCGGTTTCGCCAGATCCCAGTATTTCAGCACAAAGGCCGCTTCGGTGTTCGGCTCGCCGAGCAGCACGGCTTCGGCCGGGGTGCCTTTCACTTCGGTCAGGTACCAGGCCCAGATGATGGGCGAGCCGGTCGAGTCGGTATCGGGGGATTTGTGGCCAAGAACCTTGATCATGGGTCTATCCGTTCAAAAAGGGGTTTCGCGCGGTGTATACGCAAGGGCGCGGCGCTTGTCACCCGGGAGTGGCGGCCCCTTGCTGCAAAGCCGCCATGCAGAGAGCCGGGCCGGAAGCGGCGGCCGGAAGAGTGACCGCCCGAGGTGTCACAGGGTGTCAGAGCGGCAATCGGGTGAGGGTAAAACCCCGCGCGGCCAACAGCGACAACAGGCCCTGCTCCCCGGGCAGATGCAGCGCGCCCACCGCGACGACGGCCTGCACCGGCGCGCCCCCGGTGCCGGATGCGCCAGCCTCCGCCAGAGTCTTTTCGATCACCGGCACCCAGGCCCGGTTGCGCTGATCCATCAGGATCTCTTGCGCCAGTGCCATCTGCGCCGCCACCGTCTCGGGCGCCATATCGCCCGCATCCAGCGCCATCTGGCGGCTGAGTTCCCAGATCAATTGCGGCACTTCGTTGAAATAGGCGTTTGCCAGCGTGGCCGCATTGTCATCCGCCGTGCGCGCCGAGAGCAGGCTGCCGCGCACCATGTCCAGCTCGTCCTGCGGACTGAGACCAGCGAACAGGCTGAGCACGGTGTCCCATGGCTCAAGCGCCGTGATCGGCACCGCCGCGGCCCGCGCCCGGTCCATCACCTGCGCGTCCAGCCCGTTCATCTTGCCCGCCGCCTGTTGCTCGGCCAGCATGCAGGGCGACATCGACAGCATCATTGTCAGAACCCAGGGCTTCATCTTGGCCGCCATGAACGGCGGCAGACCGCGCTCCAGCGCCGCCGCCGACAGGCTCTCCCATTCCTCCGGGCTCAGCCTTTCGGGCAGCGTCGGGCCGGAGGTGTTGATCATCACCCCCACATCCTCCGCCATCGCCTTTTTCAGCCGCGCCTCCTCCTCCGGCCCCGCCTCGACGAGGAGCGCCGCAGAATCGGGCAGGAAATCGTCGATCCGCGTCACGATCGCCGCATGGCGCGGGTCGTTCATGTGGTAGGTGCCGAGCAGGATCACCCGCGCGCCCGGCCGCTCTGCCTGCCACAGGATGCCATGGCTGTTGGGCACCGCATCCGCCGCCGCCATCAGCGCCGCGCGCTTGTCCGCCGCCATGGAGGCCAAAAGATCATCGCCCGTGCACACAGCCCCCGCCGAGACCGGCGCAACACTCAGAGCCAAAAAGGTCGCCAATCGGCGCAAGGCAGCACACATGAAGAAAATTCCCCGAAAGTTCAGTGGATGAAAGCCAATCCGCAAAGGTCTGACCCGAGACTGCCATGACCCGCCCCCGGATACCAGATAGGCCCCCAGAGCCCCCAGTCCAACCGCCTGGCGCAGGGTGAAGCCGCAATCCGGCAGGCTGAACGGCCCCCACCCGCGGCCCCCGGATGCGCTGCATTCCGCCGGTTTCACCCGGATCCGCCCTGCCCCGAAAATCCGGCACATTTTTCCCGACCCGCCCGTTGACAGGCCCCCTGCCCTTGCCTAACTGTACGGCGCTGGCACTCGCCAAGGCTGAGTGCCAACAGTTTTGAAATGGAAGACTCAAGGGAGTTCTCGAGATGGCATTCACACCGCTGCATGACCGTGTGTTGGTTCGCCGCGTCCAAGGCGACGAAAAGACCAAGGGCGGTCTGATCATCCCCGATAGCGCCAAAGAAAAACCCGCTGAAGGCGAAATCGTCTCCTGCGGCGCTGGTGCGCGCAAAGATTCGGGCGAGCTGATCGCGATGAGCGTCAAAGCTGGCGACAAAGTGCTGTTCGGCAAATGGTCGGGCACCGAAGTCACGATCGACGGCGAAGAGCTGCTGATCATGAAAGAAAGCGACATCCTCGGCATCATCGCCTGAGATCGCTTCTTCCAACCGTAATTTAGACTGACAGGAGCTATATAATGGCTGCCAAGGACGTAAAGTTCTCCACCGACGCCCGCGACCGGATGCTGAAAGGCGTCAACATCCTCGCCGATGCCGTCAAAGTGACCCTGGGCCCGAAAGGCCGCAACGTGGTCATCGAAAAATCCTTCGGTTCGCCGCGCATCACCAAAGACGGTGTGTCGGTTGCCAAAGAGATCGAACTCTCGGACAAGTTCGAGAACATGGGCGCGCAAATGGTGAAGGAAGTCGCTTCCCGCACCAATGACGAAGCTGGCGACGGTACCACCACCGCCACCGTGCTCGCTCAGGCGATCATCAAAGAGGGTCTGAAAGCGGTTGCCGCTGGCATGAACCCGATGGACCTGAAGCGCGGCGTTGATCTGGCCACCACCAAAGTCGTGGAAGCCATCAAAGCAGCCTCGCGTCCGGTGAAAGACAGCGACGAAGTCGCGCAAGTCGGCACCATCTCGGCAAACGGCGAAGCTGTCATCGGCCGCTTCATCGCCGACGCCATGCAAAAAGTTGGCAACGAGGGTGTGATCACCGTCGAAGAAAACAAAGGCATGGAAACCGAAGTTGAAGTCGTTGAGGGCATGCAGTTCGACCGCGGCTACCTCTCGCCCTACTTCGTCACCAACCCGGACAAGATGATCGCAGATCTGGAAGACTGCCTCATCCTGCTGCACGAGAAAAAACTCTCGTCGCTGCAGCCGATGGTGCCGCTCTTGGAGCAAGTGATCCAGTCGCAAAAACCGCTGCTGATCATCGCTGAAGACGTTGAAGGCGAAGCGCTGGCGACCCTCGTGGTCAACAAACTGCGCGGCGGCCTGAAAATCGCGGCTGTGAAAGCACCGGGCTTTGGCGACCGTCGTAAAGCCATGCTGCAAGACCTCGCGATCCTGACCGGTGGTCAAGTGATCTCGGAAGATCTGGGCATGAAGCTTGAGAATGTCGGCATGGACATGCTGGGCCGCGCCAAGAAAATCACCATCACCAAAGAAAACACCACGATCGTGGACGGTGCTGGCGACAAGGCCGAGATCGAAGCCCGCGTGGCACAGATCCGCACCCAGATCGAAGAAACCTCGTCGGATTACGACCGCGAGAAACTGCAAGAGCGCGTGGCCAAACTGGCTGGCGGTGTTGCTGTCATCCGCGTTGGCGGCATGACCGAGATCGAAGTGAAAGAGCGCAAAGACCGCGTTGACGATGCCCTGAACGCGACCCGTGCGGCCGTGCAGGAAGGCATCGTGGTCGGCGGCGGCGTCGCCCTTGTGCAGGCAGCGAAAGTGCTGATCGGCATGACCGGCGCCAACTCGGACCAGGAAGCAGGCATCGCCATCGTGCGCCGCGCGCTGGAAGCGCCGCTGCGTCAGATCGCGGAAAACGCTGGCGTCGACGGCGCTGTCGTGGCCGGCAAAGTGCGCGAGTCGACCGACCTGTCGTTCGGCTTCAACGCTCAAACCGAAGAGTACGGCGACATGTTCGCGTTCGGCGTCATCGACCCGGCGAAAGTCACCCGTACCGCGCTGGAAGATGCAGCCTCGATCGCGGGCCTCTTGATCACCACCGAAGCCATGATCGCCGACAAACCGGAGCCGAAAGGCGCAGGCGGCGGCATGCCCGATATGGGCGGCATGGGCGGCATGGGCGGCATGATGTAATCATCGCCCCTCACGGGACGGAAAAGGGCGCCTCCGGGCGCCCTTTTTCATGCGCAATCGTTTGGGCCCGCCTGTGCCTGCCCCTGCCCGCATACGCACTGCCCGCCCCACACCCACTGCGCGCCTGCCCCGTACCCGCCCCATACGCGCCGCGTGCCAACCGCATGCGTGCCGCGCAGCAGCGGCGCGCCTGCCCGCGTCTGGCGGGGCAAAATAAGCTTGCAATTCGGATGGTGATCACCGATACAAGCACAGCAATGCTTTCTCTATCGACCTTCTGTTTCCTTACGGCTTCAGTTCTCGATCTTGATCTGACGGAGCCGGGCCACCGCAGTCTCGTGGGTGGCAATTAAACAGGAGTATACACGATGGCCAACGGCACCGTGAAATGGTTCAACGCAACCAAAGGTTTCGGCTTTATCGCACCGGAAAATGGCAACCGTGACGTGTTCGTGCACATCTCGGCTCTCGAGCGTGCAGGCATCCGCGCGCTGAACGACGGCCAAGCGGTTACCTTCGACATCGAAGCCGGCCGTGACGGTCGCGAATCGGCGACGAACCTGGCGCTGGCATAAGCCACACCAGACAGGTCGAGAGACCGGTCAAACGGATCAGGGCGCCTTCGGGCGTCCTTTTTCATATCTGCCGCCATTTCATATCTCCCGCCAGGATGAAATCGGCTCCGCCGCGCCCTTGGCACGGCAAGAGTGTCCCCCAAAGGGCAGGACCAGATTGTCGGGCCAAGACGATCAACGCCCCCTTCCCCTGCCGCAGGCACCGGATCTCAGCCCCAGCACGCGGCGAAACTGCAAAGCGCGGCCCCCGCCGCTCGGGGCCCGCAGGCGGGCCTCCCTGCCTCGCAACACCCATCATGACCACTGCCCAGCGTCCGGCACCGCCCCGACCAAAGCGATCAGCGCGGCCACGACGGCGCCAAAACCATAGGCGCGGCCATTGCCGCTCCGGCTCCACCAGGCGGCCTTCCTGCACCGCCACACCCCATCATGGCCCCTGCACAGCGTCCGGCACGGCACTGACCAAAGCGAGGCCGCATTGCCGCGACAGCACGGAAACCCGTGGCGTGGCACAAAAAAACTCCGCCCGAGGGCGGAGCGGAGCGGCGATCAATGCCGCTCAGTCGTGTCACCACCATCGGGACGGTAGGGTGTTGCAGCACCCTATGGCAGAACCCGATGCGATGACAGGTTCAGGCGGGGACCTGCGCGGGCTCAAAGTGGTAGCCAACCTGCCGCAGATCGCGGCGCTTCAGCACCGGCAAACAGGGCACGGTGGAGAACCGGCGCAGCGGAACATCTGGCATCTTCGACATGGCCTCCACCGCCATCGGCCCTTGCAAGAGCGATTCAGCGGGCATTCCTTCGGCCACCAGCAAGCAATGGCGCGCACACAGAAGGTGATGATAGGTGATGCCGGTCAGGCCGCTCACTTCGGTGATGCATTCGCCGTTCAGCAGGTATTTCACCGGCACCAACACCGTTTCAGACCCGAATTCATCGCGGAAACGCGGATGGCGGATGCTGACCCGATGTTGCGGCGACAGACGCAGCGGGCGCTCCGGCAGGCCGCGGCCAAAGGTATCGGCCGCAATCTCGATCGGCCGGTGCCGCTGATGACGCTCCCAGACCAGCGGCTGCTCCAGAGTGCCCTTCCAGAGCAGAGGCACCATTCCGCCCTCCGCATCCATCAGCAGATCCCCCGGCACCAGCTCCTCCACGCTGCGGTAGCCCTTTTCGGTCAGGATGCGGGTTCCGGCGGCGAAGCACAGCGGTGCCTTGTCGACCAGATCATAGCCGATGGGATCCACGTCGATCACCAGCGCGATCATGCCGGTGGCGCTTGGCAAGCCATCCGGAAAGATGAACGTCAGCTGCCCGGTGGTGACACTTTGCACCAGAATCATATCTTTGGCGGTGCCAAGCGGCACGGTCAGCCCCAGGAGATTGACGCCGGGCTGGGCCGTGCCCGAGCCCACAACAACATAGTCGGATCCATTCAGCGCGATCGTCTCCCCGACCGTGGCCTTGGCATTGTCATCGGTCAGCGTCACGCCGGAATTCACGGCACCGAAGCTTCCCAACACGATCGTTTGCTGCGAGGCCAACAAATTCGTCGTCAACAATGCCCCATTGTAGACCCGCGTCTGAACTGTCGTATCCATGCCCACACCTTCTGATAGCCAACCATACTTTCGCGCTTAGGTTGAGGGTGGCATTTGGGGGCACCTCGTCAATAGTCTTAATAAGGTCTTAACACCCGCTCTCCCGGTGAAGACTGGCACATCCCCAGGTTGCATGGGTAAATTCACCTTGCCTCAAATTGCGATCAAATTGATAATTTATAAAGATTTCAGCATTTTACATCCTAGGGTTGTTAAATCCCCGACGGCGTGGTCCGCCCCGGTGCGGGGCTGCGTAAGGTCGCTAAATTTCGAAAGAAAAATTCCGGTTCTGCGCGGATTCATGCCTAAAAAATTGGCACGATCGGCAGAAGCGCTCGGATTGCCCCCGGCCGGCCGGGCTCCGAACTGTCGAGTTGATGATCGCCAGACCCCCGATTCGTCATCTGCCGCAGGGCCACATCATTGATAGGCCGGGGCCGTTGGCCCGCACGGGGCGGCAACCGATGTCGCGACGCGAAGACCGCGGTGAGACCAGGGCAGAAGCGCCCTCGGGGCCAGTCCGCTGCCGCCGGACACCAAAGCACCCCTGGGCCCCCAGCGGGCGCCAGAAGGGCAGAAACATGCTTGCGGGCAAGGTCCCCTCCGGCGCGGTCTGCGCCTGGCGCTAGTGCACGTCCCAGTCGTCGTCATGCCCCACCGGGCCCATCGACAACCAATCCGCCCGCACACGCGCCACACGGGTGTCGCCCCAGGTGCGGAACACAATGATAAAGCCTTCGGTGGTGATCATATCGGAGGAAATATCCATCCGGCCGTTGTGTTTCTGATCCAGATCCCACATCGACAGCGAGACTTGCACCACCGGCGGCACCTTGTAGGGGGCGGAAAACTCGACCAGACGCCGCAATTCGCGCGGTCCGTCGCCGGTCCACATCACGCCGCCGTCCTGATAATCCGAGAACAGCACGAGAGAACCACGATCAATTCCCATCGTGTAGCCATCCATACGCAGCATGCTCTGTGCTCCCCCCTGTCTCCACTCAGGTGTAAACCGAGACGGTGCCAGAAAAAAGGGCCGCGTGCGGGCAAAGGGCCGGGATGACATCTCTCTGTCGCAAAAGAAAAGCCCCGGATCTCTCCGGGGCTTTGACAGCATGCGATGAAGCGCCGCTTACTCGATGAAATTGGCGTGGTCGTGATCCAGACCGATATGGGTCCCGATCGCCACCATATCCGCCAAGAGTTTGGCAGTGGCATCCACCATATCCGATGCCGCGCCCTTATGCGCCGCATGGGCATCCGCGAGCATTTGCGAATAGACCTTCTGGGTCATTTCATCCACCGGATGGCCGCGCTCGGCGAGGACGGTGACGCCCTCGGGACCGATCTCGGCAAAACCCCCGGTCACCGCATATTCGGTGATGCCCTCAGCTGTCACCACGGCCAGAATGCCCGGACGCAGCGTCGTGATCGTCGGCGCGTGGCCCGGCATCGCGGTCATATCGCCATCGGCGCCCGGAATCATCACCTCGGTGGCCTGAACAGAAGCGAGCTTCCGTTCAGGGGAGACGAGGTCGAACTGCATCGTATTGGCCATTCCTGCCCCCTTACGCTGCGTCTGCAGCCAGGCGCTGTGCCTTGGCGATCACTTCGTCGATGCCGCCAACCATGTAGAAGGCCGCTTCGGGAAGGTGGTCGTATTCGCCGGCCACAACCGCTTTGAACGACTTGATCGTGTCTTCCAGCGGCACCTGTTTGCCGTCGGCACCGGTGAACACTTTCGCCACGTCGAACGGCTGCGAGAGGAAACGCTGGATTTTCCGGGCGCGGGCCACGGTCAGCTTGTCCTCTTCCGACAGCTCGTCCATCCCGAGGATGGCGATGATGTCTTGCAGCGATTTGTAGCGCTGCAGGATACCTTGCACCGAACGGGCAACGTCATAGTGCTCTTGGCCCACGATCATCGGGTCCATCAGACGCGAGGTCGAGTCGAGCGGGTCAACCGCCGGATAGATCCCGAGTTCCGAGATGGCCCGGTTAAGGTTGGTGGTCGCGTCGAGGTGGGCGAACGAGGTGGCCGGCGCAGGGTCGGTCAAGTCATCGGCCGGCACGTAAATCGCCTGCACCGAGGTGATCGAGCCACGCTTGGTCGAGGTGATGCGTTCTTGCAGCGCGCCCATGTCGGTCGCCAGCGTCGGCTGATAGCCCACGGCCGACGGGATACGACCCAGAAGCGCCGACACTTCCGAACCCGCTTGGGTAAAGCGGAAGATGTTGTCGACGAAGAACAGAACGTCGGTGCCCGACTGATCGCGGAACTGCTCGGCCAGGGTCAGACCCGACAGCGCCACGCGCATACGCGCTCCCGGCGGCTCGTTCATCTGACCGTACACCAGAGCCACTTTCGACTCTTCCATGTTGTCGAGGTTGATAACGCCCGACTCGATCATCTCGTGGTAAAGGTCGTTGCCTTCACGGGTCCGCTCACCAACACCGGCGAACACGGAGAAACCCGAGTGCACTTTGGCGATGTTGTTGATCAGTTCCATGATCAGAACGGTTTTGCCCACGCCGGCGCCGCCGAACAGACCAATTTTACCGCCCTTTGCATAGGGAGCCAGCAGGTCGATGACCTTGATGCCGGTGACGAGCACGACGCTCTCGGTCGACTGATCCGCAAAGTCCGGGGCCGGTTGGTGGATCGCACGGGTTTCGGTCGCGTTGACCGGCCCACGCTCGTCCACCGGCTCGCCGATGACGTTGAGGATACGGCCGAGGGTCGCGTTGCCCACCGGGATCGAGATCGGCGCGCCGGTGTCTTCGACGCGAGCGCCGCGCACCATACCCTCGGTACCGTCCATCGCGATGGTCCGCACGGTGTTTTCGCCGAGGTGCTGGGCAACTTCCAGCACCAGTTTCTTGCCGTTGTTCTCGGTGACCAGCGCGTTGAGAATGGCCGGGAGGCTATCCTCGAACTGGACGTCGACAACGGCGCCGATGACTTGCGTCACTTTGCCAATTGCTTGGGTCATTACGTTTCTCCGTCTCGATCAGAGCGCCTCGGCGCCCGAAATGATTTCGATGAGCTCTTTGGTGATCGCGGCCTGACGCGAGCGGTTGTACTGGATCGTCAGCTTGTTGATCATGTCGCCCGCGTTGCGGGTGGCATTGTCCATCGCCGACATCCGGGCACCCTGTTCAGAGGCACCGTTCTCCAGCAGCGCCGCAAAGATCTGCGTCGCCACACCCCGCGGCAGAAGGTCGGCCAGAATGGCCTCTTCCGACGGTTCGTAGTCGTACAACGCCGAGGCCTGCGCCCCATCGGTGTCAAACTGCGCGGGGATCACCTGATGCGCGGTCGGGATCTGGCTGATCACCGACTGGAAGCGGTTGTAGAACAGGGTCGCCACGTCGAACTCGCCTGCTTCAAACCGTCCCAACACGTCGCGGGCGATTGCCTGCGCCGTGTCATAGCCCATGCGCTTGACCTCGGAGAGGTCGACATGGCCCACGAAATACGCGCCCAGATCGCGCTTCAGCTGATCACGCCCCTTTTTGCCGACGGTGAGAATTTTCACCGTCTTGCCTGCCGCCAGCAACGCCTGCGCCCGCGCACGGGCCAGCCGCACGATGGTGGAGTTGAAGCCGCCGCACAGGCCGCGCTCAGAGGTCAGTACAACCAGAAGCTGGATCTGGTCAGAGCCCGTCCCGGCCAGAAGCCGGGGCGCGCCATCCGAGCCGCCGACCGAAGCCGCCAACCCTGCCATCACTGCATTCATCCGCTCGGCATAGGGCCGGGCAGCCTCGGCGGCATCCTGGGCGCGGCGCAATTTTGCAGCCGCGACCATTTGCATCGCCTTGGTGATCTTCCGCGTGTTCTTAACGCTGGCGATCCGGTTTTTCAGGTCCTTAAGGCTGGGCATATCCCTGTCCTTTCACCTGCCGCTTACGCGAAGGTCTTGGCGAAATCTGCGATTGCAGCCTTGATACGGTCCTCAGCGGCGCCCTTGATCTTCGGATCTTCAGTGGTGATCCAGTTCAGAAGGTCGGCACAGTTGGTCCGCAGGTGAGCGAGCAGGCCAGCTTCCCAGCGGCCGACTTCTTTCACCGGCACCGAGTCGAGGTAGCCTTTGGTACCTGCGAAGATGACGCAAACGATTTCCGCGTTGGTCAGCGGGGCGTATTGCGGCTGCTTCATCAGTTCCGTCAGGCGTGCGCCACGGTTCAGCAGTTTCTGCGTCGAAGCGTCGAGGTCCGAACCGAACTGCGCAAAGGCCGCCATTTCGCGGTACTGTGCCAGTTCCAGTTTCACCGGACCTGCGACGGATTTCATCGCATTGGTCTGCGCCGAGGAGCCCACGCGCGACACCGACAGACCGGTGTTCACGGCCGGACGAACGCCCTGGTAGAACAGTTCGGTTTCCAGGAAGATCTGGCCGTCGGTGATCGAGATCACGTTGGTCGGGATATAGGCCGACACGTCACCCGCCTGGGTTTCGATGATCGGCAGTGCGGTCAGCGAGCCCGAACCGAAATCTTCGTTCAGTTTCGACGAACGCTCGAGGAGACGCGAGTGCAGGTAGAACACGTCGCCCGGATAGGCTTCACGGCCCGGCGGGCGGCGCAGCAAGAGCGACATCTGGCGATAGGACACGGCCTGTTTCGACAGATCATCATAGATGATCAGCGCGTGGCGGCCGCTGTCGCGGAAATATTCCGCCATCGCGGTGCCCGAATAGGGGGCCAGGAACTGCATCGGTGCCGGGTCGGAAGCGGTGGCGGCGATCACGGTGGTGTAAGCCATCGCGCCGGTTTCTTCCAGTTTCTTCACCAGCTGTGCCACGGTCGAACGCTTTTGACCCACGGCGACATAGAAGCAGTGCATCATCGCGGCGGGGTTCGCCTCGTTGTACGACTTCTGGTTCAGAATGGTGTCGAGCGCGATTGCGGTCTTGCCGGTCTGACGGTCACCAATGATCAGCTCGCGCTGGCCACGGCCGACCGGGATCATCGCGTCAACCGATTTCAGGCCGGTTGCCATCGGTTCGTGAACCGATTTCCGCGGGATGATGCCCGGGGCTTTCGAGTCCGCAACGCGACGCTCGGCGTACATGATCGGGCCTTTGCCGTCGATCGGGTTGCCCAGACCGTCCACAACGCGGCCCAGCAGGCCTTCGCCCACCGGAACGTCCACGATCGACTGGGTCCGCTTGACGACGTCGCCTTCCTTGATGTCGCGGTCAGCACCGAAAATAACGATACCGACGTTGTCGACTTCAAGGTTCAGCGCCATGCCGCGGATGCCGCCCGGGAATTCGACCATTTCACCCGCTTGGATGTTGTCGAGCCCGTGCACACGCGCAATACCGTCACCGACGCTCAGCACACGGCCGATTTCGGCGACTTCGGTGGCGTGACCGAAGTTTTTGATCTGGTCCTTGAGGATCGCAGAGATCTCAGCTGCTTGGATGCCCATTATCCGACCTCTTTCATGGCAGTCTGGAGGGAAGCGAGCTTCGAGGCGACCGAGGTGTCGATCATCTTCGAGCCCAGCTTGACGATCAGGCCGCCGATGAGGGACTCATCAACGGACAGGTTCAGTTTCACGATCTTGCCGGTTTTGGCCGAGAGGGCCGCGGCAAGTTTGTCGGCCTGCGCCGGAGAAAGAACTTCTGCGGCGGTCACATCAGCGGTGACTTCGCCTTTGGCTTCCGCGATCAGCGCGTTCAGCGCCGACAGCAGTTGCGGCAGCACGAACAGACGGCGTTTGCCGGCCATCAGCGCCAGCGTGTTGGCCATCAGCGGGGACAAGCCCATCTGCGCCACAACGGCGGCCATCGCATTGGCCTGCGCTTCGCGTGCGTAGAGCGGCGAAGAGATCAGGTCACGCAGATCAGCGCTGGTGGCCAATGCAGCGGCCAGTGCAGCAATATCGCTTTCAAGGGCGGCAAAACCGCCGGCTTCTTGCGAAAGCTCGAACACGGCCGAGGCATAGCGCCCGGCGATGGCTGCGGAAATCGAAGCTGGTTCGGACACGTCAACCCTTCCGATAACTTGCCCCCTCCCATCTGGTGACAGGATAGAGGCTCCCCATGGCGTGCGAGGGACCCCGCACGTCTCAATTCGGGGTTCGTGTAGCAGAGCCCTGTTTACCCCGCAACCGCCTTGCACAACAGAATGTGAAGATCTGCGGGTCATTCTGCCGCAGAATCGTCTCGGGAGCGGCCCTGATTTGCTGCGCCGCCGCGTCAACAGGCAATTTGGCGGAAAACCGGCCCGATTGCCCGCTTTGGCACCCCCCTGTCGCCGCTGTCCGGCGCCCGCGGCACGGAATCATTTCCGCACCAATCCGGGGGTGCCGGCCCCCTGCCCGCCCCCCCCCTGCGCGCACATCGCCCGCCCTTAGCCGCCCGCAGGTCGCCGCGCCGTCTGACGCCGCGAAAGGCCCGAAACGGTCTTATTTCACAGGGAAAGGTGGTAGCGGTATCAGGCTGTGGCGCGGCGCCCCTTTGGCCGAAACCGCCGTCGCGTTCGGCCCGGACAACAGCCCCGCCGGCGCGGCCTGCGGCTGGGTGGCGCCCTCCAGCACCGCCAGCGGTCGCCGCACTGCAGCACGCAGCCCCGGCCGCCGGGGCGCATGCACCTGTTTCGACACTTCCAGCATCACCACCCCGGCGGCCAGCAGCGCGGGCAACCGCTGCCCCATCCGCTCCCACATCGGGGCGGAGCGCAGCCAGAAACGCCGGTCCGAGGGCGGGGTATAGAGGGCCGCCGCATGGCCCTCGGGCACAAAGCCCGCGTTGCGCACCTGACTGTCGAGCTGGCTGAGTGTATAGGGACGGCCAAAGGCAAAGGGCGTCCCCTCGCGCCGCGCCCAGAGACCCGCGCGGTTCGGCACGATGAACAGCGCCCTTCCGCCCGGCCCCAGCACCCGCCAGCATTCCTCCAGAAGCGCCGTGGGATGTTCCGAGGTCTCCAGCCCGTGCAGCACGATCAGCCGGTCCACCATGCCCGTCTCGATCGGCCAGGAGATCTCATCGCAGAGCACCGAGACATTGGGCATCCCCGCGGGCCAGGGCATCACCCCCTGTTGCCCCGGCATCAGCGCGATGACCCGGCGCGAATCCGCCAGATAGGGACGCAGCAACGGCACGGCAAATCCATAGCCCAGCACGGTCTGCCCGGCCATCCGTGAGGGGGTGGCGGGCCACAGTTGCACCACCCGGTCGCGGATGGCACGCTGCGCCGCCCGGCCCAGCTGCGTGCGGTAATAGAAGTTGCGCAGGTCCAGAACATCAAGATGCATTGCGCCCCTCCCCGGGTTTGGGCAAAACTCGGCCCCTACCATACGGATATCGGAGCCAAATACCATGCCCGCGGATCTCGTCGTCGTCCCCTGCCTGAACGATAACTATGCCTATCTCATCCATGACACCGCGACAGATGCCACCGCCGTGGTGGATGTCCCCGAGGCGGCCCCCATCCTGACCGCCCTCGCCGAGCGCGGCTGGAAGCTGACGCATATCCTGCTGACCCACCACCACGACGACCATATCGGCGGGGTAGAGGCATTGGTTGCGGCCACCGGCGCCCGCGTCGTCGGCGCCCGGGCCGATGCGCACCGCCTGCCGCCCCTGACCGAAGCGGTGACCGAGGGCGACATGGTACAATTCGGCACCGAGAATTTCGAGGTGATCGACGTGCCCGGCCATACGGTCGGTCATATCGCCTTTCACCTGCCGCACAGCCATATGGTGTTTACCGGCGACAGCCTGATGTCCTGGGGCTGCGGCCGCCTGTTCGAGGGCACGCCCGCCCAGATGTGGGAGAGCCTGCAAAAACTGGCCGCGCTGCCCGAGGAGACCCTGATCTGTTCGGGGCATGAATACACCACCTCAAACGGCCGCTTTGCCCTGCATCTTGAACCGGACAATCCCGCCCTTATATCGCGGTTCGGAGATGTGAATGCCGCCCGCGCCGCAAACACCCCCACCGTTCCGGTTCCCCTCGCGCTTGAACGCGCCACCAACCCCTTTTTGCGGGCCGCTGATCCGGCCCTTTCCCGCGCCGCCGGTCTGCCCGACGCAGAGCCGCTGGCGGTCTTTGCCGCCCTCCGCGCATTGAAAGATCGATTCTGAAGAGGCATCCGACGTGTTTTGCCGATCACATTTTGGGCTTTGAGGACCTTCGCACCCAAAATCTTTGAGAAAGGACTTGAAGCGGCGCGATTTCCACCGAAGTTTAACCATATTGGGCCAAGCTGATCGTGGGCATCCGCCCGCCCTCCGGTCCAAGGAAAGGAGCACCACCGTGCCGTCGTTTTCAACCACTCTCGAACAAGCCATCCATGGTGCGCTGGCGCTTGCCAACGCACGACGCCATGAACTTGCCACGCTGGAGCATTTGCTGCTGGCGCTCGTGGATGAACCCGAGGCGGCCAAGGTGATGCGGGCCTGCTCCGTCGATCTGGACGAGCTGCGCAAGACCCTGACCGAGTTCATCGACGATGACCTCTCGACGCTGATCACCGATGTGGAGGGCTCCGAAGCCGTCCCCACCGCCGCCTTCCAGCGGGTGATCCAGCGGGCCGCGATCCATGTGCAGTCTTCGGGCCGCACCGAGGTGACCGGGGCCAATGTGCTGGTCGCGATCTTTGCCGAACGCGAGAGCAACGCCGCCTATTTCCTGCAAGAGCAGGACATGACCCGCTATGACGCGGTGAATTTCATCGCGCATGGCGTGGCGAAAGACCCCAGCTTTGGCGAGCCGCGCCCGGTGATCGGCGCCGAAGAAGAGCACAAGGCCGAAGCCCCTCCGGGCGAGGCCAAGGAATCCGCGCTGTCGAAATACTGCGTCGATCTGAACGACAAATCGAAAAAGGGTGATGTCGACCCGCTGATCGGCCGCGAGTCCGAAGTGGAGCGCTGCATTCAGGTCCTCTGCCGCCGCCGCAAGAACAACCCGCTTCTGGTGGGTGACCCGGGCGTGGGCAAAACCGCGATTGCCGAGGGCCTCGCGCTGAAGATCACCCGTGGCGAGACCCCGGATGTGCTGAAAAAGGCCACCATCTACTCGCTCGACATGGGCGCGCTTCTGGCGGGCACCCGCTACCGCGGTGATTTTGAGGAACGGCTGAAACAGGTGATGAAGGAGCTGGAGGACCATCCGGACGCCATCCTCTTCATCGACGAGATCCACACCGTCATCGGTGCCGGTGCCACCTCGGGCGGCGCCATGGATGCCTCCAACCTGCTGAAACCGGCGCTGGCGGGCGGCAAGCTGCGCTGCATGGGTTCGACCACCTATAAAGAGTTCCGGCAGCATTTCGAAAAAGACCGGGCCCTTGCCCGCCGCTTCCAGAAGATCGACGTGAACGAGCCGAATGTGGCGGATTCCATCAAGATCCTGATGGGGCTGAAGCCCTATTTCGAAAAGCACCACGATCTGCGCTACACCAATGATGCGATCAAGGCGGCGGTCGAATTGTCGGCGCGCTTCATCCATGACCGCAAACTGCCCGACAAGGCGATCGACGTGATCGACGAAGCGGGTGCCGCGCAGCATCTGGTTTCCGAAAGCAAACGCCGCAAGACGCTGGGCGCCAAGGAGATCGAAGCCGTGGTGGCGAAAATCGCGCGGATCCCGCCGAAAAACGTCACCAAGGACGATGCCGAAGTGCTGCGCGATCTGGAAAAATCGCTCAAGCGCGTGGTCTTCGGCCAGGACAAAGCCATCGAGGCACTGTCCTCGGCGATCAAACTGGCGCGGGCAGGTCTGCGCGAGCCGGAAAAACCCATCGGCAACTACCTCTTCGCCGGGCCGACCGGGGTGGGCAAGACCGAAGTGGCCAAACAGCTCGCCAACACCTTGGGCGTTGAGATGCTGCGCTTTGACATGTCGGAATACATGGAGAAACACGCGGTTTCCCGGCTGATCGGCGCGCCTCCGGGCTATGTCGGCTTTGACCAGGGCGGCATGCTGACCGATGGCGTCGACCAGCACCCGCATTGCGTGCTTCTGCTTGACGAGATGGAAAAGGCGCATCCGGATGTCTACAACATCCTGCTGCAGGTGATGGACCACGGCAAACTCACCGACCATAACGGCCGGACGGTGGATTTCCGCAATGTGATCCTGATCATGACCTCGAATGCCGGGGCCTCGGAACAGGCGAAAGAGGCCATCGGTTTTGGCCGCGACCGCCGCACGGGCGAAGACACTGCCGCGATCGAGCGGACCTTCACCCCGGAGTTCCGCAACCGTCTCGACGCGGTGGTCAGCTTTGCGCCGCTGCCGCGTGAGGTGATCCTGCAGGTGGTCGACAAATTCGTGCTGCAACTCGAAGCGCAGCTGATCGACCGCAATGTGCATATCGAACTGACCCCGGAAGCCGCCGCCTGGCTCGGTGAGAAGGGTTACGACGACAAGATGGGCGCGCGTCCGCTGGGCCGCGTGATCCAGGAGCACATCAAGAAACCGCTGGCGGAAGAACTGCTCTTTGGCCGCCTGACCAAAGGCGGCGTGGTGAAGGTTACGGTCAAGGATGACGCGATCGAGCTCATCGTGGAAGAGCCGCAAAAGGCCCGCATCACCGGCACCAAACCGCCGCTGCTGACCGCTGGCTGAGCAACGCCTCACAGAAAAAAATCAAGGGCGTCCCGCGGGGCGCCCTTTTTCATACCCGGACAGATGCGACAAATGCGGAAGCCTCCGGCGGGGATATTTAAGATCAGGCAAAGGGATGGGGCAGTCTTTCCCCTTTGCCTGATCCTAAATATCCCGGGGGGAGCCGCAGGCGGGGGGCAGAGCCCCCCTTTTCGCCGCCGGCCTCAGCGCTCGGTCAGCTTCAGCTCGATGCGGCGGTTCTGCGCCCGGGCATCCGCGCTGTCCCCGGTCGCCACCGGGCGGTATTCACCAAAGCCGGTTGCCGCCATCCGCTCCGGCGGAAAGCCCAGCTGGTTTTGCATGTAGCGCACCACCGAAAGGGCCCGGGCCTGGCTCAGCTCCCAGTTATCCGCATAGAGCCCATTGCCAGAGAGCGGCACATTGTCGGTATGGCCATCCACCCGCAGGATCCAGTCGATCTCCGGCGGGATCTCGCGCGAGAGGCCGGTCAGCGTCGCCACCACCTGCGCGATCTGTGCCCTCCCCTCGGGCAAGAGCTCTGCCGAGCCCGGCTGGAACAGCACTTCGGAGGAGAAGACGAAGCGGTCACCGACCACCCGTACCCCTTCGCGGCCCTCGAGCAGTTTGGAGAGCTTGCCAAAAAATTCCGAGCGGTAGCGCGTCAGATCCTTGGCTTCCTCTTCCAGCCGCTTGCGTTCCTGTTCCTCGAGTTCCGCCCGACGGCGCTGTTCGGCCGCCACCTGCGCCAGCGCCGCGTTCAGCTGCCCGCCCAGGTTTTCCACCTGCACCTTGGCTGCCGCATCTTTGGCCGCACTTTCATCCAGCACCGCCTGCAGCGCCGACAGCTGCCCGCGCAATGCCGTGACCTGCTCGTTCAGCAGGGCCACCTTGCGCTGCGCCTCGGCAGAGGCCGCCTTTTCGCTGGCCAAGGTCTGTTCGGCCACCGCGCGCAGAGCTGCCTCTTTCTCGGCACGGCTCATCTCGTCGCCTTTGCCCGCTTCCAGCTGCTTCTTAGCGGCCTCGGCCGCCGCCAGCAGGGTCAGCGTGTCTTCGGCCTTCTTGCGGCTGGCCTCGAGCGACAGCGTCATGGCGGTGATCTCATCCTCCGCCCCTTTCAGCTTGTCGCGCAGCGCCGCCAGCGCGGCCGCATCGGCCAGATGCGCAGTTTCGGCCTCCGAGAGTTTGGTTTCCGTATCCGCCTTGCCCTGCCGCAATTCCTCCAGCAGCGCCTCCAGCGCCTCGCGCCGCGCGGTGGCCAGCTTCGCCGCCTCATCCTGCGCGGTGATCGTGCCCTGTGCCTCAGCCAGCTGCGTCTCGGCCTGTTCCTTGCCCGCCAAGAGGTTGGCCACCTGCGCTTCGTAATCGGTGATCTTCAGCTGGGCGGCATTCAGCGCGTCATTCTGCGTGGCGATCTGCCCGGTCAGCGTGGCGATCAGCGAGGCCTGGGTATCGGCCTTGTCGCGCGCGCCTTGCAGGGCGGTGTTCAGCTCTGCCGTCTTCGCCGTCTCGAGCGAGAGCGCGCTGGACAGATCCGACACCTGCGTGCTCAGCGCGTCCAATTCCGTATCCTGCGAGGTGATCGTGTCGCGCAGGACCGATTGCACCACCATGAAAATCGTCAGCACGAACATCAGGATCAGCAAGAGCGAGGTCATCGCATCCACGAAGCCCGGCCAGATCATGGCCGAGAAGCGCTGCGGATTGGAGCGGCGCGACAGGGCCATCAGTGCTCGCCCCGCCCGCCACGGTTCGACAGGATCGCACGGGTCAAGGCTGCGAAATCATTGCGCAATTCTGCCATGCTTTCCTGACGCCCCGCCGCCACCTCTTCCAAAAGCCGCAAAAGCTGAACGTCGATCGAGCGCAGGCGCATCCGCGCCTCGCCGTCGTCCACCAGACCCGCGCTGCGCGCCTCCAGCGAGGCGGCGATCCGGTCCATCGCCGAGCTGTCATCCTGCGCGGCATTGCGCGCGGCCATGGCATTCACCGCCTCAGTCAGCGCCGCCAGCCGCTCATCCAGCGCGATGCGCCCGGCATCGGCCTGCATCGCAACCTCCTGCATCGCCTCCATCTGCCCGGCGATCTGGTCTAGCACGCTGACGATCAGCGCGTCATTGTTGCCCGCGCCATCGCCGCTGTCGCCTGCCAGACCGATACGGCTGATCGAGGAAATCCACTCTTCCAGCTCGCGGTAGAACCGGTTCTGACCATGCGTGGCAAACAGCTCCAACAGCCCGATCACCAGCGAGCCGGTGAGGCCAAGGAGCGAGGAGGAAAACGCCGTGCCCATGCCGCCCAGCTGTTTCTCCAGCCCCGTCATCAGCTTTTCAAAGATTGCCATCGCCGTCTCGCCCTCTTGCGGAGCGAGGGCGCGGATGGTTTCGACCACGGCGGGCACGGTGGTGGCAAGGCCGTAGAAGGTGCCCAGAAGCCCGAGGAAAATCAGCAGGCTGGCCAGATAGCGGGTGATGTCGCGCGCCTCGTCAATCCGCGTCGCCACCGATTCCAGGATCGAGCGGGCCGAGGAATTGGCGATGCCGCGCTGCACGTCGCGGCTGCCGAGCAGCGCCGCCAGCGGCGCCAGCAGCAAGGGCGCCTTGTGCATCGGGCGGCCGGGGCGGTCGGTGGCAAAACTCTCGATCCAGCTGACCGATTGCACCAGCTGCACGACCTGCCAGAAACAGGCCAGAATCCCCAGGACGAAAACCGACAGGATCAACCCGTTGAGCAGCGGGCTGGCCAGAAAGATCGGAAAAATACGGGCATAGGTGAAATACCCGCCCATCGCCACCAGACCGATCACCAGCAGCATCAGGGTGACCTGACGCACCGGTTGCGAAAACTGTGGTTCTGTCTGCCGCAACGGCGCCCGCATCCTGTCCCTGCCTTTTTCCACCGATTTTCCGCGAGGATAGGCGGCACACCCGGTGCTGCCAAGCCTTAAGAAATCAGCGCGCGCACCTGTGACGCCAGCGCCGCAAGTTCGGCATCGGGCAGGCCCAGCTCGGCCAGATGCTGCGCCGTGTTGAACAGATATTCCGCGTTGGGCCCACGCCCGCCCACGGCGGCGGCAATGATCTGCGCCTGTTCATCCAACGGCAGGCCGCCGCAATATTGCACATGGTCTGGGTCGATCACATAGGTCACCGCCTGCACCACCGCGCCCGAGGCGAGCGTGACCGGCAGCACCACCTCGAGATAGGCGGAACTGACCAGCTCACGCGCGCGCAATTCGGCCATCACCGCAGGTTCTTCGCCCGGTGCCACCTGAAAGGCGACGCCCGCGCAGCGCGCCCCCGCCTGCGCATCCAGCGCCAGCACGAGGCCCGGCGCGGCCTCAGTGCCGCGATGGTGGATGGAGCGCATGCAGAATGAGCGGTGCCAGCCCTGCAGAACGGCAAGCTCTTGCCGGGCGGGGGTAAAACCGGGGTGCCAGATCAGCGATCCATAGCCGAAGATCCAAAGCGGGGCGGGCAGAGGCTGGTTCTTGTCCATGCCCCTGTGTAAACAGGCGCGGGCAGCAAAGGAAAGATCCCACATGCGCAAACTTTGGGCGATAACGCTGGTGTTGATCATTGGCGGCAGCGGATGGTGGTGGGTCGGCTCCCGCGCCGCGCTGAACTGGGCCGAGGCGCTGGTGGCCGAAGGCCGCAGCACCGGCCAATTTGATGCGGCAGGCGTCACGATGGAGGGCTATCCCGCCCGTTTTGACCTGACCTTCGACAAGCCGGTTTTGCGCAGCCCGAATGGCGTCATCGAATGGCGGGCGGATCTGTTTCAGCTGATGTCGCTCAGCTACACGCCGCATCACCTGATCGGCTGGTGGTCGCCCGAGCAATCCTTGCGCATCGCGGGCCATGATTACGCCGTGAAAAACGACGACATGCGCGCGAGCCTCAAGGTCAAGCCCCGCTCTGGCCTGCCGCTGGATGAAGCGGTGCTGGTGATCGAGGCCCCCCGCATCGGCGGTAATGAGGGGCAGATGGAGGCCCGCGAGGCCCGCGCCGCGATCAAGGAAACCGATGCCGATGCGGCGGGGTATCCGAGCTATCAGCTGGGGGTGGAGATCCTCGACCTCTCGCTGCCCGAGGCGCTGACCGCGCGGCTGCAGGGCAGCATGCCCGCCGCCGATCCCAGTGGCACCCGCTCTGACACGGGGTCGGACATCGTGCAATGGGCGCGGCTGGATGCGCGGGTCGGCCTCGACCGGGTGCTCGACAATCAAGTGGCGGTGTCACAGCCGCGCCTGATGACGCTGGATCTGCGGGCGCTGTCGCTTGGCTGGGGCGACATCACGCTGGAGGCCAAGGGCGCATTGACGGTGACCGCCACCGGGCAGCCCGAAGGCACGGTTGAGGTGACGGTGACCGGCTGGAAACAGCTCCTCGCGATGTCCGTGGCCGCCAGGATCCTGCCGCCGAATGTGGCGCAGATGGGCGAAGGCATGCTGGCGATGCTGGCGAAAGGGCAGGAATCGGTGACCTTGCCGCTGGTGTTCCAGGGCGGGCGGATGTCGCTGGGGCCGATCCCGCTGGGCATGGCGCCGGTGCTGCAACAGCCGATCTGACGGGTGCGCGGCGGCTGGCGATCAGGCCGCCGCCTTGGTCCCGCAGCGCTCAGCGGCAGTAATTGCCGCTGCGGTAGCTGGCCGTATCGACATGGATGTGATCCTTGTGGAACGCATCCGATTTCGGGCCGAGCACGGTGCCAAAGGGGCCGCAGGCAGTGCGGTGAATGGCCTGCATCAGCTTGGCCTGACTGCGCCAGCCAGAGGCCACATCAATCACCCGGCCATCATTCAGCTTGATGCCCCGCAGATCGACCGCATGTCCCCGGCCATGCTCCGAGATCTTGGCCCCCGACTGATGGTTGCGCGGACGGCAGGCATAAGAGCCCGCGATTTCCAGCCGCGCCAATCCACCGCCGGTCTTGCCAACCGAGGGGACAATCCCCTTGTCCACCCATGTTTTCAACGCGATCGCGGTCGTGCAATCCACCTGCACCGGGATCGAGAGCGGAATGCCCGAGACGCGGGTGACCTGCACCCCATCGGCCAGACCACAGCCCTTTGCCGCCCCCGGGATCGGCGGGATCGGCGCGCCTTCCAGCCCGGCGATGCCGCAGAGCTGACCCCGGGTCTGCCCCGGCCGCGCCACCATGGCGCCCACGGCGGCGGTATCAATCGGATCCACCGCTTCGCCCGAGGGCGCGGACCGCGCCGCCGCCCCCGGCTTGGCGGGCGCGCGGAACAGGCTTGCCAAGCCGCCACGTTTGGGCGCCGGAGCTGTTTGCGCGGGCGCGGCGGCCGCCATATGGTCGGTGTCGGGGGCCACCACGGTCATCTCAGGGTTCAGGACAGGCCGGGCCACCGGACGTGCGCTGACCGCCAGCGCGCCATCCGGCGCGGCCACGGCGGGTTGCACGAGATCATCGGGGCGCGGCGCCGGGCGGCGGGCATCCGCGGGGGCCAGCGAAACCTGAACCCCGCCCGGCGTTTCGGGCAGCGACAGCGCCGATGCGGGCACGGTCAGCACCGCCGCACTGGTACTGGCCGCAGTTTCGCTTGCGGGACGCGGCTGCGGGCGCGGCGACTGCTCCAGCCCGGCAGCCAATGCACCAAGCGGCAGCAACGCGAGCAGAACAACGGCTGCCCCCCTGCCCCAGCCCTGCGCCCCCGCAAGGGCGACCGAGGCGAGCAAGGCGCGCCGCCGCATCATGCTTTGGGATCCACAGACGCATCGGCGGCAGGCGGCGGCGGTGTGCCCCGGCCAAAATCGGCCGCCGCCGTATCCTGCCCCGCCTCGATGATGCCCCGGCGGATGGCGCGCGTGCGGGTGAAATACTCCTGCAACTGCGGCCCGTCGCCCATGCGGATGGCACGCTGCAACACAAAGAGTTCCTCGGTGAAGCGGCCGAGAATATCCAGCGTCGCCTCACGGTTGGTCAGGAAAACATCGCGCCACATCACCGGGTCAGAGGCGGCAATCCGGGTGAAATCGCGGAACCCCGAGGCGGAATATTTGATGACTTCGGATTGCGAGACGCGGCGCAGGTGATCGGCGACGCCGACCATCGTATAGGCAATGAGATGTGGCGTGTGCGACACGACGGCCAGCACCAGATCATGGTGCGGCGCATCCATCAGATCGACATTGGCCCCCATCCCTTCGAGCAGCGACCGCAGCCGCGCGGTCGCGGCCTCATCGCCCTCGGGCATCGGGGTCAGGAGCCACCAGCGGTTGACAAACAGCGTCGCAAAGCCTGAGCGCGGGCCGGAATGCTCGGTCCCCGCCAAGGGGTGGCCCGGGATGAAATGCACGCCCGCCGGGATATGCGGCGCCACTGCATCAATCACCGCCTGCTTGACCGAACCCACATCGGTGACCGTGGCCCCCGGCGCCAGATGCGGCGCGATCTCACTGGCAATCGCCTCCATCGCGCCCACCGGCACACAGAGCACGACAAGGTCGGCGCCCTGCACCGCCTCGGCCGCCGTGGCAAAGACCCGGTCACAAATGCCGATTTCCAGCGCCGTCGCCCGGCTGGCTTCGGATTGCGCATGGCCGACGATCTCGCCCGCCAACCCCTTCCAGCGCATGGCATGCGCCATGGAAGAAGCGATCAGCCCGAGACCGATCAGGGCCACGCGATTGTAGATAACCGCCATGGGATCAGGCCTTGTATTGCGCTTTGAACAAGCCGATCACATGCGCCACGCGGCGGCAAGAGGGCTCATCGCCCACGGTGATGCGCAGACAGTTCGGCAGGCCATATCCCGCCACCCGCCGCACGATCAGCCCCTCGCCCTGCAGATGCAGGTCGCAGGCAATCGCCTCGGCCTCATCGGCAAAGCGCGCGAGGATGAAATTGGCGCAGGACGTGTCCGAGGGCACACCGCGCTCGGCCAAAGCCTCGGCCAGCCAGCTGCGCATGCGGGCATTCTCGCTGCGGCATTTGTCCAGATATTCGACGTCACGCACCGCCGCCTCGGCCGTTTCCAGCTGCGCGGTCGAGAGGTTGAAGGGCCCCCGGATGCGGTTCAGCACATCGATGATGTGTTTCGGGCCATAGCCCCAGCCGATGCGCAACCCGCCCAGACCATAGATCTTGGAGAAGGTGCGCGTCATGAACACATTCGGCAGACGCGTGGCCAGTTCGGCCCCGCCGTCATAGCCTTCAACATATTCCGAATAGGCGGAATCGATCACCAGAATTGCCTGTTTCGGCAGGCCCGTGGCCAGACGCTCCAGCTCGGCCAGACCGATCATCGTGCCGGTCGGGTTGTTCGGATTGGCCAGAAACACCACCTTGGTGCGCTTGTTGGCGGCCGCCAGCAGCGCATCGACATCGGTGGTGCGCTCGCGCTCGGCCACGGCGACCGGGGTCGCCCCCGCCGCCATCGCCGAAATCCGGTACATCAGAAAGCCGTGTTCGGTGAACAAAACCTCATCCTTCGGCCCGGCATAGGCCTGGCAGAGGAAGTGGATGATCTCGTCCGACCCCACCCCGCAGATGATGCGCGCAGGGTCCAGCTTGTGCATGTCGCCAATGGCTTCGCGCAAAGCGGCGTGGTCGGTATTGGGATAGCGGTGCAGCTTGTGAACCGCCCGCGAAAAGGCCTCGCGCGCCTTGTCAGAAGGCCCGTGCGGATTCTCGTTCGACGACAGTTTCACCGCGTCCGAGACCCCTGCCACATGCGCTGCCCCACCCTCATAAAGGGCGATGTCGAGAATTCCGGGCTGCGGACGGATATGTTCGGTCATGGATCACTCTCCCAATTGGCGCCTTTTAGCCCTGCACCGGGCGCGACGCCAGCGACTTGTTGCCGATTTTGCCCCGCCACCCCGCCTTCACGCCGCGTTGGCGCCAAAGCGCCACAGCCACCGCGGAGCTACGGCCCGGGACAAAAGAAAAGGGCCGCACCTTGCGGCGCAGCCCTTCCCTGAATTCCAATATCCGCGAAGGATCAGTTTTTCGCGTAATATTCGACGACCAGGTTCGGTTCCATCACGACCGGGTACGGAACGTCGGCCAGCGAGGGGGTGCGCACGAAGGTGGCGGTCATTTTCGAATGGTCGACTTCCAGATAGTCCGGAACGTCGCGCTCGGTCAGCGAGACCGATTCCAGCACGATCGCCAGTTGCTTCGACCGGTCGCGAACGGCGATCACGTCGCCTTCCTTGACGCGGTAGGAGGCAATGTTCACGCGCTGACCGTTCACGGTCACGTGGCCGTGGTTCACGAACTGACGGGCAGCGAACACGGTCGGCACGAATTTCGCACGGTAGACGATGGCGTCCAGACGGCGCTCGAGCAGACCCACCAGGTTCTCACCGGTGTCGCCCTTGACGCGCTCAGCTTCGCCATAGATGCGGCGGAATTGCTTTTCGGTCAGGTCGCCGTAGTAGCCTTTGAGTTTTTGCTTGGCGCGCAGCTGGGTACCGAAGTCCGACAGCTTGTTCTTGCGGCGCTGACCGTGCTGGCCGGGGCCGTATTCACGCTTGTTCACCGGGGATTTGGCGCGGCCCCAGATGTTTTCGCCCATGCGGCGGTCAATTTTATACTTGGCAGAGGTCCGTTTGGTCATCTCTGATCTCCTTCTTAAGTTTCGAAGGGCGTTGTCCTTTGGCCGAGGCCCGACAGGGTTCTTCTTGCGAAGTCCACCAACACCAATGAAAACCGGGCCCCAAAGGACCCGGATGGCGGGCTTATACAGGGGCGGCGCGCACTGTCAACCGCACAAGCACCGCCCCTGCCCTTGCTTTGTCAGAAATATCCCGGGGGTGGGGGGGGAGGGGCCCCACCACAGCCCACCCCCCCCCCCCCCACACCAGCAACCCCAAAAAAAAACCACCCCCAACCCCCCCCCCCCACCCCCCAACCTTTTTCCCGAACCGAC
>NZ_JBGQOG010000012.1:0-132651 GCF_052113705.1 Phaeovulum sp. W22_SRMD_FR3 | reverse complement strand
TTTTGCGCCGAGGTCAGGCCCAGATTGACGCTGACCGCCGCCGCGCCGGTGAAATAGGCCCGGTCAATCCCGTCGCCACCATCGATCCGGTCATTGCCCAGCCCGCCGTTCAGTGCATCGTTGCCGCTGCCGCCGAGCAGCGTATCATTGCCCGTCGCGCCGGTGAGGGCGTCATTGCCGCCGTTGCCGCGCAGCAGATCGTCGCCGTCGCCGCCCGACAGCACATCTGCAAATGCGGCCCCGATCAGCGTGTCATGGCCCAGATCCCCCGAAAGCTGGCTGCCGGCGCCGCTCCGGTCGGTGTTGAAGTAGATGTCGCTGACACCAAAGGTCTGCAGGGCCGAAAGGCCATTTTCATAAATGATAACAATGCTATGAACCGGACCCGCGACGCGGACCAGCACAGAGCCGGTCTCGTCTGGGAAATCATTGATCACCATCGCGCCGGTGACTGTAGTGCCACTGATGATGTCCTGACCGTTTGGCGTCATGGTCACGGCAAGCGCTGTGCCATCCGCGTCAAATGCCTGGACGGTGACGATGTCGCGGAACCCGCCCGCATCGATATCCAGCAGCCGGAAGGCGACGTCCGACACCTCGGCATCACCGCCCGCATCGGAAAAGCTGACGGTCAGGGTGGAGGTCGGGCCCTCACCTTCGCCCGATGAGGCATAGTAGCCATTGGACGCCGGTTCGCCCAGACCCACGAAAATCGCGCCATTGAAGACCGCGGCGGTCGCTGCATCGCCCTGCAATGCCACCGTCACCATCGCCTGAACCGTGCCGATGGTCTGGACAAAGCCGCCCGAAATATCGGTGCCGCTGGGTCCCTGGGTGCCCCAGCGCAGCCCCTCCGAGGGCAGCACATGATCGGCATAGATCAGATCGTTGCCATCGCCCCCGGAAATCTGATCGCTTCCGTTGCCGCCCAACAGCGTGTCGTTTCCGCGGCCGCCGCGCAGAGTGTCGGCTCCCGCAAGGCCGAGGATGTAATCGGCGCTCGCCGTGCCGAGGATGGTTTCGGCAGCGGAAGTGCCCGCCAGCGGGGCGAAGGTTACGTCGAAGGTGGCGGTCAGCGTGACCGCCTGATCGGCGCGCATGTCCAGATCGCGCACAAGCAGGTCGACCGAGACCTGCGGGCTGGTCTCAAAATCGACAAGCGCCCCCTGGCGCAGGTAGAGCACCCCGTCCAGCACGTAATATGAGGCGGCATCGGCCTCTGACACCGCGACAGCATAGCCCGCCGCCGACCCGTCCGTATCGTCGAAGTCAAGGCGGCCGATCTGAACGTCGCCACTGCGGTTCGAATGCTCCGCGACAAAGCCGACCACGTCGCTCTCACCGGGCGTTTCATGGACCAGGGAGACTGCGACAGGCGCGTCGGCGCTGTCTGCCACATCAAGCCGGATGCTTTCGGTCCAGCTGCTGCCACCCGGATCGGTGAATGTCACCTGCAGGTAATGGGCATAATAATGTTCAAAATTCAGCGGCGCGGCGGTGCTCAGCTGCCGGTTGGCGTCAATGGCAAAGAATGCCGTCGTCGTCTCGGCGACCGGGAAGCCGCCAACATCCCGAAAGCTCAGAACCTCAAATCCGGTGATGGTGATGGCACCCGCAGAGGACAGGCCCAGCGCCGAGAGCTGACCGATGACATAGCCCGCCTGTTCATTCTCGGGCACATAAGCGTCGAAAGTCAGGTTTCTGCCATTGAGGGTCAGCGTCGGGCGCCCCGTCTCCAGATCCGAGACATCAAGGTCGCCATCGGCAAAGCGCAGGGTCGAAGGGTTCAGGATCAGGTCGGCGCCATCCGGCCCGCCATTGCGCAAATCGACAACCGTGACCGTCGCCGGATCGGGGGGAGGGCCGCCATAGCCGCCATAGCCGCCGCCACCGCTGGCGGGGGTGTAGATGAGCTGGTAATCCTCGCGCAGGCCCGCATAGACAATGACATCATTGCTTCCCGCGTCGATGGTGTCATTGCCCGCCGTGGCAATGAAGTATTCCCGTCCCGATTCCGAGGTCAGCGTGTCATTTCCCGCCGTTCCGTCCGTGCGCAGGATATTGGGCAGGTCCGCCACACCAATGCGGGCATCGCTGACATAGCTCTGTCCGCTGGCATCGGTGACCTGAACGCTCAGGGTGTAGCTGTCGGCGCCGGGATCGAGCACACCACCCGCCGCCCTGCAGATCAGATTGCCGCTGAGAAAGAACAGCCCGTCCGCGTCATCAAGCAGCGTAAAGGTGAGGGTGTCGCCCGGATCTGCGTCCGTCGCCGTCAGACGGGCGATCATCTGCCCGGCGGACGGGTCCTCTGTCAGGGCGATATGCGGGCCGCTGGCCGCCAGATCAATGCCATTCAACAAGATCGCACTTGGCGCACTCATGACAAAATCCACCTGTATGAAAACCAGTTAACCTTATGTTGAAACAATCAACCCGCAACGATTCTCTTGGCGTTCTGCGCTCAGAGACAGAGGCTGACGAGCTGCGCCACCATCTGCGCCGGATCCCCCAGCCGGGCGCGGAACGATGCCGCCAGATCTTGGGCGCATTGCCTGAGGGTCTGGTCATGGGCGGCGGTGATGATCTCCTCGGCCAGCCCCCGCGCGCCTGCCTCTGGACCGGCCGTCAGCAAGGTGCCTGCACCCAGCTTGTGGACCGCCTCGGCGGTCAGGCGTTTCTCAAGATCAACCGGCAGCAAGGCCATCGGCAACCCTGCGGCCAGCGCGGCAGATGTCGCCCCGAGCCCCCCCGTGCTGATGAACAGGCGCGAACGGGCGGCGATCTCGGCTTGGGCGAGGGGGGAAGTCTGCAGCCGCACGCCTGCCTCGGCCAGCCGCGCGGCATCCGCGCGGGGCAGACCCGGCATCCAGGCGGAAACGGCCTGCCCGCGCCCCGCGATCAGCGCGAGGGCTCCGGCCAGGACCCCGGTTCCGGGGGCGCTGGCCGGGGCATAGGCAAAGATGCCGGTGCCCTGGCCGCATTGGCCCGGGGGGCCGGACAGGAAAGGCGGCACCGGCGGCCCGTCGCGGTGGGCGGCATAGGGGTCCAGTTCGGTGAAGGTCGCGGGGCATGACTTTGTCGCGCGTGCGATTGCGATCAGCCGGTCGAGGGGCGCACGGCCCAGCCGCCACAGCGCCCGGTTCACCACCTGCAGAAGGGCGGTTTCGTCCACCAGCGGCGCTGCCGCATCACGGCGCAGCAGCGGGAACCGCTCAGGCCGATCCGGGGGAACCGTGAACCCGGTGCCCACCGCAATCACCGGCATCCGGTCCCGGGCGGCCAGCATCGCGGCGGGCGCGAAATCGGCGATCACCAGATCCGGGGCGGCATCGGTGAGCAGCTGATCCCAGCAGCGCAGGAGATATTCCAGAATGCCGGAATCGGTCAGCCCCATACCTGCCAGCAGGTCACCCCAGGCCATCTCACCGCGCAAGGGCAGGATTTCGGAGTGGCGCAAAAGTCCCGGCCAGACCGGCGCTTGCCGGATCGGTGCAAAACCCGGCGCGTCGCGCCATTGCCGGAAGGCGTCGGGACGCTGCACGGCAAGGCTGGTTCGATGCCCCGCCGCCGCCAGGGCGGAAACCAGCTGTGCCAGGCGCACCGCATGGCCGCTGTTGCCCCCTAGTTCCCACGCCAGCAGGACATGCGCCATCTCGTCGAAGCCCTTTTCTGCCCCTGCGGGGGGCCATCGCTGCCGGTCAATTGCCACGGGCACAGGATTGGCCTGCCGCAGGCTGGTGTCAAGGCGCTGGCCGGGGCGGGGGCGCGCCCGCAACCGACCGCCGATTGTGGGGTGCACCCATCCGGGCCCGCATCAGGGCCGCCGGTGTCCCCGCTGGTGTCGCCTCGGGGGCCCCTCCCCGTGGCGCCTGTGGCAGGGTGCGCGGCATCTGGCGGCATGCTCTCTGAACATTGCTATAGGCGCGGGGCGCAAAAAGGCGTTGAAATGGCGGGCCGGGGAAAAGGATGCATCCGTCAATGAGCCGAACTGCCGCATATGTTACAATGGGCGTGACTTTCCCATGGTGAAGCTCATCGGGCTGATCGCGGCGCTGGTTCTGGGCTATGTTGCCTTCATCATCGTCATGCGGCTGGCTTTTCCCCTGCCGCCGCTCCCTGCGGCCGCGCAGGCCCCCTTGGCCGAGCGGCCGCGCGACAGTGCGCTTGCCACCTCACTGGCCCCTCTGGTTGCCGCGCATCCGGGCGCATCGGGCTTTGTGACATTGGGCAGTGGGGCAGATGCCTTTGCGGCGCGCATCCATCTGGCGCGGGCGGCCAGCCGCGCCATCGATGCGCAATATTACATCTGGAATGATGATCTGACGGGAACCCGCCTGCTGGCCGAATTGCAGGCGGCGGCGGAAAGGGGCGTGACCGTGCGTCTGCTGGTGGATGACAACGGCACCGGGGCGCTGGAGCAGGAACTGGTGGCGCTGGACGCTTTGCCGACGGCAGAGGTGCGCCTGTTCAACCCCTTTGTCTTGCGCCGGTTTCGCACGCTGAACTACATGTTTGATTTCTTTCGCCTCAACCGCCGCATGCACAATAAATCCTTCACCGTGGATGGCGCGGTGACCGTTGTCGGCGGGCGCAACATTGGCGACGTTTATTTTGAAACCGGGGGCGACCAAAACTACATCGACCTTGACGTGCTGGCGGTGGGCCCGGCGGCCAAAGATGTCAGCGCCGATTTTGAGCGGTACTGGACCAGCCGCTCAGCCTATGCGGTGGCCTCTCTGATCACGCCCGCGGCGGATGCGGCGCAGCGGCTCGGCGCGCGCGATCTTGTGCTGCGCGACACCGAACAGGGGCGGGCCTATGCCGAATATGTGCATGCCTCCTCCTTTACGGCGCAATTGCTGGACCAGACATTGCCGCTGCAATGGGAGCCTGCGCTGCTGTTCAGCGATGCCCCCGGCAAAGTATTGGGTCTGGCCGAGGGCGATGCGCTGATGGTGCGGCGTCTGCTGGCCGAGATCGGGACGCCGGACCGCTCGATCGACCTCGTATCGCCCTATTTCGTGCCGGGCACGATTGCGACCGAAAAGCTGATCGCCTTTGCCCAAAGCGGGCTGCGGGTGCGGGTGCTGACCAATTCGCTGGAGGCCACCGATGTGGTCGCGGTGCACGGGGCCTATGCGCGCTACCGTGCCGATCTGGTGGCAGGCGGTGTCGAGGTCTATGAGCTGAAGAGCGACGGCATGGCGCGCCGGAACGTGCGCGAGCTGGAGGTTCTGGCGCAGTCCAATGCCGCCATCCACGCCAAGATCTTTTCGGTGGACCGGCGGCGCGCTTTCGTCGGCTCGTTGAATTTCGACCCCCGCTCGCGGCGGCTGAACACCGAAATGGGGCTGCTGATCGACAGCGCCAGCATCTCGGATGATCTCTCCGGCTGGCTCGATGCCAATCTCGCATCTCTGGCCTACAGGGTCAGCGCGGATGAGGATGGCCATCTGCTCTGGACGGCGACCGATCCGGCGGGGCATGTTTCGACCTCTGCCGTCGATCCGAACACCACGCTGCCACTGCGTCTGCTGGTGAAACTCATCGGCCTGCTGCCGGTTGAATGGCTTTTGTGACAGCAGGGCCAACGGGTTGAGCCGCTGAACCGGAGGCGCGGCGCTGCGGGCGGCACCCGCCAAATCCGCGCGCCAAATCCGAGGCCGGGCGCGGGCCTGCAAATGTGTTGGGGCCGCCGCCCGGTGCCGGACATATGCGCCCGGATCAAGACGGCGGATGCGGGCGGTTGTCGCCGGATGCTACTTGGGGCCGACCACGGCAAAGGCCGCGCCCTGTGGATCGGTGGCGATGACGATATAGGCGGGCCCGGGCACTTCCATCGGACCATTCTTAATGGCCCCCCGGGCCGCCGTGATCCGCGCCATGGCCTTCTCGGCGCTGTCGACACCGAAATAGGGCAACCAGAATGCCTGCCCCGCGCCGGAGGGCCCGGGCATCGCGCGCAACATGCCGCCAATGTCGGTGCCCTGCCAGGCGAACACGTCATAGGTGCCCATCGCTCCCATATCCATGCTGCGGCTGGTTTGCCAATTGAACATCGGTCCGTAGAAGCCCATTGCGGCCTTGGGGTCGCCGCACATCAGCTCATGCCAGTTTCCATGGCCCTGTTTTTGAGCATTGTAAGCGGTGCCCGTCCCGCCGGGGAGTGGTTCCAGAACGCCAAACGCCGCGCCCTGCGGATCGGCGAGAATGGCGAAACGGCCGGTTCCGGGGATCGGCGTGACGGGCCGGTGCACCGTTGCCCCCGCCGCCTGCATCTGCGCCACCGCGACGTCGGCATCCTCCACCGCGAAATAGAGGAGCCAGAAGGGCGGCATGCCCGCGACATCGGCGGGCATCTCCATCAGCCCGGCCACCATCTCCCCCCCCGCCTGTGCCAGATGATAGGTAAAGTCAGGCATGCCCGCATCCTCTACCGACCAGCCCAGAACCCTGGCGTAAAACGCCCCGGCATCGGCGAGTGCGCCGGGGGTGGTGGAAAGCTCATACCAACAGGGGCTGCCATGATGGGTCATGCTGCGGTGCCCTCCATCAACAGAGGTTCAAAGCCGCCATAGATCATCCGTTTGCCGTCAAAAGGCATGCCCGTCATGTCGGGCGTGGTTTCCATGATCTGCTGATAGGCCGCATCGCGCGTGGCCTTGTCCGGCCAGGTCATCCAGCAAAACACCACGGTTTCCTCGGCGGTGGCGGCGACAGCGCGCATGAAATCGGTCTGTTTGCCGGCGGGCACGTCATTGCCCCATCCAACCACCAGCGAAAGCGCCCCCAACTTCTGGAACGTCCCCCACCATTTTGCTTCATGCGCGCGGTAGGCTTCCCGGTTGGTAGTGGGCACGGGAATGACAAATCCGTCGATGTAAGGCATGGCAATTCTCCCCCTGTTGCAGAAGCAAGTTTGCCGAAGTAAGTTGCAAAAAACAACTATTGATAGGTTTTGACAACGATGCCCGATACACGGCCCGCCCGCGCGCCCCGCAGCCTCTATGATGAGGGCTGTATCGCAGCGCACGCGCTGGACCTGTTGGGAGACCGCTGGGCGTTGTTGGTGATCCGTGAGCTGATGTTGGGGGCCAAGCGGTTCAGCCTGATCCGCGCGGGCCTGCCCGGGATCAGCGCTTCGGTGCTGACGCAGCGGCTGGAGGGCCTGGAGGCGGGGGGCGTTCTGCACCGCGTACAGATGCCAGAGCCCGCGGGGGTGCAGGTCTATGAGCTGACGCCGCGGGGCTACGCCGTCTGGCCGGTGATTGAGGCGCTCTGCCGCTGGGGTGCCACTCTACCGGGGCATGATCCGTCCAAACACATCAGCCCATCGGCGCTGATGCTGTCGATGCGGGCGATGGCGGCACCCCAAAACGCGCCCTGTGCGGTGATCCATGCCGGGTTCGACCTCGGCCGCGAGAGCTTTCGCGGAACGTTGGTGGCAGGCAGCTGGCATGTGGAGCGCGGCCCTGCCGAGGGGGATATCCTGTTCGCCGGTACCGCCAATCTCATCGCGGCGGTGGTCTATGGCAAAAGGCCGCTCGACCATTGGCTTGCGCAGGATGCCCCGCGGTTTCAGGGAGATCCGGCGCTTGGCCAGCGCTTTGTGGACCATTTCCACCTGCGCCGGGCCTAGTGCGGCAAACCTCTCGCGGCTGCCGCGCCGCCGCGACAGGGCCGCCGGAGGGGCAGGTTGGGCCTGAGCCCGTACCCGGCTTTCTGTCAGGCTTTTTTCCCGGGCTTGGCCCCGATAGAGCCTGCGCCCTTGGCAAACAGCACCGGTTCAACCGGTGCGGCTTTGACCTGTTTCGGCTTCTTCACTTCCTTGTTGGTACGCTTTTGCCCCTTGGCCATGGTCCGACTCCGGTTTCGGGGGCAATGCGCCCCGTTCAGATATGTTGATCGAACGCCCTCGCCGCCGCCCGGAACCCGAAGGCGCCCGAGGGGTTGCGGCGTCGCGCTGCTGTGTGGATTGTCTGAAAACAGTGATCACCGCCGCCTGAGAGGCCCGTGTTTCGGGACAGATGCCGGCTGCGCAGTGCAGATATGGGGGGGCGGAGACCCGACCACAAGAGAGGCCGCTGCGATCAGGGCCTGTGCCAGCAAGAAGCCGCAACATGCGGGCGGCCATCCTGCCGGACATTGGGGTGGGAAAAGGTCCCGTCCTTGTTCTCTCTGCCGGGGGCAGAGGCTTCTCAGCGCCGGCTGCGGACCCCGCGGGTGGCATTTTCGACGGCAAAGCTGTGGGCCAGTTCGGTCAGGATCTCGCTGACAATGCTCGCAGGTTCAGACAGCGGCAATTGATCGGAGACGCAGATCGACATGTTGGTTTGCATGTTCGGCTTGATGATCCGCCGCAATTGCAGGCCGGGGTCTTGCTGCACGATGGCAAAGGCCGCCGACCAGGGCAGGATGGTCGATCCAATTCCGTCGCGGACCGCCTGCATCATGATCGGCACGGATTCGGTTTCGGCCACGATCCGGGCGCTTAGACCCACCCGCGAAAACGTGGTGTCGATCAGCTGCCGCACCGTGTGAATGCGGCTCGGCAGGATCAGGTTATGCTCGGCGGCCTCGGTAAAGGTCACCTCGGCCTCGGGCGTCCCTGGCACGGTTCCATCCGCCTGCGTCCCGCCGTCGCCGATGATCCGCGAAACGAGGTAGAGATCTTCCGCCAGCACCGGTTCAAACGAGACACCGCGGATTTCGCCCGGATCATAGATGAAGGCCAGGTCCATGCGCCCGGTCATGATCATCTCGCTGATCACGCCGCCGATGTTCTCATTGATCTGCAACACGATGCCCGGATGGCTTTCGCGCACGCGCTTCAACAGGCGGGTGGAGAGAAACGACCCGCCGCTGAGGGGCGCCAGGCCGACCGAGACGAAACCGGAAATGCTGGTCGAGGTGCTGGAAATATCGGCCTGGGCCTGCTCCAGTTGCCGCAGCATCAGCTGGGCATGACGGTAGAGCACCAGCCCCGCTTCGGTCGGCACCACGCCGCGTTTTGACCGCAGCAGCAAAGGCTTGCCGAAATGCGCCTCGAGCGCGGCGATCTGCTGGCTGAGGGCGGGTTGCGCGATGTGCAGGATGGCCGAGGCCCGCGTGATGCTGCCGACATCAATGATCTTGACGAATGCGTGCAACCGGCGCGTGTCCATCCAGCCCTCCCCTGCAATCTGCGGCCCCCGCGGGGGGCCATCGCCTGACACAAGTGATACGCTTTACGACCCCCTGTCGACAATGCCGCCGGACCGCTCATAACGAAATCCAATCATATCAGAGTGAACTAGCATTTTGTGACGGGGCATCGTGCCGGGTAGCGTGAAGGGGTGAAGTATAGCAATCCGGTGACCGACGGGGCGAAGCCAATTTCCCCGGAACGAGCGCGCCGGAAACAATAACAGGGAAAGGAAGTCTGATGACCTTCAACGTGCATGCAGCGCGCTTTGGTGCCTTGGCCGCCATTTTGCTCGGCGGCGTCGCCACCTCGGCCTCGGCCGAGACGCGGCTGAACCTTGCGGACGTGTTGCCCGAGGGCAATTTCATGGTGCAGAACGCGATGAAATTTGCCGACGAAGTCCAAACCGCCACCAATGGCGAGGTGATCATTTCGGTCAAGGCGGCGGGTGCGCTTGGCTTCAAGGGCCCGGATCAGCTGACGGCGGTGCGCGACGGCCTGGTGGACATGGCCGACATCAACATCAGCCAGCAGGTCGGCGTGGATCCGATGTTTGGCGCTGAAGGCGTGCCCTTCCTGATCGACTCGATGGACGGGTTGAAGGCCTATCACGCCTTCCTGCGCCCGGTGTTTGAAGAGCTGGCGGCCAAGCACAACCAGAAAATCCTCTATATGGTGCCGTCGCCCGCTCAATATGTCTATGTAAACAAAGACATCCAGTCGATCGACGATTTTCGCGGCATTCCGGTGCGCGGCGCTGACAAGAACACCGTCGACATCATTTCGGCGATTGGCATGAACGGCGTGGTGATGCCCTGGGGCGAATTGCTGCCCGCGCTCGCCTCGAAACGTGTCGAAGGCGTCGCGACCTCGGCCACCTCGGGCGTGGATGGCAAGTTCTGGGAATTCCTGAAAAACATCTACCCGACCAACCACACCTGGGGGTCGAATGCGGTGACGATCAACCTCGACACCTGGAACAAGCTGTCGGCCGAAGACCAGACCGCCATCGAGGAAGTATCGGCCAAGCTGGAGCCGGTGTTCTGGGAGGTTTCGCGTCAGGGCGATGTGACCAGCATCGAAGAGATGGAAAAGCATGACATGGTGCTGAAAGAGATCAGCCCGGAGCTGCGCGCGCAATTGCTTGAAAAGGCGGTGCCGGTGCAGGAAGCTTTCTTTGAGCGGGTGCCGGCGGCGAAAGAAATCGTCGATGCCTATAAAGCTTCACTGGCATCGAACTGAGGTGGAGATCGTGACGCTTCCTTCGACCCCTCAGGAGGAAACCGGCGGGATCGCGGTGCTGCAACGCACCGCGGACCTGTTGTCGGTGACCGGCGGCTGGGCTGCCGCCGGGTGCATCCTCGGGCTGACCGGCCTTGTCCTTGCGGAAATCATCGTGGCCTTTCTGGCGCGGTTCATTCCCGCGATGCCCTCGGGCATCGGCATCGGCTGGGAATACAGCGCCTATCTGATGGGGTCCTCGTTTCTGCTGGGCGCCGGGATGACGCTGCGGGCGGGGCTGCAACTGCGGGTCGAGATCCTGCTGCGCGCAGGACGCGGGCGCTTTGCGGCGGCGCTGGAGCTGTTTTCGGCGCTGCTCGGCACTGCGCTGTGCGGTTTTCTGGCCGTCACGCTCGTGCGGTTGGCGCTGCGCACCTACGGCTATGGCGAAGTGTCCCAGGACAGCTTTACGCCGCTGTGGATTCCGCAATCCGTTCTGGCCCTCGGGGCCACCATTCTCGCCCTGCAAATGGCCGTGCGTCTGATCGCGGCCCTGACCGGGCGCCCGCTGGACCGCCCCGATCTTGGGGCTGCCACCGCCATCGAATAATCCGGCGGCCCCGATGCACCATCGGAGGACGCGCGCCGCAAGGCTATGACATCACAAAGGACTTATCATGGGCGTCATCGTGACCAGCCTGTTTGGCCTGCTGTTCGGCTCGCTCGCCATGGGCGCGTGGATTGGCATCGCGCTTTTGTTCACCGGCCTGGGGCTGGGGTATCTGTTCACATCGTTGCCGATGGACAAGGTGCTGCCGCAATATGTGTTCAACATCCTGACCACGCCGGATCTGGTGGCGCTGCCGCTGTTCATCCTGATGGGCGAGTTTCTGTTCCGCACCAAATTGTCAGAGGCCTTGTTCAAGGGCCTTGCCCCCTGGGCGGGGCTGCTGCCGGGGCGTCTCTTGCATGTCAATGTGATCGGCTGCTCGATCTTTGCCGCGATCTCCGGCTCTTCGGCGGCCACGACGCAGGTGGTGGGCCGGATGACCCTCAAGGAACTGCTCGCGCGCGGCTATTCCGCTGAGGTGGCCATCGGCTCGCTGGCCGGGGCGGGGACGCTGGGTTTTCTGATCCCGCCGTCGACGGTGATGATCATGTATGGCGTGCTGGCCGAGGAATCTGTGTTGCGCCTTTTTACCGCCGGATTCCTGCCGGGCCTGCTGCTGGCCAGCATCTTCTCGGGCTGGATCATGATCCATTCGACGATCCGGCGCGATTTCGTGCCCGAGAGCGAACGGGCGCTGCGCCACATGCCGCTGCGCCAACGGGTGGCGGCGCTCAAGGATCTGGCCCCGGCGATGTTCCTGATCATCTGCGTGCTCGGCTCGATGTATGGCGGTCTGGCCACCCCGTCCGAAGCGGCCGCTCTGGGGGTCGTGGGCGCCTTCATCGTCTCGCTCATGCAGGGTGCGCTGAATGCCAAGGTGCTGCGCGACATCTGTCTGGGCGCGGTTCAGACCTGCTCGGTCATGGGGATGATCATTCTGGGCGCATCCGTCCTCGGCAACATCACCTCAACTCTCGGGATCCCCGAGGCGGTGGCGGGCACGGTCTCGGACTGGAACCTCTCGCCGACCATGCTGATCATCGCGCTGATGGTGCTCTATCTGATCCTTGGCACGGCGCTTGAGGGGTTTTCGATGATCGCGACCACCTTGCCGGTGGTGCTGCCGATTGTCGAAGCGGCGGGCTTTGACAAGGTCTGGTTTGGTATCTTTATCGTGCTGGTGGTGGAGATGGCGCAGATCACGCCGCCCGTGGCCTTCAACTTTGCGGTGATCCAGAACATCACCGGGCGCAGCACGCCCTTCATCGCGCGGGTGACCTTTCCCTATCTGCTGATCATGATGGGATTTGTCATCCTGCTGGCGGTGTTCCCGGGGATCGTCAATGTGATGCCCAACCTCTTGCTGGGCAGCTAGACCGCCCCACCACCTCCACAGACCATGATGGCCCGGCCTCGCGAGATGCCGGGCCTTTTCGCGTGCCGCCCGTCCACGTGCCTGCTGATGACTGCGGATCGGCCCGCAACCTCCGGCGTGACACGGCATGAAAAAACCCCCGGCGTCTTGCGACACCGGGGGCAGCGATCTTTGGCGAACGGGGAGGCGCGCAAAGATCGGAGGGCAGAGGTCAAAGATCGGTTGTCAGCCCCTTGGCGGCCAGCACCGCCGCCAGATTGGAGACCGAAATCACGCTTTCCCCTGCTTTGTAGCGGCGGATGTAATCGGCCTCGGCCTCTTCGCGGGCTTTGGAGAGCTGCGCCACTTCCGCCGCGCGTTCGCGTTCAACCACGACCAGACCATCGGCATCGCCGCTGATGATGTCACCGGGGCGAACCTCGATGCCGCCGATGATGACCGGCTTGTTGATCTGCCCCAGGGTTTCCTTGACGGTGCCCTTGATGCAGACGCTGAGCGAGAAGACCGGCAGCCCCAGTTTGATCAGATCGGCGGTGTCGCGCACGCCGGTATCGGTAACGACCCCGGCGATGCCCTTGGCCAGACAGGCATTGCCCAGCACATCGCCAAAGCAGCCCGCCTCTTCGTATTCTCCGGCCGAAACCACGATCACATCGCCCGCCTGGGCATAGTTGATCGCCAGTTGCAGCATGATGTTGTCGCGCGGGGCCGAGGCCACGGTAAAGGCCGGACCGCAGAGCCGCATGGTGCGGTCAATCGGCTTGATCCGCGACGACAGCGCGCCCGAGCGGCCCTGCGCCTCATGGATGGTGGCAGTGCCAAAGGGGGCGAGCGCCGCCACCTCTGCCGGGGTCGGGCGGTCGATACGGGTGATGATATGGGGCATGAAGTCCTCCGGGTTCAGGTTAGGTCAGCGCGGCCATGGCGGCCGCGATCCGGGCACAGCCTTCGCGCAGCGCATCGCGCGACGTGGCAAAGGAGATCCGGAAATAGGGGGAGAGGCCGTAGGCCCCGCCGTGAATGGCCGCGACGCCGCAATCGAGCAGGTAGAGGGTGAAATCGAGATCGGTCTCGATCACCTTGCCCGCGGGCGTGGTCTTGCCGATGGCCCCGGCGCAGTTGGGATAGAGGTAGAACGCGCCTTGCGGCAGGCTGCAGTGCAGACCCGGCACCGCGTTCAACAGATCCACCGCCAGATCGCGGCGGGCTTTGTACTCGGTGACCATCTCGGCCAAAAAGCCCTGATCGCCGCCAAGCGCCGCCACCGCAGCCGCCTGGCTGATCGAGGAGGGGCAGGAGGACATCTGCGATTGCAGCTTGTTGATCGCCGCGATCAAGGGCTTCGGCCCGACCGCATAGCCCAGCCGCCAGCCGGTCATCGCATAGGTTTTCGACACGCCGTTGATGACGATCAGCCGCTCCGCCAGATCGGGGGCAACCGTCAGCAGGCTGGTGATCTGACCCGGTTCAAACCAGATCTCGTCATAAATCTCATCGGTCAACACCCAGACCTGGGGATGGCGGCGCAGCACCTCGGCCAAAGTCGCGAGCTCCGCCGCGCTGTAGGCCGCACCCGTCGGGTTCGAGGGCGCGTTCAGCACCAGCCAACGGGTTTTGGGGGTGATCGCGGCCTCAAGCGCGGCGGGGGTCAGCTTGAACCCGTCTTCGCCGGGGCAGGGAAGGATCACCGGGCTGCCTTCATTGGCCAGCACCATATCGGGATAGGAGACCCAGTAGGGGGCGGGGATCAGCACTTCGTCGCCCGCCTCAACCGCGGCCATGAAGGTCAGGAAAATGATCTGCTTGGCGCCGCCGCCCACGGAAATCGCCGCCGGATCGACCGTCACGCCCAGACGCCGCTGCATCCGCGCGATGATGGCGCGGCGCAGGGCAGGGGTGCCGTTGACGGGGGTGTATTTGGTGTCGCCCGCCGCGATGGCCGCAACGGCGGCGGCTTTGACGCTTTCGGGGGTGTCGAAATCCGGCTCGCCCACGGTCATGTCGATCAGATCGACACCGGCGGCGCGCAATTCGGTGGCGCGCGCGGCGGCGGCAGTGCTGGGCGAGGGTTTGATGCGGGTCACCCGCGCGGCGGGTTTGAAAATGGTCATTGGTCTCTCCTTGCAGCGCGTCAGGCTGCGGGGGGAAATGGCAGCGCAGGTCTGCCGCCGCGGACGCGAAGCTTCTGTGCCATCATAAATGCGGCGCCCAAATCAGGGCTAAGACCGTGTGCTTCTGGTGTGATCGTGATCCGCAATGACCGGGGGCATCACGCCCGTCGGTGCCGCGCCAAAATGGCCTCCCGCCGGGGCGGCCCGGCAGGGCGCAGTCATTTCAAACGCCTCTGACATCATCAGATTCCGTGCATGCTACATTTTTGAGGAACGCGGCCCGAGCCTGTGCCGCCCCGTCACCCCCCGGTCCTCATCTTCAGCGGCAAGAACCAGCAAGACGACAATGGATTTACCCTATCTCAAGACCCTCATCGATTGGATGGCGGACAGCGGCCTGAGCGAATTCGAGCTTGTTCAGGGCAAAAAGCAGATCCGCCTGACGCGGGGGTCGTTGGCCCCAATTCCGGCACATGCGCCGGATGTGCCGCCCCGCGCCACCCCCGCCAAACCCGCTGCAGAGGCCGCGGGGGCTGTGGTCTGCGCGCCGCTCTCGGGCCTGTGCCATCTGGCGCCCGAGCCGGGGGCTGCCGCCTTTGTGAAACCCGGCGACCGGGTGCAGGCCGGGCAAACCCTCTGTGTGATCGAGGCGATGAAACTGATGACCGAGGTGACCGCCCCGACGGCCGGGACCGTCGCCGAAATTCTGACCGGGAACGGCGCCGATGTCAGCGCCGGAACTCCCCTGATCCGGGTGGTGGCATGACCGATTTCAGCCAACATTCCCTGCTCATCGCCAATCGCGGTGAAATCGCCCTGCGCATTCTGCGGGCGGGGCGGCGGCTCGGGATGCGGGTGATCTGCATCCATTCCGAGGCGGACCGTGGCGCACCCTATCTCGCACTCGCTGATCAGGCGATCTGCGTCGGGCCCGCGCCCGCCGCGCAAAGCTATCTGAACATTCCCGCCATCCTTGCCGCCGCGCGGCTGACCGGGGCGACGATGGTGCATCCGGGCTATGGCTTTTTGTCCGAGAATGCCGAGTTTGCGCAGGCGGTGACCGAGGCGGGGCTGATTTTCGTCGGGCCGAGTGCGGCGGCGATGCGGATCATGGGCGACAAGATCTCGGCCAAGACCGCGATGATCGCGGCGGGGGTGCCCTGCGTTCCCGGCCCCGACACCGCGCTGCCCGAGGATCCCGGGAGCTACGCCGCCATCGCCGATGCGGTGGGCTATCCGGTGATCATCAAGGCGGCGGGCGGTGGCGGCGGGCGCGGCATGCGCGTTGTCCACGCGCCCGAGGCGCTGACCGCCGCCGCCATGTTGACCCGGCAGGAAGCCGGGCGGTTCTTTGGCACCGATGCGATCTATATGGAGAAATTCCTGCAAACCCCGCGCCATGTCGAAATTCAGGTTCTGGCCGACCAGCAGGGCACGGCGCTCTGGCTGGGCGACCGCGATTGCTCGATGCAGCGGCGCCATCAGAAGGTGATCGAAGAGGCCCCGGCCCCCGGCATCGACCGTGCGCTGGTGGCAGAGGTGGGCGCGCGCTGCGCGCAGGCCTGCCGCGATATCGGCTATGTCGGGGCGGGGACGTTCGAGTTCCTCTATGAAGACGGACAGTTCTATTTCATCGAGATGAACACCCGCATTCAGGTTGAACATCCGGTGACCGAGATGACCAGCGGTCTCGACATTCTGGCATTGCAGATCCGCGTGGCGGCGGGTGCGCCGCTGCGCCTGACGCAAAGCGCGGTGGCGATGCAGGGCCATGCCATCGAATGCCGGATCAATGCCGAAGATCCCGCCAGTTTCACCCCGGCCCCCGGGGTGATTTCCGCGCTGCATCTGCCCGGCGGTCCGGGCATCCGCGTCGACAGCCATGTCACGGCGGGATACCGCATCCCTGCCAGCTACGATTCCATGATCGGCAAGGTGATCGCCCATGGCGCCACCCGGGCCGAGGCTCTGGCGCGGCTCCGCGCGGCGATGGATGAATTGCAGATTACGGGCGTGGCGACCAATGTGCCCCTGCACCAGCAATTGCTGCGCGAACCGGGATTTGTCGCGGGCGGTGTCAGCATTCACCACATGGAACAATGGCTTGCACAGACGGGAGCGGCCGATGCGGGATGATCTGCAACGCCCCGCCACGCAGCTGCGGGACTTTTCGTTCCTCGGCACCAAGGCGGTGCTGTTTGAACCTGACTGCCCCTTTGATCTGGCCCATCAGCAACGGATCTGGGCGGTGGCCGATGCGGCCGCGACATGGCCCGGCGTGCGCGAAGCGGTGCCCGGCATGACCAATCTGACCCTCCTGCTTGATGCGGTGCCAGAGGCACCGGAGGCCCTGGCCGATGCGTTGCGCCGCGCCTGGGAGAGCGGCATGGCCAAGACCGCCGAGGGGCGGCTGATCGAGGTGGATATTGATTACGGCGGCGCGGGTGGCCCGCATCTGGCCGATGTGGCGCAGGCCACCGGCCTGTCGGCGCGTGCGGTGGTCGAATTGCATGCGGCCCCGGTCTACACGGTCTATGCCGTGGGCAGCCATGCGGGATATTGCTACCTCGGCGGGCTGGATCCGAGCCTTTTCGTGCCGCGCCGCAAGGTGCCCTTGCTGAATCTGCCCGGTGGTTCGCTTTCGGTGGCGGGCGCACAGACGGGGGTTTCCGCTTCGGCCGGGCCAAGCGGATGGCACACGATCGGCCATGCCGATGTCAGCTTTTTTGACCCTAACCGCAGCCCCGCGGCCCTGCTGCGGCCGGGCGACAGGATCCGTTTCCGCATCGGGAGCCTCACGATATGATCGAGATACTGACCACGGCGGGCCTGTGCTCGGTACAGGATCTGGGGCGGGACGGGCAATATTTTCAGGGCCTTGGCCGCGCGGGGGCGATGGATGCGCTGGCGCTGCAACTGGGCAATCTGCTCCTTGGCAATCCGCAGGATGCGGCGGGGATCGAGGTGCAGATGATGCCGTTTCGCCTGCGGTTTCTGACCGCGCAGGCCTTTGCCGTCACCGGCGCCGATTGCGCGGCTGACCTTGACGGGCAGGCCTTGCCGCCGTTCTGGCGCGCCGAGGCGCAACCGGGGCAGGTGCTGACGCTTGGCCCGGTGCGGCGCGGCTGTCGTGCCTATGTCGCGCTGCAGGGCGGGGTGGATGTGCCGCAGGTGCTGGGCGGACGTGCGACGCAGCTCCGCGAAGGCTTTGGCGGTTTTGAGGGGCGGTTCCTGCGGCCGGGCGATCGGTTGCAGGCGGCTGCCACGCGCCCCGGCGCCGGGACGATTGCGGGCTATGGCCTCTTGCCCCCCTCGCGGGCTTTACCGCAGGACAGCGGCGATGCCATCACCTTGCGGGTGCTGCCCGCGGGCGAATATCCGGATTTCACCGATACCGCGCGGCGGGATTTTGAAACCGCGATCTTCCGCGTCTCGCGGCAGATCAACCGCACCGGCTACCGTCTGGAAGGGCCGCCGCTGCTGCTGGAGACGCCGCGCGAACTGCGGTCGCATGGCGTGGTGCCGGGGGTCATTCAGGTGCCGCCCGGCGGGCAGGCGATCATCCAGCTGGCCGATGCGGCGACGATGGGCGGCTATCCCAAGATCGCCACGGTGATCGAGGCGGATCTGTGGCGGCTGGGGCAGGCGGCGGCGGGGGCCGCGCTGCGGTTCCAGCCGGTGAGCCTGCGCGCGGCAGAAGCGGCGGCGGCAGAGGTCACGGCCTATCTGGCGCGGCTTGAGAGGGGCCTGAACACCCGTGCGGCCCGCGCAGCAGCATGGAGGCAGGCATGAGCCCGGATCAATTGACAGAAGTGTTGGGATGGATGCGGGCCGCGGGCCTGTCCGAGCTGAGCTATGCCGATGGCAATGCGCGGCTGCAGATGACCTTGCCCGCCGAAGGGGCCGAGGCGGGACCAGCGGCAGCCGCCCGGACGCCGGAGGCCGCGGTGGCCGCGCCGGAAATCGCGCTGAAAAGCCACACGTTGGGGCGGTTTCAGGCGGCTGATCCTGAGGCGGTTCTGGCCGTCGGCGATGGGGTCACGGCGGGGCAACTCCTTGGCTTCGTTGAATGCGACGGCATCTGCGAGGCGGTGACGGCCCCTCAGGCCGGGCATCTGACACAGGCCTTGCCCGCGGCCGGAGCGATTGTGGGATGGGGCGATGTGATCGCCCGGTTGAGCGGGGCCGACGATGAAAATTGATCTGAATGCCGATATGGGCGAGGGCTTTGGCCCCTATACGATTGCCGATGACGCGGCGCTGATCGGCCTGGTCAGCTCGGCCAATGTCGCCTGTGGCTATCACGCGGGCGATCCGGTGATCATGGACCGTACCATCCGTCTGGCCCGCGAGCATGGCGTCGATCTGGGCGCCCATGTCAGCTTTCCCGACCGGATGGGCTTTGGCCGCCGCAAGATGGAGATGGCCCTGCCCGAGCTGGAATGCCATGTGCTCTACCAACTCGGCGCATTGGCGGCGCTGGCGGGGCGCGCCGGGCATCGGATCACCCATATGAACCCGCATGGGGCCTTGGGCAATCTGGCCTCGGCCGATCCCGATATCGCCGGGGCCCTGGTGCGTGCGACCATGGATTTTGACCCCGAGATCGCGCTTTTGGTGCTGAACGGCTCGGCCCTGGAAGCCGCGGCCCATGCGGCGGGATGCCCGACCTATGCGCTGTTTCTGGCCGACCGCGCCTACACGCAGGACGGGCAATTGGCGCCGCGCAACCTGCCCGGGGCGGTGATCCACGATCCCGAAGAGGTGGTGGCGCGGGTCCTGCACCTGTTGCGCACGGGCACAACGACCACCATCGACGGCACGGAACTGCCGGTCGCAGCGCGCTCGATCCTGCTGCATTCCGACACCGCGGGGGCGGTGGCGCTTGCGCGCTGCCTGCGCGCCCGGATCGAAGACGAAGGGGGCAGGATTGCCCCGCTCTCGCAATTGGGCTGAGGGCCGCGGCAGACCGCCCGACACCACAGCCCGACACCAAAGACGGAAAGGACTACCAATGGCTTTTGCAGATTATAAAACCGCTGTCGTCACCGGCGCATCGGCGGGCATGGGGGCCGCGATCACCCGCCGGCTCTGTGCCGAGGGCATCACGGTGCATGCCTTGGCGCGCAGTGCCGAGAAACTGGCCGGGCTTGCCGCCGAGACCGGCTGTGTCCCGCATGCGATGGATGTCTGCGACACCGGGGCGCTGACCCGTTTGCTGGCGGGGATCGAGGTCGACATTCTGGTGAACAATGCCGGTGTCTCGCGGCCGGGCAACATCCTGACCTCGAACGCCTTTGATATTGACGAGCAGATCGACGTGAACCTGCGCGCGGCGATGCATCTGGCGCGGCTGACGCTGCCGGGGATGATGGCGCGCGACCGCGGCCATATCGTCAACATCACCTCGATTGCCGGGCACTACGAATTTGGCGGCCACACCGCCTATCACGCCACCAAAGCCGCAATGCACACCGTCTCGCGTCAGCTGCGCGTGGATGCCTTTGGCCGCCGGGTCCGGGTGACCGAGATCTGCCCGGGTCGCGTTGAGACCGACATTTTCGCCAATGTCGAAAAGATCGATCCGGCCGAGGCCAAGCGCAAGTATTTCGAGGGCTTTGAGATGCCGCAGGTTTCTGACATCGCCGATGCCGTCGCCTATGCGATCGGCGCGCCGCACTATGTCAACATCGGGCTGATCGAGCTGATGCCGACCTTGCAGGTTCCGGGCGGCCTGCGCACCGGCAAACGGGTTGGCGAGGAACTGGTCAGCTGAAACGGCAATGCCCTTGTCCGGCGACAGGTGCCGGGCAGGGGCGAAAAATCTGCCGCTGACCCCGATTGGCGAGCATCTGCCAGGGTTGCCCGCAGCGCCCGGTGCGGCCTGGGGGGCTGCACAGGCGAGGCGGGCCCGGTTGCAGATGGCCTTTGCCCCCCGGCGCCCGGCTCAGGCCGACAAAACTCTGTACGCGGCAGCCACCTCGGCCACCTGCCGTGCGTTCAGCAGCTGGATCTGCGCGGTGGTGATCGATTGCAGTTGCGTTGCGGAAAGGGCCGCCAGATTCGCGCTTGTCAGGCCACCGAGGCCATTGCCGGAAAGGGCCGCAATATCGGTGGTGGAAAACGTGGCCAGCGCGCGGTTGCTGAAGGCCGCCACCTGCGCGCCGGTCAGGTTTGCCACTTGGGTGGGGGTCAGCGCCTCGGCCTGTTCCGGCGTCATCGCGGCAATCTGCGCCTCGGACAGACCGCTGATCGCCTTGCCATCTATCGCCGCGATTTGGCCGGGGGACAGGGCGGGCAAACGCTCAACGCCGAATGCCGCAATCTGCAGCGCATTGAGTGCGCCAATCTGCGTGGTGGTCAGCGCGGCCACCTGACCCTGATCAAAGGCACCCATCTGGAAGAACGTGAATTTCGCAAGTTGTGCGGCGGTCAGGGCGGCGGTCTGCTCGTGGTCGAGGGCCGCAATAGCGGCGGGCGTCAGGCCGGGTATCGCCGCCGGGCTGAGGGCCGCGATATCGCTGGTGGCAAATGTCGTCAGCGCGGAGGGGTCGAGGCCGCCGAGCTGCGTCGCGGTCAGCGCGCCGATCTGTGCCGGGGAAAATGCATCCAGCTGTCCCGCCGACAGCGCGGTAATCTGCGCGGTGGTCAGACCCGCCACCGCCTTGGTGTCGAGCGCTGCGATATGCTCCGCCGTCAGGCTGCCGATGGCCGTGGGCGACAGAACGGCCAGTTGCGCGGCGGTCAGGCCCTTCACCTGCGCGGCGGTCAGCGCGGGGATCTGCGCGTTGGACAGGGCCGCAACCTGTGCGGTGGACAGCGCCGTCATCTGGGCGGCGGTCAGCCCCGAGATCTGGTCGCTGCGCAGCGCGCCCACTTGCGCCGGGCTGATGCCGCTGATCGCCTTGGCGCTGATCGCCGCGATATCCGCGGCGTCAAACGAGGCCAGCGCCCCCGCCGAAAAGGCGCCAACCTGCACCGCGCTCAGCGCGCCGAGGTGGCGCGGCAAAAGCGCATCTGTTTGCGCCGTGCTCAGGGCGGCAATCTGGCCCGTGGTCAGCGCGGCGGCGGCCGTCGTGCTCAGGGCTGCGATCTGATCGGTCGAGAAGGTGGTGATGGTTTCGGTTGCAAGCGTGCCGATCTGGCTGCCGGTCAGCGCGCTGATCCGGTCCGGCGGCAAAGCCGCAATCTGATCCGGTCTGAGGGCCGCGAGCTGCGGGCCGGTCAGGCTGGCGATCTGTCCCGGTGTCAGCGCCGCCATCTGCGCCTGATCGAGGGAGGCCACGGTTTGCGCCGAAAGGCCCGCCACCGCCGCACCGCTCAGGCCTGCGATATCGGTGGCGGTGAAGGTTTTCAGCGCGTCCGGGGTCAGCCCGGCGGTCTGCGTGGCGGTCAGCGCGGTCAATTGGCTGGCGGACAGCGCGTCGATCTGGCTGGCGCTGAGCGCGGTCATCTGGGCGGCGGTCATCCCGGCCAGTGCCTTGGCCGAAAGGGCGGCAATCTGCTCATTGGACAGCGCGGGCAAGCTCTCGGCGGTGAGGGCTCCGGCCTGTGTGGCGCCGAGCGCACCGATTTGTGCGGGCGACAGCTGGGTGATCTGCGGGCCGGTCAGCGCCGCGATCTGCGCGGCCTTGAGGGCGCCCAGCTGCCCGGCAGTGAGGGCGCTGATTTGCGCCGCGCTCAGCGTGCCCATCACTTCGGGTGTCAGTCCTGCGGTGGCGGTGGCGCTCAGCGCGGCGATGTCACCTTGCGCGAAGGTCTCGATCATCGGGGCGGTCAGCGCGGCGCTTTGGGTGGCGGTGACCGCCCCGATCTGGCCCGTCGACAGCGCCGCCACCTGATCGCGCGACAGATTGGCAACCTGTGACGCGGTCAACCCGGCGATGGCCTTGGGGGTGAGGGCGGTGACCTGCCCCACGGCCAATGCGCCGAGGGCGGGCAGCGACAGCGCCGCCACCTGCGTCGCGCCAAGCGCCCCGATCTGGCTGCCCGACAGCGCCTCGACCTGTGCGGTGGTCAGGCTGCTCATCTGGGTGGGTTTCAGCGCCGTGATCTGGGCGGTGATGAGGCCGCTGATCTGTGCCAGCGACAGTGCGGCGATCTGATCGCCCGAGAGCCCGGCAACCGCCGCCGGGCTCAGCGAGGAGAGGCTGGCCGAGGGCAAGGCGATCAGGGAATTATCGCTCAGCGCGGCAACATGTGCGGCGGTAAGGCCTGCCAGTTGCGCGGATGTCAGCGCCTGCACCTGGGTCTCGCTCAGCGTGCCGATCTGCGCTGCTGTCATGCCGGTGATGGCGGTGGATTTGATGGCGGCAATCTGCTCTGCCGTCAGGCCGGACAGTGACGCGGGCGCAATCGCCGAGATCTGCCCTGCGCTCAGCGCAGCGATCTGCCCCGGCGCGAGGGCGCCGATCTGTGCCGGGGTCAGCGCGGAAATCTGCGCTGTTTTCAACCCGGCAAGCTGTTTGCCGCTCAACCCGGCTAGCTGATCCTCGCCGAGGGCCGCCACGGCGGCCGGGATGAGCCCGGAGATCCCCGCCGGGCTGAGGGCGGCGATACTGGCAGGGGTCAGCAGGCTGATGGTGTCCGCGCCGAGCGCCCCGGTCTGGCCGAGGGTCAGGGCCGCCAGTTGGGCCGTGGTCATGCCGGAGATCTGTGCCGGGTCCAGTGCGGTCAGCTGGGCACCGGTCAATCCCGGCAGTGCTTTGGGCGAGAGGGTGGCCAATTGCGCCTCGGACAGGCTGGCGAGCCGGTCCGGGGCGATGGCGCCAAGCTGCACCGCGGTGAGGGCCGCGAGCTGGCTGCTGCCGAAGGCCCCCAGTTGCTCCGGCGAAAGCGCGGCGATCTGCGTGGTTTTCAATGCTGCAATCTGGCCCGCGGTCAGGGCGCTCAGCTGCCCCGCGTCCAGCGCTGCCATCTGATCACTGCTCAGCCCGGTGATCGCGGTTTTGCTAAGCGCCGCCATCGCGGCGGGGGCGAGGGCGGCCAGTGCTTCACCGCTCAGCGCGGCGGTTTGCTTTGACGTCAGCGCGGCGATCTGGGCCGCGTTCAGGCTGCTGGCCTGCGCTGGCGTCAGTGCCGCAACCTGCGCCGTGGTCAGGCCCGCAACCGCGCCCGCGCTCAGCGCGCCGGTCTGCGCCTCTGACAGGCCGCCGATATGCGCCGCGCCCAGCGCCGCCACCTGCGGGCCGTTCAGCATTCTGATCTGGCCCTCGGAGAGGGTATTGATCTGGGTGCTGTCGAACGCCGCGATCTGCGCGGGCTTCAGGGCGCTGATCTGTTTCGTTGTGAGGGCGGCAACCTGATCGGCGGTCAGCGCGGCCATTTGGTCGACCGAAAGGCCGCCGAGGGCCGCAGGGTTGAGCGCGGTAGTGACGGCGGGGGACAGGGTGGCCAGCATGTCCGGGCTGATCCCGGACATCTGTCTGAAACCCATCTTGGCGGCTTGGGCGGGGGTCAATGCCGCAAGCTGCGTCTGGGAAAGCGACGACATCTGGGCGCTGGTCAGTCCGCCGATGGCTGCGGGGGAAATCACCGCGATCTGCTCGGCCGAGAGCGCCGCGAGCGTCGGCCCCGCAACCGCCTCGATGTGTTTGGCGCCCAGCGCCCGGATCTGCGTCAGGGACCAGCTGGCCGTCTGGCTCGGGCTGAAGGCGGCCATTTGGCCGGGTGTCAAACCCGCCATCTGGCTGGGCAACAGCCCGGCAATCTGATCGCCGCTCAACGCGGCAATCGTGTCTTGCGACATGCCGTTGATGGCGGTTGGTTTGATTGCGGCGAGGACCTCTGCGCTGCATCCGGCAAGCCTGCCGCCCAAAGCGGTGATCTGCGGGCCCGTCAGCGCGTTCATCTGACCCGGCGTCAGGCTGGCAACCTGCGCGGGAGAGAGGGCTTCGGCCTGACCTGACTTGATCCCGGCCATTGATTTCGCCGGGATGGCGGCAATCTGGTCGTCCGACAGCACGCCGATCTGCGCCGCGCTCAAGGCCCCGATCTGGCTCGCGGTGAGTGCCTTGAGCTGCGCCGCCGCGAGGGTCCGGGTCTGATCCGGCGTCAGCGCCCCGACCTGCGCGGGTTTGAGCGCGGCAATCTGTGTCGGGGTTAATGCGGGCATCTGGTCGGTGGTCAGCGCGGCGAGGGTGCTGTTCGTCAGGCCCGAAATGGCGTTTTTGCTGATGGCCGCAATGTCTTCGCCCGAAAAGGTCGCGATGGCGGCGGGTGTCAGGGCGGCCAGTTGCCGGGCGTTCAGGCCGGCGATTTGCGCCGGTGTCAGCGCCTCGGCGGTGTCGGTGCCAAGGCCCGCGATCTGTTCGCTGGTCAGCGCGGCCACCTGCGCGCGCGTGAAACCGCTGACCTGATCGCCCGAAAGCGCCCCGAGTTGTGCGCCGGTCAGACCGGGCATCGCCTGCGCCGAAAGAGCGGACAATTGCCCGGCGGAGAGGCTGGCGACAGCATCCGTGCTGAGGGCGGAGACCTGGGCCTGTGACAGGGCGCCGATCTGCGTTTTGTCCAACATCGCAATGAATGCGGTATCCCAGGCTCCCACGCTGGTGGTGGGCAGGGCTTTGATCTGGGCCGTGGTCAGCGTGCTGACCGTTCCGATGCTGGTCATAAATTCTTTACTCCATGTCCCGCCACCCTGTCAGAGAGGCGCTAAGCCATGGTTAATGCGCGGGCTTGGTGCGCCCCGATGCCTCGATATTTTTGGCCCCGGAAGGGGTGTTTCGGGTGCCGATACTGCGGCTTGCGTTCCGGGCGGATTTTGGTGCCAGGAAGGCCCGCGGGTCTCCCGGTCGCCGGACGAAAGGGGGACGCAGCGCCACGCATGGGTGCTGGTGCGGGGTGCGGCATCGGTCTGGCCGTCGCGCGATGGTGCGGCTGGTCGACCGGACCAGCACCCGGCGGACCGCATTCCTGCGGCAGGCGGCCGGCCCGGGCTTCGGCGGCGGTTGCGCCACCGGGTCAAGATGCCGGGTCAAGATGCCGGGCCTGCGTGCCGGAGGCTGCCGGAACACGCATTGTGGTCGGAAGACGCCGGGCATCTCTGCAGTGCGGTGCCGCTTCCCTCAGCCGCTCAAACGCCGTCAACCAGCGTGATGCTCACCTCTGCGGCGCCTGCCCGGAGCGCGCGCGCGGCGCGATATTCGGGGGATCCGTAGCAGGCCTCGGCCGCGGCCCGGGTCGGAAACAGGATGACGACATGGCGTTGAAAGGCGGGCCCCTCCAGCGTTGCCGCCGCCCCGCCGCGCACCACAAAGCGGCCGCCAAAAGATTCGAAGACGCCTTTTGCCCGCGCCTGATACGCGGCATAGGCCGCCGCATCCGTAACGGTGACATGGGCAATCCAATAGGTGCTCATGATTTTATCCTTCCTTTTCCGTTTCTTGCGTTCCGGCGCCGCAGATTTCCGGCCTGCTCAAACTCGCCGGTTGACAGATTGTATGATGGTATACAATCATACCGTCAGTCAAACACAGGAGTCGACAATGACCATCGCCATCCGCAAAACATTGCTGCATGTCGAAACCACGTTGATTGAGGGCGGACGCACGGCTCCGGTGCCGCTCAAGATGATCGCGGCGGCGGCGGTGCTGAAAAATCCCTGGGCGGGGCGGGGCTTTGTCGAGGACCTGAAACCCGAGATCGCCGAGGTTGCGCCGGAACTGGGCGCCTTGCTCACCGGCATGATCCTGGAGGCGGCTGGCGGCGGCGACAAGGTTGAGGGCTATGGCAAGGCCGCCATCGTCGGGCTGGATGGCGAGGTCGAGCATGCCTCGGCGCTGATCCACACGCTGCGCTTTGGCAACCACTACCGCAGCGCCGTGGGTGCCAAGAGCTATCTGGCCTTTTGCAACACGCGGGGCGGGGCCAATGCGCCGGTGATGATTCCGCTGATGGACAAGAATGACGAGGGGCGCCGCTCGCACTACCTGACGATCCATTTCGCCATCCCGGATGCCCCGGCGGCGGATGAGATCGTCGTGGCCCTCGGGGCCTCCATCGGTGGACGTCCGCACCACCGCATTGGCGACCGCTATCAAGACCTTAAGGATCTCGGCAATGATCTCAACAACCCTGCCAGCGTCTGACGGCACCCCGATCGGTCTGGTGCGGGCGGGCACCGGGGCGCCGCTGGTGCTTTTGCACGGCGTCGGCATGTGTGCGATGGCCTGGGCGCCGCAGATCGCGGCCCTGTCGGCACATCATGAGGTGATCGCGCTGGATCTGCCGGGTCACGGCGCCACCCCCAGCCTGCCGGGCGCGCCGCGTCTGCCCGATTATGTCGCCTGGACCTCGGCGGCGGTTGCGGCCCTTGGGCTGGGGCCGGTGGCGGTCGCGGGGCATTCGATGGGCGCGCTGATCGCCATGGGCCTGACGGTCGAGCATCCCGATCAGGTCTCGGGGCTTTGCCTGCTCAACCCGGTCTACCGGCGCGATGAGGCGGCCCGCGCGGCGGTGCTGGCCCGCGCCGCGGCGATGGCCGCAGGCGAGATCGACCCCGAAGCGCCGCTCCCCCGGTGGTTCGGGGTCGGCGAGGCCCCCGAGGTGCGCGCCAAAGTCGCGGATTGGCTGCGCAGGGTGGATCCTGTCGGTTACGCGCGGACCTATGCCGCCTTTGCCCATGGCGATGCGGTCTATGCCGGGCGCCTGAACAAGATCCGCTGCCCGACGCTGGTGCTGACGGGCGAGGGGGATCTGAACTCCAGCCCCGCGATGACCCGCCAGATCGCCGGGGAAATCCCCGGCGCGGCGGCGGTGGTCATCCCGGGTGCGCGGCATATGGTTTCGCTGACCGCGCCTGCGCGGGTCAATCACGAGATGGCGCTCTGGCTGGGGCTGGACGCTGCACAGGGAGTGCGCGCATGACCATCGACACAACCCGCCAGCTGCGCGACGCCTTTGGCTGTTTCATGACCGGGGTGACCGTGGTCACCGCCGTGGATGAGGCGGGCGCACCGCTGGGCTTTACGGCCAATTCCTTTGCCTCCGTCTCGCTCGATCCGCCGCTGCTGCTGGTGTCGATCTCCAACCGCTCGGCCAATCTGGAGGCCTATACCAAGGGCAGCGGTTTTGCGATCAACGTGCTGTCAGAGGCGCAAAAGGACATCTCGAACACCTTTGCCCGCCGCTCGGATGACCGTTTCAAGGGCATCGACTGGACGGAAGGGCCCCATGGAGCCCCGATCCTCGGGGGCGTTTCTGCGTGGTTTGGCTGCCGTCTGGTGCAGGCGATTGACGCGGGGGATCACACGATCCTGATGGGCGCGGTTGAGGCGTTCGAGGCGGGCACTGAACCCGCGCTTGGCTATTATCGCGGCACCTATGTGACGCCGGTCAGCACCGCGCTGAAGGCGGAGCACGGGCCGCGCGTGGTGCTGGGGGCGATTGTGGCGCATGAGGGCAAGGTGTTGCTGATCGATGACGGCGCGGGCGGCACCATGCTGCCCGAGGTGCGGGTCGGACCTGCGGGCGGGCGTGCGGCGCTGAATACCCTGTTGGCCGAGGTGGGGGTTGAGGCGGCGCCGGGGCTGGTTTTCGCGATCTATGATGACATGGAGCGAGGATTGCAGTTCATCGTGCATCTGTGCCCGGCAAGCGCCGGGACCTGCCGCAAGGGGGCCTTTGTGCCGATGACCGAGAGCAGCATGGGCGATGTCACCGACCCCGCGCAACGGGCGATGCTGGCGCGCTTTGCCGCCGAAAGCCGCCTTGGAAACTTTGGACAATATGTCGGAAACCATATCGCTGGCGAAATCCGGCCGTTCTCGAAAGGCTAAGCCATGAAATTCTCTCTCTTCATCCATATGGAGCGCATTGATCCGGAGGAGGATCAGCGCCAGCTCTATGAGGAGATGATTGCGCTGTGCGAGATCGCCGACCGGGGCGGCATGCATGCGATCTGGTCGGGCGAGCATCATGCGATGAATTTCACCATGGCGCCGAACCCGTTTCTGACACTGGTCGATCTGGCGCGGCGCACCAAGAATGTGCGGCTGGGGACCGGGACGGTGATGGCGCCGCTCTGGCATCCGATCCGGCTGGCGGGCGAGGCGGCGATGGCCGATATCATGATGGACGGGCGGCTGGAGCTGGGCGTGGCGCGGGGCGCCTATATGTTTGAATATGAACGCCTTTCGCCCGGTCTCGATGCCTGGACCGCAGGCCAGAAAATGCGCGAGCTGATCCCCGCCGTGGAGGCCTTGTGGGAGGGGGATTACACGCATGAGGGTGAACATTGGCAGTTCCCCAAATCCACCTCGGCGCCAAAACCCCTGCAACAGCCGGGGCCGCCGATCTGGGTGGCGGCGCGTGATCCGAACAGCCATGAATTCGCCGTCTCGCATGGCTATAACGTGCAGGTGACGCCACTGCATATGGGCGATGAGGAGGTCGAAAAGCTCATGGGCCATTTCAACGCGGCCTGTGCGGCTTTTCCGCAGGTGCCGCGCCCGAAAATCATGCTGCTGCGCCATACCTATGTCGCTTCGGATGAGGCGGATGCGGAATTGGGTGCGGTCGAGGTGAACCGCTTTTACAACTATTTCGGCGCCTGGTTCAAAAACGAACGCCCGATTTCGCAGGGTCTGATGGCGCCGATCAGCGATGAAGAAATGGCCGCGCATCCCTTCTATTCACCTGCCGCGATGCGGTCCAACAATGTCATCGGCCCGGCGGATGAGGTGATCTCGCGGCTGAAGGCCTATGAGGCCCTGGGCTATGACGAATATTCCTTCTGGATCGACACCGGCATGAGTTTCGCGCGCAAGAAAGCCTCGCTGGAACGCTTCATCGCCGAGGTCATGCCGGCTTTTGCCTGAGGAGGGACCATGGAACGCTTTGATCTTTATATCGACGGTGCCTTTCATCCCGGTGTGGCGCGGTTTGACAGCCGCGATCCTGCGACGGGGGAGGTCTGGGCCGCCATCGCCGAGGCGCGGGAGGCCGAGGTGGACGCCGTCGTCGCGGCGGCGGGCCGGGCGTTCCGGCAGGGGGCCTGGCCCGCGCTGACCGCCTCGGCGCGTGGCAAGCTTTTGCTGAAACTCGCCGATCTGATCGAGACGGCGGCCCCCGAACTGGCGCGGCTTGAGACCCGCGACACCGGCAAGATCATCCGCGAAACCTCGGCCCAGATCGCCTATGTGGCGGAATATTATCGCTATTACGCTGGGCTGGCGGACAAGATCGAGGGCGCGCATCTGCCGATCGACAAACCCGACATGGAGGTCTGGCTGCGGCGCGAGCCGGTGGGCGTGGTGGCGGCCATCGTGCCCTGGAACAGCCAGTTGTTCCTCTCGGCGGTGAAGCTGGGCCCGGCGCTGGCCGCAGGCTGCACCGTGGTGTTGAAGGCCTCCGAGGATGGCCCGGCACCGCTGCTGGCCTTTGCAAGGCTGGTGCATGCGGCAGGGTTTCCGCCGGGGGTGGTGAATGTGATCACCGGCTTTGGCCCCTCTTGCGGCGCGGTGCTGACCGCGCATCCCGGGGTTGACCATATCGCTTTTACCGGTGGGCCGGACACGGCGCGGGCGGTGGTGCGGGCCTCGGCGGAGAACCTCGCGCGGACCTCGCTGGAGCTCGGGGGGAAGTCGCCCTTCATCGTCTTTGCCGATGCCGATCTGGAGAGCGCGGTGAATGCGCAGATCGCCGGGATCTTTGCGGCCACCGGGCAAAGCTGCGTCGCGGGCTCGCGGCTTTTGGTGCAAAACGAGATCAAGGATCAGATGCTGGCTACGCTGACAGCGCGGGCGGCAAAGATCGTGATCGGCGCGCCGGATGACCGCGCGACCGAGATGGGACCGCTGTGCACCCCGCGTCAGCGCGACCGGCTGCATGCGATTGTGGAGGCCTCGGTCGCCGCTGGGGCCGTGCTGATCTGCGGCGGGCAGCTGCCCGAGGGGCCGGGCACCTTCTACCCGCCGACCATCCTCGATTGCACCAACGCCCCCGAGGCACCCTGCTGCCGCGAGGAATTGTTCGGCCCCGTGCTCAGCGTCATGGGCTTTGCCGATGAGGCGGAAGCCCTGCATCTGGCGAATGACACCGAATACGGTCTGGCCTCGGGCGTTTTTACCCGCGATCTGACACGGGCGCACCGGATGATCCGCGGCCTGCGGGCGGGCATCGTCTGGGTGAACACCTACCGTGCGGTCTCGCCCATCGCGCCTTTCGGCGGGCATGGACTTTCGGGGCATGGCCGCGAAGGCGGTCTGGCCGCCGCGCTTGACTACACGACGGTGAAAACCGTCTGGCTGCGCATCTCGGAGGAGCCGATCCCGGATCCTTTCGTGATGCGCTGAGCCTGCTGCCCCGCGAACCACCCGATACCCCGCCGCCGCGCCGCGGACGGGACCGCGAAAGATATGGCGCAATCCAACAACAGTGGAGTGACAGAGAATGCGTTTGATCCCCCTTACCCTCGGCAGCCTGACCGCGGCCCTTCTGGCCACCGGCACCGCTTTTGCCGACCCGATGGTGTTCACCAGCTGGGGCGGCACCACCCAGGATGCCCAAACCTCGGAATGGGCCGTGCCCTTCACCGCCGCCACCGGCATCGACGTCGTGCAGGATGGCCCGACCGATTACGGCAAACTGCAGGCGATGGTCGAAGGCAATGCCGTGTCCTGGGATGTGGTGGATGCGGAATTCGACTATGCCTTGCAGGCGGGTGACAAGGGGCTGTTGGAGCCGCTGGACTTCTCGATCATCGACAAATCCAGCCTCGATCCGCGCTTTGTCTCGGATTATGCGGTGGGCTCGTTCTACTATTCCTTCGTGATCGGCTTTGACCCGGCCACCTATGTCGAGACGCAGCCCGCCACCCTGGCCGATCTGTTTGATGTGGAGAAATTCCCCGGCAAACGCACCTTTTACAAGTGGTCCGCCCCGGGCGTGCTGGAGGCCGCGCTGATCGCCGATGGCGTGGCGCCCGCCGATCTCTATCCGCTCGACCTCGACCGCGCGTTCAAAAAGCTCGACACGATCAAATCCGAGATCATCTGGTGGACCGGCGGCGCACAATCGCAGCAACTGCTGGCTTCGGGTGAGGCGCCGATCGGCTTTTTCTGGAACGGCCGGATTGCCGCGCTGATGGCCGATGGCGTGGATGTCGGTGTGAGCTGGGATCAGAACATCACCGCCGCCGACGCGCTGGTGGTTCCGAAAGGCAGCAAGAACAAGGAGGCGGCGATGAAGTTCATCGCGGCGGCCACCTCGGCGGGGGCGCAGGCCGATTTCGCCACCGTCTCGGGCTATGCGCCGGTCAACACCGGCTCCGCCGCGCTGATGGCCGAGGGCGTGCGCGCCACCTTGCCCGATGCTCATCCCGAGACGCAGATCAATGCGGATATGGCCTATTGGGCCGCACACCGCGATGAGATCGGCAACCGCTGGTACGCCTGGCAGGCCGAGTAAGCCCGCCAAACCCGGGGTGCGGCTGCGGCCGCTCCCCAACACGGCCTCACTGACATCGCAACCCTCCCGAGGATCCGACCCATGTCCACGACCGCCGCCCCCTCTGCCGTTCCCCCGCCGCCTGCGCGGGCACGGCGGCTCTCGCCGCTGGCGCGCCGCATTCTGGGCTTCAGCGCGCCGATGCTTCTGGTTTTGATCGCGTTTTTCGTGGTGCCGGTGGTCATGCTGCTGGCCCGCTCGGTCACCGAGCCCGCGCCGGGGCTGCAAAACTACCTTACGCTGTTTGGTACGCCGACCTATGCGCGGATCTTCTTCAACACCTTTCTTGTCTCGGGCCTGGTGACGGCGATCACCGTGCTGATTGCCTTTCCGCTGGCCTGGGGGCTGACGGTGTTTTCGCGCCGGACGGCGGGGGTGATCTTTGCGCTGATCCTTTTGTCGATGTGGACCAATCTGCTGGCGCGGACCTATGCCTGGATGGTGCTCTTGCAGCGCACCGGGCTGATCAACCGCACGCTGATGGATCTGGGTCTGATCGATCAGCCGCTGACTCTCGTCAACAATCTGGTGGGGGTGACGATTGGCATGGTCTATATCATGCTGCCCTTCATGGTGATGCCGCTCTATGGCGTGCTTTCCAAGATTGACCCCGGCATCCTGCGCGCGGCGGCGCTGTGTGGCGCGACCCGGTGGCAGGCGCTGACCCGGATCCTCTGGCCCTTGGCGCGGCCCGGTGTCGCCTCCGGCGCGCTGATGGTTTTCGTGATGTCGCTGGGCTATTTCGTGACACCCGCGCTGCTCGGGGGCACCTCCAACATGATGCTGGCCGAGCTGATCGCGCAGCAGGTGCAAAGCCTGGTCAACTGGGGCATGGGCGGCGCATTGGCCTTTGTTCTTCTGGTGGTGACGCTGGCGCTTTATGCGCTGCAGATCCGCTATGCGGCGCAGCGGGAGGCATAAGATGTTGCTCGATTACGACCGTCTTGGCCCCTGGCGCTGGATATTGGGCGCGATCGCGCTTCTGGCCTGCCTGTTCCTCCTGCTGCCCATCCTCTTTATCGTGGCGCTCTCCTTTGGCAATTCGCGCTGGCTGCAATTCCCGCCGCCGGGCTGGACGCTGAAATGGTACGAGGAACTCCTTGCCGATCCGCGCTGGATCGAAGCTGCCTGGACCTCTGCCCGGATCGGCGTGCTGGTCACCCTGCTGTCGGTGGTGCTGGGGGGGCTTGCCGCGATGGCGCTGACCCGCTGGCAGTTTCGCGGCCGCGAGGTGATGCGCGCCTTTTTCCTCACCCCGATGGTGCTGCCGGTGGTGGTCTTTGCCGTCGCCATCTATGCGCTGTTCCTGAAACTGGGCCTTGGCGGCACGCTCACCGGCTTTGTGCTGGCGCATCTGGTGCTGGCGCTGCCCTTCTCGGTGATCGCCATCTCGGGCGCGCTGGAAACCTTTGACCCGATGATCGAAGAGGCGGCCATCCTCTGCGGCGCCAGCCCCTGGGAGGCGCGCTGGCGGGTGACCCTGCCCGCCATCCGGCACGGTATCTTCTCCGCCGCGCTCTTCTCGTTTCTGGTCAGCTGGGATGAGGTGGTCGTGGCCATCTTCATGGCCAGCCCAACGCTGCAAACCCTGCCGGTCCGGATCTGGGCCACGCTGCGACAGGATCTGACGCCGGTGATCGCCGCCGCCTCCACCCTCATGCTGGCCCTCACCCTCGGGCTGATGCTTTTGGCCGCGCTCATGCGCAAAGGAAAATCGAAATGACCGCCTATCTGCACATCAACGGCCTGCGCAAAACCTTTGGCGAGGTGGTGGCCGCCGAACATGTCGAGCTGAAGATCGCGCAGGGCGAGTTCATGACCTTTCTCGGCCCCTCCGGTTCGGGCAAATCGACCACGCTCTATATCCTCGCCGGGTTTCAGGACCCGACGGCGGGGGACATCCTCCTGAATGGCCGCTCGATCCTCGCGATGCCGTCGAACAAGCGCAATATCGGTATGGTGTTTCAGCGCTATACGCTCTTCCCGCATCTGAGTGTGGGCGAGAACATCGCCTTTCCGCTGCGGGTGCGGCGGATGGCGGAGGATGAGATCCGCAAGAAGGTGGCCCGCGCGCTGGAACTCGTGCGTCTCACGGGGTTTGAGGACCGGATGCCCGCGAAAATGTCCGGCGGCCAGCAGCAGCGCGTGGCACTCGCGCGGGCGCTCGTCTATGATCCGCCCGTGCTCCTGATGGATGAGCCCCTCTCGGCGCTGGACAAGAAACTCCGCGAAGAGATCCAGCATGAGATCCGCCGCATCCATCAGGAGACCGGGGTCACGGTGCTTTATGTGACCCATGATCAGGAGGAGGCGTTGCGCCTCTCGGACCGGATCGCGATTTTCAACAAGGGCCGGATTGAGCAGGTGGGCACGGGCCCCGAGCTTTACGCAAATCCCGCCACCCGCTTTGTGGCGGATTTCATCGGTGACAGCACCTTTCTGGCGGCCGAGATCGCCGGACGCTCGGGCGAGACGGTCGCGTTGCGGTTTCCCAATGGCACCGAAGTGGCGGGGATTCCGCTGCATGGCGCGGGCCAGAGCGGCACGGCCGCCGAGGTGATGCTGCGCCCCGAGCGCATTGACCTCTCGGCCGAGGCAGTAGGCCATGGCGCGACCCTGCCGGTGACGGTGCGCGATACGACATTTCTGGGCAATAACATCACGGTGGATGTGGAAACCGGCTGGGGAGAGGGGCTGTCGGTGCGGCTTGATTTCCGGCATCCTTTGGCCGGGCGCGTCACCCGGGGGGACCATCTTTACATGCGCTGGCAGCCCGAAACGGCACAGGCCTTTGCCAAGGCCTGAACGGGCGGTGGCCTCCGGGCCGCCCCGTCAGGCCCCCGATGCGGCGAGGGTGATGCCGCGGCCGCGCAGGCTCTGGGCCAGATGACGGGCAATCGCCACCGCCGCCGGATTGTCGCCATGCACGCAGATGGATTGCGCATCAAGGCGCAGCGTCTCGCCGGTGATGGCCTCGATCACCCCCTCGCGCGCCAGCCGCAGCATCCGTGCGGCAATCTCCTCCGGGTCATGCAGCACGGCGCCGGGCGTGGACCGTGCGACCAGCGCGCCCTCCGCGGTATAGGCGCGGTCGGCAAAGGCCTCACAGATCACCCGCAGGCCCGCCGCCCGGGCATGGGCCACGACCGGCGCCCCTGCCAGTGCCATCAGCGCGAGTGACGGGTCGACCGCCTTGATCGCGGCAATCACCGCATCCGCCTCGGCCAGATCGGTGGCCATCGTGTTGTAGAGCGCACCATGGGGTTTGACATAGCTCACCCGGGTGCCCGCCGCCCGCGCCAGCCCCTGCAAGGCACCGATCTGATAGATCACGTCCGCCGTCAGCTCCGGCGCCGGGATCTGCATCTTGCGGCGGCCAAAGCCCACCAGATCCGGGTAACCCACATGCGCGCCCACCTGCACCCCCCGCGCGGCCGCGGCCAGCAGGCTGCGCAAAATCCCCACCGGATCGCCCGCGTGAAAACCACAGGCAATATTGGCCGAGGTGACGATGTCGAGCATCGCCGCATCATCGCCGATCTGCCAGGCGCCGAAACTTTCGCCAAGATCACTGTTCAGATCCATGTCACCCTCTTTGCGTGCATCCTGCGGGCCGCCGTGCCGGGCGACAGCCCGGTCTTTGTGCCATGCAACACGCGCCGGGGGAACCCGCTGCCGGGGCGGGGTGTTCCATTGGAGAGCGGGCAGGGCAGGTTGCGGGGCGGGCTTTGTGATATTCTGGTAAACTGGCAGCGACGAGCGGATCGCGGCCCTTGACTATGGCGGGTTCACCAGAAAGAAACGGCGCTGAATCCTGCGCCAAACTGTCCAGCACCCCGGGCTTTGGTGACCCCTTGCCTGCTGCGCCGTTCCGATTGCTGTTTTCCGGCCCACCGCTGATATCCTGGTAGGAGAGTTCCATGAAATTCCGCTTCCCCATCGTCATCATCGACGAAGATTTCCGTTCGGAGAACTCCTCGGGTCTGGGCATCCGCGCCATGGCTGAGGCCATCGAGAAAGAGGGTTTCGAGGTGCTGGGCGTCACCAGCTATGGCGATCTGTCGCAATTCGCGCAGCAGCAATCGCGCGCCTCGGCCTTTGTGCTGTCCATTGACGACGAAGAGTTCAGCCCCGGTCCCGATCTGGACCCGGCGGTGGTCAATCTGCGCAGCTTCATCGAGGAAGTGCGCTGGAAAAACGCCGATGTGCCGATCTATGTCTATGGCGAGACCAAGACCAGCCGCCACCTGCCCAATGACATTCTGCGCGAGCTGCACGGCTTTATCCATATGTTCGAGGATACGCCGGAATTCGTGGCCCGCCACATCATCCGCGAGGCCAAACAATATCTGGAAGGCATCCAGCCGCCCTTCTTCAAGGCGCTTCTGGATTACGCCGAGGATGGCTCTTACTCGTGGCATTGCCCGGGGCATTCGGGGGGCGTGGCCTTCCTGAAAAGCCCGATTGGCCAGATGTATCACCAGTTTTACGGTGAAAACATGCTGCGCGCCGATGTCTGCAACGCGGTCGAGGAACTCGGCCAGCTGCTGGACCATAACGGCGCGATCGGCGCCTCCGAGCGCAACGCCGCGCGGATCTTCAATGCCGATCACTGTTTCTTCGTGACCAACGGCACCTCGACCTCGAACAAGATGGTCTGGCACCATACTGTCGCGCCGGGCGATGTGGTGGTGGTCGACCGCAACTGCCACAAATCGATCCTGCATTCGATCATCATGACCGGGGCGGTGCCGGTGTTCCTCAAGCCCACCCGCAACCACTACGGCATCATCGGCCCGATCCCGCAAAGCGAGTTCGAGATCGAGACGATCAAGGCCAAGATCCGCGCCAATCCGCTGCTGGCCGGGGTGGATGCCGAGACGGTCAAGCCGCGCATCATGACGCTGACACAATCGACCTATGACGGGGTGCTTTACAACACCGAGACCATCAAGGGTCTCCTGGATGGTTATGTCGAGAACCTGCATTTCGACGAGGCCTGGTTGCCGCATGCGGCCTTCCACCCGTTCTATGGCAGCTATCACGCCATGGGCCGCAAACGCGCGCGCACCAAGCATTCGGTCACCTATGCCACGCAATCCATTCACAAATTGCTGGCCGGGATCAGCCAGGCCAGCCATGTGCTGGTGCAGGACAGCCAGGACACCAAGCTGGACCGGCACCTCTTCAACGAGGCCTATCTGATGCACACCTCGACCAGCCCGCAATACAGCATCATCGCCAGCTGCGATGTGGCGGCGGCGATGATGGAGCCGCCGGGCGGCACCGCTCTGGTCGAGGAAAGCATCCTTGAGGCGCTCGATTTCCGCCGCGCGATGCGCAAGGTGGATGCGGAGTTTGGCGATGATGAATGGTGGTTCCAGGTCTGGGGTCCGGACGAGCTGGAAGAAGAGGGCCTCGGCCGCAACAAGGATTGGGTGCTGCGGCGCACCGATGCCGATGGCGTGCAGCGCGATGGCGAGGACAGCTGGCACGGCTTTGGCGATATGGCGCCGGGGTTCAACATGCTCGACCCGATCAAGGCGACGCTGATTACCCCCGGCCTCAATCTCGATGGCCGTTTTGAAGAGACGGGGATTCCCGCCTCGATCGTGTCGAAATACCTGACGGAGCATGGCGTTGTGGTCGAGAAAACCGGCCTCTACAGCTTTTTCATCATGTTCACCATCGGCATCACCAAGGGCCGCTGGAACACGCTGTTGGCGGCGCTGCAGCAGTTCAAGGATGATTATGACCGCAACCATCCGCTCTGGCGGACCATGCCCGAGTTCTGCGCCAAGCATCCGCGCTATGAAAAGATGGGCCTGCGGGACCTCTGCCAGCACGTCCACCAGCTCTATGCGAAATACGATGTGGCGATCCTCTCGACGGATATGTATCTGAGCGACCATATGCCCGCGATGAAACCCGCGGACGCCTTCTCGCATATCGCGCGGCGCACGACCGAGCGGGTGCCGATCGACGATCTGGAAGGCCGGATCACCACCAGCCTCGTGACCCCCTATCCGCCGGGCATTCCGCTGCTGATCCCGGGCGAGGTGTTCAACCGCAAGATCGTTGAATATCTGAAGTTCAACCGCGAATTCGCGCGCACCTGCCCCGGTTTTGAAACCGATATTCACGGGCTGGTGCAAGAGGTGGCCGAGGATGGCACCGTGCAGTATTTCGCCGATTGCGTGGCGCTCGACCCCGGCAATTGATGCCGCAGGGCACGGGATCGCCGGGGGATAGATGCCGCAGTGCGGCGGAAATTACCCGGCGGTTTCGGGCCGAAAATCCGGAATTGACCTTGCCCTTCGGGGCGAGACGGCCCAATACCGTCACAATCAGCCATACTGCACAGGACCGGACGCATGCCTGCATATCGCTCACGCACCACCACTCACGGCCGCAACATGGCAGGGGCACGTGGCCTCTGGCGTGCAACCGGCGTCAAAGACAGTGACTTCGGCAAGCCGATCATCGCCATCGTCAACAGCTTTACCCAATTCGTCCCCGGCCATGTCCACCTCAAGGATCTGGGCCAGATGGTCGCGCGCGAAGTGGAGGCGGCGGGTGGTATCGCAAAGGAATTCAACACCATCGCGGTGGATGATGGCATTGCGATGGGCCATGACGGCATGCTCTATTCGCTGCCCTCGCGCGAGCTGATCGCCGATTCCGTGGAATATATGGTCAATGCCCATTGCGCCGATGCGATGGTCTGCATCTCGAACTGCGACAAGATCACCCCGGGGATGCTCCTGGCCGCGATGCGGATCAACATCCCGGTGATCTTTGTCTCCGGCGGCCCGATGGAGGCCGGCAAGGTCACCTTGGGCGATGGCCGCGTGGTGGCGATGGATCTGGTTGACGCCATGGTCGCCGCCGCCGATGAGCGGGTGAGCGATGCCGATGTGCTGGCGATCGAGCAAAACGCCTGCCCGACCTGTGGCTCCTGCTCGGGCATGTTCACCGCCAATTCGATGAACTGCCTGACCGAGGCTCTGGGTGTGGCATTGCCGGGCAATGGCACGACGCTGGCCACCCATGCGTTCCGCAAGGAGCTGTTCCTGGAGGCCGGGCGCCGCATCGTCGATCTGGCGCGCCGCTATTACGAGCAAGATGACACCTCGATCCTGCCGCGCAATGTGATGGACCGCCGGGCGTTCAAGAACGCGATGGCGCTGGACATTGCCATGGGCGGCTCGACCAACACCGTGCTGCATATCCTGGCCGCTGCGCAGGAAGGTGGCATCGACTTCACCATGGATGACATTGACGCGCTGTCGCGACATGTGCCCTGCCTGTGCAAGGTCGCGCCGAACAAGGCCGATGTGCATATCGAAGACGTGCACCGCGCGGGCGGCATCATGTCGATCCTGGGCGAGCTGGACCGCGCGGGTCTGATCGAGCGCGATTGCGCCACCGTCCATGCGCCGACGCTGGGCGCCGCGATTGACCAATGGGATATCGCGCGCAGCAACGACCCCGAGGTGCGCAACCTCTTCCTGGCCGCGCCGGGCGGCGTGCCGACGCAGACCGCCTTCAGCCAATCCTCGATGTGGCCGGATCTGGACACCGACCGCGAGACGGGCGTGATCCGCTCGGGCGAACATGCCTTCACCAAGGACGGTGGTCTGGCGGTGCTCAAGGGCAATATCGCGCTGGATGGCTGCGTGGTGAAAACCGCCGGGGTCGATCCGTCGATCTGGGTGTTCACCGGCAATGCGAAGGTGTTTGAAAGCCAGGACAGCGCGGTTCTGGGCATTCTGAACAACAAGGTGCAGGCCGGCGATGTGGTGGTGATCCGCTATGAGGGGCCGAAAGGCGGGCCGGGCATGCAGGAAATGCTCTACCCGACCTCCTATCTGAAATCGAAGGGACTGGGCAAAGACTGCGCGCTGATCACCGATGGCCGCTTCTCGGGCGGCACCTCGGGCCTGTCGATCGGCCATGCCTCGCCGGAAGCGGCCTCGGGCGGCGCCATCGGTCTGGTGCGCGATGGCGACAAGATCGCCATCGACATCCCCAACCGCTCGATCAACCTTCTGGTGGATGATGCCGAGCTGGCCGCGCGCCGGGCGGCACAGGATGCGGCAGGCTGGAAGCCGGTTGAGAAACGCAAGCGCAATGTCTCGGCGGCGCTGAAGGTCTATGCGAAATTCGCGGCCTCCGCAGACAAGGGTGCCGTGCGGATTTTGCCGGACGAGTGATCCCGGTTGCGTGATGAACAAAAAAGGGGTGGGCGAGAGCCTGCCCCTTTTGCATTGCCCCGCTTGCATTGCTCCGCTTTCGAGTCGGCGTTTTTTGCTCGGCTGTTTGGGGGCCGGGGCAGGGTCAGCGTGCGCCCAGCACCGCGTCCAGCAAGCCGGGGAAACGCGCGTCGAGATCCGCCCGCCGCAGGCTGAGCAAACGCCCCCGGCCGCGCGGCGTGTTGCGGATGACACCGGATTCCCGCAGCACTTTCATCAGATGCGATTTCGTCGATTTCGGCATGTCGGGCGCGGGCAGGCAGCAATTCACCATCTCCACCGGACCGTCGACCAGTTGCCGCACAATCTCCAGCCGTGCCGGATCGCTCAGCGCGAACAGCACCTGCGTCAGGGTCAGATCCTCCCGAAGGGGATGCGGCAGATCATCGGTCTCATCCATGGTTCGAATATAGTTGAACCTTCGCGCGAAGGGTAGTAAGAATTGGTTCGAATAATTTCGAACCTCCCCTCCTCCCTCGCTTCAGGTTCCCCCATGACGTTTTCTGACCTCACCACCGCCACATCGCACCGGGGCGGCTTTCGCCTCGTGCTGACGAGCCTCGCGCTGATGATGGCGGGGGCGAGCGCGCCTTCGCCGTTCTACCCGATCCTGCAACAGAGCATGGGGTTCTCGTCGGCGATGATGACGGGGATCTTTGCCGTCTATGCGGTGGCACTGCTGATCACGCTGTTGATTGCGGGGTCCGTGTCGGATCATCTCGGGCGCCGTCCGGTGCTCTCGGCGGGCTTTGCGCTCCTGTCGCTGTCGATCATCCTGTTCTGGCAGGCGCAGGGCGTTGGTGCCTTGATTGGCGCGCGGGTCTTGCAGGGCGTGGCGAGCGGGCTTCTTCTCTCCAGCCTCTCGGCAGCGGCGGTGGATCTGGAGCCGAAAGACCGCCCCGGCGCAGCCGCAATCTGGAATTCGGTGCTGCCACTGGGCGGGTTGGCGCTGGGGGCGCTGCTGGCGGGGGCGGTGCTCGACTATGGGCAGGCGCCGATGGCCGAAGTGTTTGGCGGCTTTGCTCTGATTTTTGCGGCCCTGGCCGTCTTGGTCTGGCTGCTGCCCGAAACCGCGCCCTGCCATGAGGGGCTGTGGGCGGCGCTGAAGCCGCGGATTGGCCTGCCGCGCGCCGCACGGGGCGCGTTCTGGCGCAGTGCCCCAGCGGTGTTTGCGGGCTGGGCGACGGGGGGGCTCTATCTGTCGCTCGGGGCGCCGATCATTGCGCAAGTCTTTGGGGTGACGGATCATGTGTTGCAAGCGCTGGTGATTACCTTGCTGGCGGGCACGGGCTCACTCTCGTGTTTTGCCGCGCGGGGCAAATCGGCGCGGGCGATCACGCTTTACGGCACCACGGCGCTGGCCTTGGGAACCGTGCTGACGGTGATCGGGCTGATCTGGCAGATCCTGCCGCTCTATCTGCTGGCGGTGCTGATTGCGGGCACCGGGTTCGGCACCTGCTTTTACGGGGTGATGCGCTCGGTCATTCCGCTGGCGGCACCGGATGAGCGGGCCGAGCTGTTCGCGACGCTGTTCACCCTCAGCTATCTGGCCTTTGGCGTGCCGGTGGTGCTGGCCGGATTGGCGCTGCCTCATCTGGGTCTGACGCTGACCGGTGCCATCTATGGCGCAGTGATCGTGGTCTTTGCCGGGGCCGCGGGGCTTTGGCGAAAGTTCGGCACCACCGAGTAAGCCATGATCGCGAGAGCCAGTATCGCATGAAACAGGGGGCGGGATTTCCCGCCCTTTTTCCGGCCATCGCCCACCCCGGTCACGGCGCCGGGGCCCCTTGAACCTGCAAGGTCCGTTGCCCACAGGCCACGCCCTGCGCCGCGACTGTTGCCGCGCCGCCGCAGCCGGGTTTGCCTTTTGGCCATGATCCTGTATGAAACGCGCAGAAACATGGACCTGGGTGCGATTCCCAGGTGGCTCTTCCGGCCGCCCATCCGCCGGACCACCGCTCAACTGACGCAAGAACATCAATCGGAGCGGCGCGCGGCGCCCGCCCGGTCAGGAACGGATTTTAACATGATTTCACGCGAATTGTATCGCCAGCAATGGGTCGGCAACATTCGGGCCGACCTCCTGTCGGGGCTGGTTGTCGCCCTGGCACTCATTCCGGAGGCGATTGCCTTTTCCATCATCGCGGGCGTCGATCCCAAGGTCGCGCTTTATGCCAGCTTTTCCATCGCGGTGCTGACGGCCATCACCGGCGGGCGGCCCGGGATGATCTCCGCCGCCACCGCCGCCACGGCGGTGCTGATGATCACCCTCGTCAAGGACCATGGCCTGCAATATCTGCTGGCGGCCACGGTGCTTGCCGGGTTGCTGCAGATCGGCGCGGGCATTCTGAAACTCGGATTTGTCATGCGCTTTGTCTCGAAATCGGTGATGACCGGCTTTGTGAACGCGCTGGCAATCCTGATCTTTCTGGCGCAGCTGCCGGAACTCGACCCGCGCAATGTGACGGGGATGACCTATGTGATGGTGGCGGCGGGGCTTGCGATCATCTATCTCTTCCCGCGCCTCAACAAGACCATTCCCTCGCCGCTGGTCACCATCATCGTGCTTTCGGTGATCACGGTGGCCTTTGGCCTCGATGTGCGCACGGTGGGTGATCTGGGCGCGCTGCCCGACACGCTGCCAGTGTTCATGATCCCGCAGATCCCGCTGACGCTGGAAACGCTGCTGATCATCCTGCCCTATTCGGTGGGTGTGGCAGTGGTCGGGCTGCTGGAAAGCCTGATGACGCAGAACATTGTGGATGAGTTCACCGACACCACCTCGGACCGCAATCAGGAATGCATCGGGCAGGGCATCGCCAATGCCTGCACCGGCTTCATCGGCGGCATGGCGGGCTGTGCGATGATCGGCCAATCGATGATCAACGTGCGCTCGGGCGGCCGGGGGCGGCTCTCGTGCTTCACGGCGGGTGTGGTCTTGCTGATCCTCGTGGTGGGCCTCGGCGACATCGTGGCGCTGATCCCGATGCCCGCGCTGGTGGCGATCATGATCATGGTGTCGATCGGCACTTTCAGCTGGGCCTCGCTCGGCAATCTGCGCACGCATCCCCGCTCGTCCTCGATCGTGATGCTGGCGACGGTGGTGGCGGTGGTCTACACGCATAACCTCGCCATTGGCGTCCTCGTGGGGGTTTTGCTCTCGGGGCTGTTCTTCGCGGGCAAGATCGCGCAGCTTTTTGCAGTGCGCTCGGAGCTCGCGGCTGACGGCCGCGCGCGCACCTATGTGGTGGAGGGGCAGGTCTTTTACGGCTCTGTCGAGGATTTCATCAAATCCTTCGACTTCAAGGAAGCGCTGGACCGCGTGACCATCGACGTCAGTGCCGCGCATATCTGGGACATTTCCTCGGTGGCGGCCCTCGATATGGCGGTGATGAAGTTCCGCCGCACGGGCGCTGTGGTGAATGTCATCGGCCTCAACCGTGCCTCGGAAACCATCGTCGACAAGCTGGCGCTGCATGACAAACCCGGCGCATTGGACAAACTTTCGATCCACTGAAACAGGCACTTGCGGGCCCGTGCCGGCGCGGGCCCCCACCTTATGTGCTTCATCAGCCGTTCATGCGGGGGTGGTAAGAAAGTTGCATAGGCGGCCGATCTGCCCGATACCTAAGGCAACGGCCGACGATCCTGCGTTCATTCCCCGCTGAGGAGAGATTGCTCTTGCGCCATAGTAAAACCCGCTTCGCCATATTCGGCCTCTGTGTCGCCCTGACGGTTGTTTTCCTGCTGCTGACGTTCGTATCGCTCTGGTATGGGCTGGGGGTGCTCGCTTTTGGCGGCCTGTCGGCGCTCGGGGTGCACGATCTGATCCAGACCCGGCACGCGGTGCTGCGCAACTATCCGATCATGGGGCATATGCGGTTCTTCTTTGAGGGGATCCGCCCTGAAATCCGGCAGTATCTGATCGAGAGCGATCAGGACGAAGAGCCGTTTTCGCGCGAGGAACGCTCGATCGTCTATCAGCGGGCCAAGAATGTCGAGGATGCGCGCCCGTTTGGCACGCGCCTGCGGGTCTACGATTCCGGCTATCAATGGCTGACGCATTCGATCCGCCCGAAGCACATTCCCGACACGGATTTCCGCATCACCATTGGCGGGCCGGATTGCACGCAACCCTATGCGGGGTCTATCTACAACATCTCGGCGATGAGTTTCGGTGCCCTCTCGGCCAATGCGATTTCGGCGCTGAACCGGGGCGCCAAGATGGGCGGTTTCGCGCATGACACCGGCGAGGGTGGCATCAGCCGCTATCACCGCGAGAATGGCGGCGATCTGATCTGGGAGATCGGCTCGGGCTATTTCGGCTGCCGCAACCATGATGGCACCTTCAGTCCCGAGCTTTTCGCCAAGAACGCGGCCAGCCCGCAGGTCAAGATGATCGAGATCAAGCTGAGCCAGGGCGCCAAGCCGGGGCATGGCGGGATGTTGCCCGCCGCCAAGATCAGCCCGGAAATCGCTGAGGCGCGCGGCGTGCCGATGGGCATTGATTGCATCTCGCCCGCCTCGCATTCGGCGTTTTCCACCCCGCTCGAGATGATGGCCTTCATCACCCAGCTGCGCCAATTGTCGGGCGGCAAACCGGTCGGGTTCAAGCTCTGCATCGGGCATCGCCGTGAATTCATGTGCATTGTCAAAGCGATGCTGGAGACCGGCGTCACGCCTGACTTCATCGTCATTGACGGCAAAGAAGGGGGGACCGGTGCGGCGCCCCTCGAATTTGCCAACCATATGGGGATGCCTCTGGTCGAGGGGCTGACTTTTGCGCATAACACCCTGCGCGGGGCGGGGCTGCGCGACCGGATCCGCATCGGCGCCTCGGGCAAGCTGGTCACCGCTTTTGACATTGCGCGGGTGCTGGCACTGGGGGCCGATTGGGCGAATTCGGCGCGCGGTTTCATGTTTTCCATCGGCTGCATTCAGGCGCAGGCCTGTCACACCAACCGGTGCCCGGTGGGCGTGGCCACGCAAGATCCCTTGCGCCAGCGCGCCCTCGTGGTGCCGGACAAGGCCGAGCGGGTGGCGAATTTCCACCGCAACACGCTGAAAGCACTCGGCGAAATGACCGGGGCGGCGGGGTTGTCGCATCCGGGAAAATTCATGCCGATGCACATCATGCTGCGCGAAAAAGACCGGCAGATGGTGGTGGCCGATGAGGTCTATCCCTACATGCCGGAGGGATTTTTGCTGCGCGAAGACGATGACCGTTTCGGCTATCTGAAACGCTGGCAGCGTGCCCGGGCGGATGCGTTTGAGCCCTTCGACAGCGGCGTATGACCCTGGCCTGATGCTGCTGCACCTGTGGTATGGGGCCGATGCCGGTCGCAGACCTGTGGTGCGGCTTGTGCCCCGGCCTGATGGTCTTTGGCAATCAGACCGACAAAGGCGCGCAGCGTGGCGGGCCTGAAGCGGCTTTAGCAATAGTGCTGGGGCCATCGAACGCGGGCCGCCAGTCGGCCAGCACGGGCTGCAGCATGCCTTGGGCGAAACAGCGGGCCAGCCAGGTGTGCGAGGTCATGATCCGCCCTTGTCCCGCATCGGCGTGCCGTGCCGCGCCAGACAGGCCGGAGCGGCGGCCAACGCGCTGCGTTGGCGCTCCGGGCCCGGCCCGTCTTGCCGCCCGTGGCCGCTTTGCGCTATAGGGTGGATTATAGATAGTATCGCGGGGCGCGCGCCAGACATGACCGAGGGCCGTAGCCTTTCACCGGAGAAAATCGCTGAGGATCTGAGCTACCGGATCATCCGGGGCGGTTTTTTGCCGGGCGAAAAGCTGCGGCAGGATCATATTGCGGAGGAGTTCCGGGTCAGCCATGTCCCCGTGCGCGAGGCGTTTTTGCGATTGGTCGCCAAGGGTTTGGCCGTCAGCAAACCACGCCACGGGGTGCGGGTGGCGCCGCTTGATCCCGATGCGCAGCGCGAGGTGAAGGTGATGCGTCTTGCGCTGGAGCCGGTGGCGCTCATGCATTCGGTGCCGCAGCTGACCCCGGCGCAGATTGGCGCCGCCGAAGAGGCGCGGCGGCACTGTGATGCCTGCGAGAACATCTTTGACTGGGAGGCCGCCAACCGCGCCTTTCACATGGCGACAATGGCAGGCTGTGCCATGCCGCGTTTGCTGGAAGAGATTGCGAACCTGCAATTGCTGGCCGCGCGCTACATCCTGGTGCATTACAAAGACCGCTGGCGTCCCCGGATCGATCCCGATCACCATGCGCTGATGGCGGCGATCCGGCGCAAGGATCCGCGCATGGCAACCAGCATTCTTGAGCGGCACCTGTCGCGGCTGAACTAACGCTTTTGCGCGATGATCACTGTGGGGCAATAGGTCAGCGGCACGCCCTCTGCAGTGCCGAATGCTGCGCTGTAGCCTGCGCAAAATGCATTCAGCGCGGCTCGGCTCCAGCACCTGCGGGCGCAGCCGTTCACCCCCGTCGCCCGCAGATGCTGCAGAACCTGCATCGGCGTGGAAAACCACAGCTGCCGGGTGAAATCCCGCGCCTCGCGCAGCTGCCATCCGGGCGGCAGCAGTGCGGCCAATGCCGCCGCGCTCAGACACGAAGGGGCCGCGGCCGCGCTGCCCAACTGGCGCAATTCCGGAAAATGACCGGGGCCAAAGCCGGAGATGGCCATCCAGCCTCCGGGCCGAACCGCCCGCCCCAGATGCGCAAGGGTGGCTTTTGGGTCTGGCAGCCATTGGATCATGGAGGTGGAGGCCACCAGATCAAGATCGGCGGGCAGAACCGCTGACCGGATGTCGCCGGGCAGGTAAACGGCCTGCGGACAGGCGGCCAGCGGCGGTGACGCGAGGTCGTTCAGCCAGAGCGTCCCTATCGGTAAGCGCAGCAAATGGCGGGTGAAATGGCCCGAACCATACCCCGCCTCCAGCACCCGGGGCAGGGGCTCTGGGCCCCGATGCGCCATGAGCCGCCCGAAGACTTCCGCGGCAATCGCCTTTTGCGCTGTCGCAGCGGCATCATAACTCGGAGCACTGCGGCCAAAGCTGCGCGCCACCCGCTGGGTCAAACCGCTCATGCGAGGACCTCGTCCCAGTGGCGAAAACCGGGCATCGGGTTGTGTCCGCAATCGCGCCAACGGACACGCGCAGCCTGATCCTGCCACGCAAGGGCCAGATTTTCGGGCGGAAAGATGCGGTCGCGCGATCCAAGCCAGATGCGGTCAAAGGCGGGCGGTGACGCGGCGGGCCGCGCCGCCACCGCCCGCAATTCGGCGCGCAGGGCGTCCAGATCGGCGGGCTCCTCCACCGCGCATTCCGCACGGCGGGCAAAGGCGCGCAGGCCGGAGGTGCTCAGATGGCGCTCGGTTTGATGAAACACCGCCGGTGGGATGCCGGTGGTGGCATTCAGGGGCGTCGCCGTGCCGCTGATCGCCACTTTGCGCGCCAGGGGGGGGCAATCGGCGGCCAGATGACAGGCGGCGGCGACACCGAAGGAATAGGCAACGAGGCTGACGCGCCGGTATGCGGCCTGCGGGATTTCCGGGGTGCTCAGCTCCCGGTAATCCGACAGGAGCAGAAGATCGGCAGCGCCCTGCAGGGCGGCGAAAGGCGCGGCACCGACGGCCCAGCCGGTGCACAGGATGATCAGATCGGGGGCGCCTGCGCGGCGCAACCATCGCTGCTTCATTGGTGCCATCCCGCGATCTCGAGCATGGTCTGCGTAATCAGGCTCAGCTCGTCCGGCGTGGTGATATAGGGCGGCATCGTGTAGAGGAGCCGCCCGAAAGGCCGCAGGAACACGCCCGAATGGCGCGCATGGGCGTGCACGTGGGGTGCATCAAGCGGCTGGCGCATCTCGATTACGCCGATTGCGCCAAGGATGCGGACATCGGCGACGCCGGGCAGGGCACGGGCCGGGGCGAGGGCTGCGGACAGTTGGGTCTCAATCGCGGCAACCTGTGCCGGCCATTCGCCCATGGCCAGCAGGTCGAGGCTGGCGGCGGCGGCGGCGCAGGCCAGCGGATTGGCCATGAAGGTGGGGCCGTGCATCAGTACGCCGGGACTGCCGGTCGAGATTGCCTGCGCCACGGCGGTTGTGGCGATGGTGGCGGCAAAGCTCATCATGCCACCGGTGAGCGCTTTGCCGAGGCAGAGGATGTCGGGGACCACCGCCGCGTGCTCCATCGCGAACATGCGGCCGGTGCGGCCAAAGCCGGTCGCGATCTCGTCAAGGATCAGCAGGATGCCATGCTGGTCGCACAAATCGCGCAGCCCCCGCAGATAGGCGGGGTGATAAAAGCGCATGCCGCCCGCACCCTGCACCACCGGTTCAAGAATGAAGGCGGCAATCTGATCGTGCTGCCGGCCAAAGAGATCGGCGACCGCCGCGAGGCCGTTCCGCTCGGGGTCTTCGGGCCAGGCATCGCCGAAGCGAACCGGCGGTGCGGGGACAAATATCTGCGGGGCCAGTGCCGAACCGAAATGGCCATGCATACCCGTCTCGGGGTCGCAAAGGCTCATCGCTTTCCAGGTGTCGCCGTGATAGCCGCCGCGCACGCTGGCAAACCGGGTGCGGCCCGGATGCCCCCGCGCCACCTGCGCCTGCAGCGCCATCTTCAGCGCCACCTCAACGGCAACTGAGCCGCTGTCGGCGTAAAAGATGCGGTTCAGCCCCTCGGGCAGCAGGGCCAGCAGTTTGCGCCCCAGGTCAATTGCCGGGCCATGCGTCAACCCGCCGAACATCACATGCGGCAGGCGTTGCAGCTGTGCGGTCATCGCGGCCACCAGTGCCGGGTGCCGGTGGCCATGCGCCGCGCACCACCAGGAGGACATGGCGTCAATCATCCTTGTGCCGTCGCGGAGCGTCAGCCAGACCCCCTCCGCCTCGGCCACCTCATGCACGGGGCCGGGCGTGGTCATGCCGGCATAGGGATGCCAGAGATGGGCGGCATCAAAGGCGCGGTCGCTGAGCATCACAGCACCCCCCGGATGCGGGCGAGGTCGATCTGCGCAAAGGCCGCCCGCAGGCCCTCGGGCGTCAGCGGATCCAGGCGCGGCAGCCGCCCGAGGCTGGCCACCTGACCCATCTCGCAGATGATCTCTTGCGTGTCGGCGACCTCATCGCCCAGAAAAACCAGCCCCAGCAGCGGAACCGCCCGCGCCCGCAGCGCCGCCAGTGAGAGCAGGCTGTGGTTGATGGTGCCGAGTGCCGTGCGGCAGGCCAGAATGACCGGCAGCTTCCACTCCGCGATCACGTCGAGATAGAGCAGGCGGCGGGTCAGCGGCACCATCAGACCGCCGCTGCCCTCGATCACCAGTGGGCCGGAAACCTCTGGTGGATGCAGCCGCGCGGGATCGATCTCGATCCCCGCAGCGGCCGCGGCACGGTGCGGCGAGGCGGGCAGGGGCAGCCGGTAGGCCTCGGGCAGGACCGCGCAGCCCGAGAGGCGGGCGACGGTCTCGCTGTCGCTCTCGCCCTCCAGCCCCGCCTGCACGGGTTTCCAATACCGCGCGCCGAGCGCGGCGGTGAGCCCGGCAGCAAACACCGTTTTGCCGATCTCGGTATCGGTTCCAGCAACGACAACCGCGTTCCGCTTCATCGGGCCTCTCCTTGCAATGTCGACAGGGCCTGCATCAGCCCCGTGATCTGGGCGGCAGTCACCCCGCCGGTGACCGAGATGCGCAGCCGGGCGGTGCCGCGCGGCACGGTGGGCGGCCGGATGGCGCGCACGTCAAAGCCGCGTGCCTGCAGCGCCCCCGCCAGCGACAGGGCAGCGTGGTCGGCGCCGATGATCACCGGCAGGATCTGGCTCCCGAACGGCCCAAGGCCGCACAGCCGCGCGGCTTCGGCCTGCGCATGGGCGATGCGTGCGGCGGCCGCTTTTTGCAGCTCCGGATGATCGTTGAGCGCGCGCAGGCTGGCACGTACGATGGCCGCACTGAGCGGCGCGGGCGCAGTGGCAAACAGAAACGGCCGCGCCTTGGTCACCAGCGTGTCAATCACCACCCGCTCGGCGCAGATCAGCGCGCCCGAAGCCCCAAGGCCCTTGCCGCAGGTGTGCAGGGTGATCAGCGCCAGATCGCCCTGCCGGGCCAGCCCGCGCCCGCCCGGCCCGTGCACCCCGGTGGCATGCGCCTCATCCACCACCAGCACCGCCTCATGCGCGCGGGCGAGGGCGGCAAGATCCTCCAGCGGCGCGCGGTCGCCCTCCATCGAATAGATGCTTTCCACCGCAAGCCAGACCCGCCCCTTGCCGCCCGCCCGCCGCCAGTCGCGCAAGAGGTCTTCGGCATGGGCCACATCGTTGTGCCGGAAAGCCTGCGCATCGGCGCGGCCCAGCCGTATCCCCTCATGCGCGCTGGCATGGATCAGCACGTCATGCAGCACCAGATCGCCCTGCATCGGCAGGCTGGCGAACAGCGCCTGATTGGCCTGAAAGCCGCCGCCCATATAGAGCGCAGCCGCGCTGCCAAAGAAGGCAGCCGCTTCCGCCTCCAGCGCCTCATGCTCCGGGTGGGTGCCGCGCAACAGACGCGAGCCGCCCGCGCCCACCGGCACCCCGCGTGCCAGAGCTTCGGATGCGGCAGCCTGCAAAATGCGCGAGCGGGCCAGGCCGAGATAATCATTCGAGGCGAAGTCGATGCCATTCGCGGGATGCAGCTGCCGCAAGCGGCCGCGCTGCGACAGGGCCGCTAGGGCCTCGGCATGGCGGGGAAAGGCCGTCATTTCCGGCCTCACACCGCGCAGCCACCGGCGCAGGCGCAGCCATGTTCCGGCTCGGCTGCGTGATCGGGGGCGGGCGCCGCCTCGGCCAGCATTTCTGCCCTGAGACCGAGTTTGGCGAACAGGCGCGCGTCCTTGTCCTCATCGGGATTGCCTGCGGTCAGCAGTTTGTCACCGACAAAGATCGAATTCGCCCCGGCAAAGAAGCACAAAGCCTGCAATTCATCGCTCATTTCCGAACGCCCGGCAGAAAGGCGGACATAAGAGGTGGGCATCAGGATCCGCGCGGTGGCGATGGTGCGCACAAACTCGATCGGGTCGAGCGGCGGCGTGTCGGCCAGCGGCGTGCCCGCCATCGGCATCAGCATGTTGATCGGCACCGATTCCGGCGCGTCCGGCAGCCCGGCCAAAGTGTCGAGCATCGCCATCCGGTCCGCCGCCGTCTCGCCCATGCCGACGATGCCCCCGGCGCAGACATGAATGCCCGCCGCGCGCACCCGCGCCAGCGTCTCCAGCCGGTCCTGAAAGCTGCGGGTGGTGATGACTTCCGCATAATAGCGCTCGGAGGTGTCGATGTTGTGGTTGTAATAATCAAGCCCCGCCGCCTTCAGCCGCAGCGCCTGATCGCTGTCCAGCATCCCCAAGGTCATGCAGGTCTCCAGCCCGAGGTCCTTGACCCCCTGCACCATGGCCAGCACGGCGGGCATGTCGCGCTCTTTCGGCGAGCGCCAGGCGGCCCCCATGCAATAGCGCGTCGCCCCGGCGGCTTTGGCACGGCGCGCCTCGGCCAGCACCCGCTCCACCTCCATCAGCTTCGAGGCGCCAAGATCCGAGCCGTTGCGCGCCGATTGCGAGCAATAGGCACAATCCTCCGGGCAGCCGCCGGTTTTGATCGAGAGAAGCTTCGAGCATTGCACGCTGTTGGGGTCAAAATGCTGGCGGTGCACGCTTTGGGCGCGAAAGAGCAGGTCCATCAGGGGGAGGGAATAGAGGTCGGCAGCGTGAACGGGGCGGGGGGACATCTGCGGCTCCTGGCGGGGGATGATCAACTATTGATAAATATTCAGGACAGCCGGGTTAACCTGATAAACTATCTATAATTATGATGTCATGGACCAAGTACGAACAATGCTCTCCCGCAGGCCGTTAGGCGCCGCGCGGGCGGTCCCGCTCAACGGCAGCCTCAAGGTCTTCTTCGGAAAAAACTATATATAAAAGTCATGACAGGATGTGGCGGCGCCGAATCCCGCGCGTAAATGCCCCCAAGGGGGGCGTGAGGGGCAGGGTGCCCGGCGTTTTGCCCCAAGGATCACGCCGTGGCGCCGGGCTGGCGTGGCGGCGCGTGGCGCCCGAGTGACGTCTCGATCTACCTGGCGTCGTCGCGTAAAACGCTATCACATTATTCTTGGGGTGACCGCCGCCGCTGCCGGTCCGCGTGTCAGTCGGGGATCTGCGCGGCCCGCAGCAGCATCTGGCGGCCCGCGCGGATCGACCCGTCACGGATGTCGCCCTCAAGGGCGGCCAGCAGCGCCGCCAGGTCGCGCGCGCGCATCGCGGCCAGCATTTCCTTGTGCCGGTCGATCACATTGATGCTGTCAATATGCTCGATCACCTGCCGCTGAAAGGGGCCGAGCTGCAGCCAGAGGCTTTCGATCAGGGGCATCACCGGCGCCTGAGGATTGAGGCTGTAGAGCCGCTTGTGAAAGGCCTGATTCAACTGGGTCAGCGCATCCAGATCGCGCGCCTCAATCGCCGCGTCCATCTCGGTGTCGAGCGCGGTCAGCGCGGCAATTTCCATCTCTGACACATAGGGAAAAGCCCGCTCCGCAGCATGGGTTTCCAATGTGATCCGCAACTGCACCAGCTCTTCAAAGCGGGCCAGTGTCATCAGCGGCACCTGCAAGCGCCGGTTCCCCAGAACCTCGATCGCGTTTTCCGAGGAAAGCCGCCGCATCGCCTCGCGGATCGGCGTGGGGCTGAGCGACAGGCGCTGCGCGAGGCCCCGAAAGGTCAACGCCGTGCCTGGCCGCAATGCCCCCAACAGGATCGCATGGCGCAGGCGGGCATAGGCGTAATCCTGCGTCGTCATCCAATCGGCGCGGGCAATCTCGGGGATCTGGCTCATGGGCACCTCGGCTGGGCAGTCGGGGATCGGGTAACCGCTGGTCCGGCTTGACTCAAGCGCTATCTCTATCACATAAATAAAAACGCTATCACATTTTTGATCGGACGGTGACTTCCATGGACAAGGCCAAAGCGACTGAGTGGCTGGTCGAGCGGCCGGAGATTGAAACGATCTTTGCCTGCATCTGCGATTTGAACGGGGTCATGCGCGGCAAAAGGGTGCCGGTGGATCAGATCGACAAGATCGTGGGGGGAGAGTTGCGGATGCCGCTGTCGCTCTTGGGCATGGACATCTGGGGCGAGGATATCGAGGGCAACGATCTGGTCTTTGACACCGGCGATGCCGATGGCCTGTGCGATTTCACCGGCCGCTCGCTGATCCCGGTGGATTGGACGTCGCGCCCCGCGGCCTTTGCGCAGCTCTGGATGCGGCAAGAGGATGGCACGCCGTTTGCGGGCGATCCGCGCCGCGCCTTGGCCGAGGTTGTGGCCCGGTACAAGGCACTGGGGCTGACGCCGGTGGTGGCGACCGAGCTGGAGTTTTACGTCTGCGATCCGAGCGAGGCCGCGCCCCAGCCGCCCCGCTCGCCGGTCACCGGCAAGCGGCTGGATTCCGATGGCGCGCTGTCGCTGGATGATTTGCAGCATTTCGACGCCTATCTGAACGAGGTCTATGATGCCTGCCGCGCGCAGGGGATCCCGGCGGATGCGGCGATCTCGGAGAACGGTGCGGGCCAGTTTGAGATCAACTTTCGCCATGTCGCTGACCCGATGGAGGCGGCGGATGATGCGGTGCTCTTCAAGCGGTTGGTGCGGGGGATCGCCCGCAAACACGGCTTTGCCGCCACCTTCATGGCCAAACCTTACGGCGACCGCGCGGGCAGCGGGATGCATGTGCATTTCTCGCTGGTGGATGCCGAGGGGCGCAATGTCTTTGACAACGGTGGCCCCGAGGGCACCGACCTGTTGCGCAATGCCGTGGCGGGGTTGCTCGGCACCATGCAGGAAAACGCACTGGTCTTTGCGCCGCATGAAAACTCATTCCGCCGCCTGCTGCCGGGGGCGCATGCGCCCTCATCGGTGGCCTGGGGTTATGAGAACCGCACGACGGCGATCCGGATTCCCGGCGGCAGCCCGAAGGCGCGCCGGATCGAACACCGCGTGGCGGGGGCCGATGCCAACCCCTATCTGGTGCTCGCCTCGGTTCTGGGCGGCGCGCTCTTGGGGATTGAGCGCGGCTGGACCCCGGCGGAGCCGATCACCGGCGATGCCTATACGCAGGATCTGGGGCATCTGCCCTATGACTGGGCCAGCGCGATCGAGGCCTTTGCCCGCGGCCCGCTGATCGGCGACATCTATTCCCGGCGGTTGCAGCGGATGTTCGTGCAATGCAAGCAGCAGGAATTGCGCCGCTTCACCCGGCATGTCACTGATTTTGAATACCACAGCTATCTGGAGGCCGTATGATGCCAGCACCGATCTATCCGGGCGACGGGGCCTACCCGCAAAGCTATTACGCCGCGACCGCCCATGCGGCGCCGCACCGTCCACCGCTGCAGGGGCCGGTTGATACCGAGGTTTGCGTGGTGGGTGCGGGCTATTCCGGCCTGTCCACCGCGCTGCATCTGGCGGAAAAGGGCCACCGCGTGGTGCTGATCGAGGGGGCGCAGGTCGGCTGGGGGGCCTCGGGGCGCAATGGCGGGCAGATCGTCAACGGGCTGAACGCCAGCCTTGCCAAGATCGGCGCACGCTACGGCGATGCGACGCAGGCTTTCGTCGCCGGGCTGGTGCTCGAGGGCGGCGATATCATCCGCGAGCGGGTGGCGCGCTATGACATCCAATGCGACATCAAGCCGGGCAATGTCTTTGCCGCGATCACCGCCCCGCATCTGCGCGATCTGGAGGCGATGCAGACCCTCTGGCGCCGCTATGGCATGGAAAACCTTGAGCTTCTGGACCGGCAGGCGATGCGCGGCCATATCGGCAGCGACCGCTATATCGGCGGCATGATCGACCACCGGGGCGGGCATATGCACCCGCTGAACCTCGCGTTGGGGGAGGCGGCGGCGTTTGAGGGGCAGGGGGGTGTGATCCATGAACATTCGCCCGTGCTCTCGGTGGACACCGAGGCCACCCGGCCAGTGGTGCGCACGGCACAGGGCAGTGTTACCTGTGACAAGCTGGTGCTCTGCGGCAATGCCTATCTGGGTGGGGTTTCGCCGCAATTGTCGCGCCGGGTGATGCCGGTTTCCAGCCAGATGATGGCCACCGCCCCCCTGACCGAGGCGCAGGCGCAGGCCGTGCTGCCCTCGGATGCCTGCGTCGAGGATATGCGCTACATTCTGGACTACTTCCGGCTCTCGGCCGACAAACGGCTGATTTTCGGCGGCGGTGTCGGCTATGGCGGCGGCGATCCGCGCGATATCGAGGGGATGTTGCGGCGCAATATGGCCGAGGTTTTCCCCGAACTGGCTCAGATCAAGGTGGACCATGTCTGGAGCGGGCAATTCGCTTTGTCCTTCAGCCGGGTGCCGCAGATGGGGCGGCTGGGGCGCAATGTCTATTTCGCGCAGGGCTACAGCGGCCATGGCATCACCGGCTCGCATATGTTCGGCAGGATATTGGCCGAGGCGGTGCATGGCGATACCGCGCGCTTTGACACTTTCGCGGCGATCCCGTGGTATCCGTTCCCGGGCGGGCGGCTCTGCCGGGTGCCCTATACGATGATCGGCGCCTGGTGGTATGCGCTGCGCGATCGTCTGGGCGTGTGACCGGTCTGCAGGGGTGTGCCCCTGCTCCCCCTCAGCGGGTCGGCAGATATTCTGCCGCCTGCGCCGAATGGGCTGTGTCCGGCCAAGCGCCAAGCGGCGGTAGATCAACGATCATGAGGGCTTCCGCCAGCCCCGCCTGCGCCAAGGGTTCTGCATCCGGACCCACGATCAGCGAGCGGCCGCCAAAGGTCAGCCCCGCCTCGCTGCCGGTGTAATTGGCATAGGCGATGATCAGGCGGCTTTCATGCGCGCGCGCGGGGATCAGGGCGCGCTGCACATGCTCATAGCCCAGCGGATTGGCGGTCGGCACCAGCAAAATCTCTGCCCCACGCGCGGCCAGAGCGGCAACATGGCCGGGAAATTCCACGTCATAGCAGATGAGCAGGCCAAAGCGGCGGCCATCGAGGTCAAAGACCGGTGGCGCTTCGGTGCCCCGCGCGAAACTCTCGCGCTCCATCGCGCCAAAAAGCTGGATCTTGCGGTAGTGCGCCAGAAACCGGCCATCCGGCCCCAAGGCACTGGCGACGTTATAGACTTTGCCGTCGGCCCGTTCCGCCCAGCCAAAGACCAGACCGCAGCCAATGTTCTGCGTCATCGCCTGCAGGCGCTGCAGCCATTCCCCATCGCGCGGCTGCGCCAGGGTGGCATGCAGATCGGGGCGGTTGTACCCCGGCAGGAACAGTTCCGGCACCACCAGCAGACGCGCGCCGGCGGCGGCGGCGGCAGTCAGGGCTTGTTCGATCCGGTCAAAGGCGGCATCAATCCGTCCATCGACCGGGAGTGCTTGCGACAGCGCGAGTTTCACGATTGAGTTCCCCCTGGGCCCGAGGCCCGACCATGCCACGCGGCGGCCTCCGGTCCAACCCGGAAAGCGGCGCTGTGGCGCCTGTGAATTTTGGAGTACGACCCCGATGCAGCTCTCTGCCTTTGGCCCCGATTTTCCCTTTGCTTATGAGGATTGGCTGCGCCATCCGGCGGGTCTGGGCAGGCTGCCCGCCGCGCAACAGGGGGCGGAAGTGGCCATCATCGGCGCCGGGGCGGCGGGGGTGGTTGCCGGGCATGAGCTGATGAAGCTGGGCCTGCGGCCGATCCTCTATGAATCCGGCAAATTCGGCGGCCGTCTGCGCTCGGAGACCTTCGAGGGGACCGAGGATGTGATCGCCGAGCTTGGCGGTATGCGCTTCCCGGTCTCGTCGCGGGGGTTTTACCATTACGTCGATCTGGTGGGCTGTGAGGCGGAGCCCTTTCCCAATCCGCTGACCCCCGCCGCAGGTTCGACCGTCATCGATCTGGAAGGCGAAACGCTCTTTGCCCGCACGCTGGCCGATCTGCCCGACCTGTACCGCGAGGTGGCCGAGGCCTATGCCGCCGCGCTGGAGGAGGGGGCGCAATTCAGCGAGTTGCAGGCGGCGATGAAGGCGCGCGATGCGGCGCGGGTCAAGGAACTCTGGGACCCCCTGTTGGCCGCCTGGGATGAGCGGACGTTTTACGATTTCATCACCGCGTCCGAGGCGTTCCGCGCGCTCAGCTTCCGCCACCGCGAGGTGTTTGGTCAGGTGGGCTTTGGCACCGGCGGCTGGGACAGCGATTTCCCCAATTCGATGCTGGAAATCTTACGGGTCAACCTCTGCGGCCTTGATGATGCACAATGCTATATCAAGGGCGGGGTCGAGAATGTTCTGCACCGGCTCTGGCGGCTGGCCGCGCCCTGCGCGCATTGGCCCGAGGGCACTTCGCTCGCCAAGCTCAATGACGGGGCGACGCGGGGGCGGGCGGTGGCGATTGCGCGCGACGCGGAAACCGGGCTGATCCGGGTGACCGACCGTTGGGGGCGCAGCGATCTTTATCAGGCGGTGCTCGTCACCTGTCAGAGCCATCTCTTGACCACCTCGATCAACACCGACGAGGATCTGTTCGACCAAAAGCTGTGGATGGCGCTGGACCGCACCCGCTATATGCAGGCGGCGAAAACCTTTGTGATGGTGGACCGGCCCTTCTGGAATGACATTGACACCGAGACGGGCCGCCCGCTGATGTCGATGACGCTGACCGACCGGATCACCCGCGGCACCTATTTCTTTGACAATGGCCCCGAGCGTCCGGCGGTGATCTGTCTCTCCTATTCCTGGATGACCGATGCGCTGAAAGTGCTGCCGCATGACGCGGAAAAGCGGGTGGAGCTGGCACTCTCGGCTTTGGCCAAGATCTATCCGACGGTGGATGTGGCAAGCCATATCCGCGGCAATCCGATCTGTGTGAGCTGGGAGACCGATCAGAATTTCCTCGGCGCGTTCAAAGGCGCGCTGCCGGGGCATTACCGCTATAACCACCGGATGTACGGGCATTTCATGCAAAGCGAGATGCCCGCGCGCGAGCGGGGGATTTTCCTCGCGGGGGATGGGATCAGCTGGACCCCGGCCTGGGTCGAGGGGGCGGTGCAGACCGCGCTGAACGCGGTTTGGGGGATCGTGAACCACCTCGGCGGCACCTCGGCCCCGGAAAACCCCGGGCCGGGCGATCTCTACCCCAGCATCGGCCCTGCTGCGCTGGATTGAAGGTTTCGGGCCGGGGGCGCTGCCGCCCGGCCCGACAGGTCACGCGGTGGCGGCGGCTTCTGCCAAAGCCTCGCGCACCGCAATTTCCGCCATGGCCACAATCGCCTCGCGGGTTTTGGCGGCGGCGATGAAGCGGCCGTTGTGGCAAAAACTCGCGCCCTTCACGCCCGAGGCCGCCTCCAGCGCCTCATTGGTCAGCCCGGCCCAGGCGCGGGGCAGATCGGCGCGCAGCTCGAAACCTTCATCTGCGCGGCGGATGCCGCCCAAAGTCCATTCGCTGCCGCGCGGGGTGATCACAAAGAGGAGGTGATCGGCGCCCGCTTTGACCACCGCCGGGCGGAAGGGCATGCCCATCGGCAGGTCGAGCACATGGCCGTCGCCCGCCGCCGCAATCGCCGCCTGCACCATGCCTTCGGCGCGCAGCTTGGCGGCAGAGCGGGCGATCCGCGCCTCGACAAAGGCGCGCGCGATGGTGACGGCGGTGCCAAAGCCACGGTCTTCCGCCTCGGGGTCGGTGTCGTCGAACACCGGTTTCAGGGTTTCCAACAGGCCGGGCAGCGTCATGCCGGACAGGAGCCCCGCCGCCGAAGGGCTGAGCGCGCCATTGTCCACCAGATCGACGGGCAGCACGAAACCGCCGTCAAACGAGCCATGCACCGTCTCGATATGCGCTTCGGGCACGCCAAAGGCCGCCAGATAATCGCGGCCAAAATGCCGCCAGATCAGCCCGAAGGAGCTGAGCGGCTGGCCATCCTCGCGCAGGGGCGCGCCACGCTGATGGTGGTCAAAGATCCGCGTCTCGGCGTCATAAGCGCCGCCCACGTCATAGATGATGCGGTCTTGAGCGGGGGTGATCCATTCCGGCGCGCGGCTGCGGATGATCTGTGCCTGCGGGAAGAGCCGCGTGAGAATGACGGTCGAGAGCACTTCATCCGCATGAAAGCCCCCGGAATGGGTGACGAGATACTCTGGGGTCATGCCGGTTACGCCTTTGACTGCGCGGCGGGCGCCGCGGGGAGGGGAGATGCGGGCAGATAGACGGGGCAGGGTGCAAAGATCAACAGGCGAGTTGAGACCGTTCCCGGCACAACCGCGCCAGTAACACGTGGGATGGCGGCGGTTGCGCCCTGCGCCCGCCGGGCAAAACCCGTGCACAAGCGGCGGGACATGGTCACTTTTGAAACAGGAGGCCATCGGTGCCGCAAAAAGCGTTGGCCACCGCGCGATGATACCGGCACTGTGGAGCCGCAGATCGTCGTGCGGGGCCGCGCTTTTGGCCCTGTGCCGGCTGGCCGCAATCACCCGCCGACCGGCACGCGCGGCACGCATCAGGCCAAGATTGAACCAGGGGATTTGAGCATGAGCGATATTTTGGCCCTCACGGCGCGCGAGACCCTGACCGCCTTTGCGCAAAAGCGGCTGTCTCCGGTGGACTATATGCAGGCCCTGACGGCCCGGATCGACGCGCGCGAGCCTCGGCTTTCGGCGCTTTATGCCTATCGTCCCGAGGAGGCGATGGAGGCCGCGAAGGCATCCGAAGCCCGTTGGATGCGGGACAGGCCCTTGGGGCCGCTGGACGGCATGCCGGTGACGGTCAAGGAGCTGATCGCCACCAAGGGGGATCCTGTGCCGATGGGCACGGCGGCGGTGGCGCTGGTGCCTGCCGCGGCAGATGCGCCGACCGCGGCACGCCTGCGCGAGGATGGCGCGATCATTTTCGCCAAAACAACCTGTCCGGATTACGGGATGCTGAGTTCGGGGCTGTCGAGCTTTCACCCGCTGAGCCGCAACCCGTGGAACCTGAGTCAGAACCCCGGCGGCTCGTCGGCCGGGGCGGCTGCGGCGGCGGCGGGCGGCTATGGTCCGCTGCACATCGGTACGGATATTGGCGGCTCCATCCGGCTTCCGGCGGGCTGGACCGGCCTTTTTGGTCTGAAACCCTCGCAGGGGCGGGTGCCGATTGATCCCTATTACACCGGCCGCGTGGCGGGGCCGATGACGCGCACGGTGGATGATGCGGCGCTGCTGATGGCCTGCATCACCCGGCCCGACGCGCGCGACGCGACCGCATTGGCCTATGAAGCGCTGGATTGGGCGGGAACGGGACCCGGGGGCGCCGAAATGGCCGGGGTGCGGGGCCTGAGGATCGGTCTGATGCTGGATGCAGGTTGCGGCACCGCGGCGGACCCCGAAGTGCTGGCGGCCGTCGCGCAGGCGGCGGCGGTCTTTGCCGAACTGGGCGCGACGATCGTGCCGATCAAACCCGTCCTTACGCGTGAGATGCTCGATGGGCTTGATCTTGCCTGGCGTGCGCGGTTCTGGGGCCTGATGTCCGGCGTGAGCGATGCGCAGCGCGCCCGCATTCTGCCCTATATTCTCGACTGGGCGCGGGCTGGCGCCAAAGCCCGCCCGGAGCAGGTGGCGGCGGGCTTCGATCAGACCTTTGCGATGCGCCGCGCCTGCGCCGCAGCCTTCGAGGGGTTTGATGCGATCCTCTCACCGGTCAATCCGGATGTGAGCTACCCGGCTGACTGGCCTTCGCCAAGCAATGACCCGGCGCGGCCGTTCGAGCATATTTGTTTCACCGTGCCGTGGAACATGGGCGAGCAGCCCGCGGCGTCGCTGAACTGCGGCTTCTCGCGCAGCGGGATGCCGATCGGGCTTCAGATCATCGGTCCCCGGTTTGCCGACCTCCGGGTGATGTCGCTGGCTCGGGCCTATGAACAGTTGCGTGGGCCGGTGGAATGGCCCGATTTACCCTGAGGAACGGCATTTCCCGCGCACAGCGTCCTGCAGCGGCTTGTGCAAGGTATGCCAATAATGATGATTATGTAAAGCAATCGGTTGTAGATTGATGATGACGACATGTCTGTGACCGACGTGACACTTTGACGATGGAATGCCGGACGGCGGAAGGCCGAGGCCACAGCCTGAGACCGCGTCGCGGTGACACGTCCCCGCCTCCGAAGGGCCAGGATCGTGTCACCGCGCAAGGCTCATGCGATTTCGTCGGTCCACACTTCAAACTCGGTCAGGGTGTTGGCACCAAAGGACATCATCAGCGGCACATCAGCCGCATCGCGTCCCCGGGCCACCAGAATCCTGCCGATCCGCGGCACATTGTTGCGCGGGTCAAATGTCCACCAGGCGCCGTCAAGGTAGACCTCCATCCAGGCGGCGAAATCACCGGCGGCCCAGGGTTTCGGCGTCCCGATATCGCCGAGATAGCCGGTGCAGTAGCGCGCGGGAATGTTCATGCAGCGGCAGAAAGTGATGGCGAGATGCGTGTAATCCCGGCAGACGCCTTTTGCCTCGGCATAGGCCTGCGAAGCATTGCGGGTGGCGCGCGCGTGCTCATAGCCGAATTTGATGTGATTGTGCACGAAGTCGCAGATCGCCTGCACCCGCGCGCCGCCCGGTGCCGTGTCCTGAAACAGGCGCCAGGCCTCGTTGGAGAGCATGTCGGTGTCGCAATAGCGGCTGCCCAGCAGAAACGGGATCGCCTCATCCGGCAGTGCCTCAACGGCGGTTTCGCCCCCCGTCGGCGGCACCGGATCCGTCAGCCCGGAATCCGCGATGATCGCGTCGCTGCTCAGGATGAATTCACCCGCCGGCGCCACCATCCGGGTGCACCAATTGCCGAAACTGTCGCGGTAGCCGCGCATCGGCACCCGGGGGTTCGTGGCCAGATGATCGGGATGCTCCAGATCGCCTGCGCGGGAATAATGCACATTCAGCACCGCGATCAGTGGGGTCGGCTGTGGCAGTTGGAGCCGAAAACGGCAACCCAATTTAATCCGCATCGTATCTCCTTTTCTGGGTGAACTGGTAAGTGGCAACGACCGGGCCGGTGTTCTTGTTCCGCCTGCGGGCAGATCGCCGTGCGGGCGCGGCCGGTGCGCGGCCCGAAACAGCGCAGATGGGGCGAAGATCAGCGCGCATCCGGGGCCTCGTCGCTTTCACGCAAACGCCCTGCCGGGCGGGCAAATCGGGTGGCCGCGTCCCTGAATGTCCGGGCCAGTCGCCGACCGCCGAAAACCCATCGGCATCGCGCGGCCCGGTCTCGGGTTTAGGTGCGGATCGGTCGGTTGGCGTGCCGTCATCGGGTCCCCTTGGATCCCGCAGAGGGTAAATCCGCTGCTTCTTCTGATATGACGGCGATGGACCGCGAAGGCGAGGGTTTTTTCTGCGACGCCGCAACCCGGTTCGCGGATGCAGGACCACGTTCCTGAAACGCCGCGCAATTGGGCAGATCGCCGCCCGGTTGGGCAGACCTGAGGCGCAGTGCTGCCCGGCAAAGGTGCGGCATGCCCCCCGAACGCCGCGGGAAAGCGGCTGCAATCAACCAAGCCTTCACCGGTTACCCCCTATGTTCACCGCAGGTCGGCTCTGAACAGGATCAAAGGTGTGGGGGTGTGGGATCGCAATCTGGCAATCGGAGGCGGCGGGGCGCGATGAGCCTCGGTGCGTCCCCCTGCCGGGCCCCGCAGCTGCCAAAGCGGCGCACCCGCGGCAAGACCCTGTGGACTGAGGCGCTGCGGGCCGGTCTTGTCACGCTGGGTTTCCTCGGGCTTTGGCCCGCCGCGCCACAGGCCGGTGAATTCTGGGCACAGTCGCATTGGATCAACCTGTCGAAAGAATCGGCCCAACTTTCAACGCTGCGCCAGATGTCCCGCGGTGGATATGAGCTGTCGGACGGCAATTATTTCAACTTCCACGATCTTTATCAGCCCGAATGGCGCAACCTGCGGCTGGATTTTATGACAGAGGTAAACAACGAATTAGCCATAACCTGGGGGCTGTCCACGGGCAGCTGGGGTCGGCGGTTCGCCATCGACCCATCTTTTAAGATAGGCTTTATATATCAGGTAAATACGTCAAGATCCTCGACGATCACCTGGAGCGGATCAGCGATTCTGGGCGGGCGTTTGCGTGAAAAGGCCTGCGTCGCGGATTATGGCACCATCGGCGGCATTGTCGCCGTTAACTGTCGGTTAGCCGCGTCATTTCTTGCCCCGCAAGATACGCTCCGGTATTTGATAGACAAGCGTCCGAACGATTACCTGTCGTCGAGCATAAAATACGTGCTGCGCTTCTAAAAACGATCCGTACATGTTTGCAGGGAGGGTGAACCATGACCCGCACCACTTTGAGCGTTGCTGCCCTATTGACCTGTCTGCTCACTGCAGCTTCGGCGCAGGCAGTGCAAACCACCGCCGAAGCGGCGGGGGCGGTGGATCTTGAAAGCAGCCTGAGCACAAGCATTCAGCGCGTCGCCGCGGCGCAACCTGTGCGCAACTGGATGCACGAAGACATCGCGGGGGCATGGGCGGCGGGCTTCACAGGCAAAGGCGCCACCATCACGGTTGTCGATGACTTCAAGAGCTCTTCGCGCTTTTACGGCAATCTGGGCCTCGGCCTCAAAAACCTGCGCCATGGTCAGTGGACATCGTTGGAGGCGCATATGGTTGCGCCAAAGGCAACGATGACCGCACGGGATTTCCACACCGGAACCACGGTCAAACTCGCCAAAAAGCGTCTGAACATCCTGAATCTGAGCTATGGCATGTATGGCACCACCGGCTATACGGCGGACCAGATCGCCTGGAGTGCGCAGGAAGTCTCGATCATCAATTACGCCCGAAACGGGCAGGCCGTGATCGCCAAAGCCGCCGGGAACGACAGTGTTGCCGTCGATCAGGGCACCCGGCGCGGGACGCAGGATTACCTTGATCTGGCGCTGGTCGGCACCCAATCGGCTATTTTCGTCGGCGCGCTGAGTGACAATGGCTCGGTCACGGCCCCAGCCAGCATGGCCAGTTATTCAAACTTTGCCGGCAGCAATCCGACGGTGCAAAGCCAGTTTCTGGTGGTGGGCGTCGACAGCAGCGATACCGGCATGTACGGCACCTCCTTTGCGGCGCCGATCGTCAGTGGCTATGCGGCCATTTTGGCCAGCAAATTCAATGGTGCGACGCCGACGCAGATTACCAATCAATTGCTGAACACCGCCAGAGAAGACACGCTCAGCAATTATGACCCTGCGATCTATGGGCAAGGCGAGGCCAGCCTGTCGCGCGCCTTGGCGCCCCTGCACATCAACTGAGCTTCCAAAAGGCGCGGAAAACGACAAAAAGCGGGGCGCAGGCGGCGCCTCGCTTTTTGCACAAGCCGCAACCGCCGCAGCCGCTCAAGGCGAAAAGCCATCCGCTCCCAGCACGTTCTGCGCCGCAGACCAACCGGTCTGCCGCACCAACAGATGCCGCATCTTGGGAAGGCCGTCGCCCTGATGCAGTGCGCGCAGCCGGTCGGTGATCGCGGCATCGGCCAGGGTGCGGCGTTCGTGGTGGCGCTGCGTCTCGACCCAGGTCGCGGTCTTGTAGCGCTCAATCCACAGCTGCGGGTTCTCGATGTCCCGGGCGAGCAGCCATTGCCGCGCCCCGTCCCGCATCCGCCCGCGCCGCCGCTCGGCCATCACCGAGAGGAACTCGGTCACATCCTCTTCGCGGATGACATATTCCTGCGTGGTCAGGATCGGACCGCTGCGCGGCAAGATGTCCAGTGCCATCTTGGGGACGTTCCAGCGGCTGTGCTGATCGAGACCGGAACTGTCCAGCTCGCGCAGCGCAAAGATCAGCCCCAGCGCCGCGCCCGCAACCAGCGCCGCGGCCGAGATGAACAGCGATTCCGCATTCCCGTGGCTGGCCGCAAGGCTGCCCCAGACCCAGCTGCCAAGCGCATTGCCGCCAAAGGAGGCGGTCTGGTAGAGCGCCTGACTGCGGCTGCCCACCCAGCGCGGCGAGGAAAGCTGCACGGTGGTGTTGAAGGTTGAAAGCGTCAGCAGCCAGCTGGCCCCTGCCGCGGCGCAAGCCGCCAGCGTCAGATAGACATTGCCGCTGAGCCCGATCACCACCGTCGCAGCGGCAAAGGACAAAAAGCCCACCCGCGCCAGCCCTTCGAGCGACAGCGCGGCCCGCAACCGCCCACCCAGCATGGCCCCGAGAATGGCTCCGACACCAAAGGACCCGAGCAAAAGCCCATAGATCTCGGCCCCGCCCTGCACCAGATCGCGCGCGATCAGCGGCATCAGCGCCATCACCGAAATCGCCGCAAAGTTGAAGGCGGCCGCGCGCAGCATCACCGCCAGCAGATGCGGTGACATCGCGACATAGCGGATGCCTGCCAGCATGGCAGCGCCCACCGGCTCGGGCGGCAGATTGCGCGGCGGGCTTTCAAACCGCCAGCGCGCCATCACCACAATCATCCCGACATTGCTCAGCGCGTTGATGACAAAGGCCGCGAACGCACCAACGGCCGCCACAATCGCACCGCCGAGGGCCGGGCCTACGCTGCGGGCAATGTTGAACCCGACCGAGTTGAGAGAGATGGCCGCGGGCATTTCGGCGGGCACCACCAATTCGCGGACCATGGTTTGCCAGGCGGGGTTGTTCAGCGCCTTGCCACTGCCAATCAGGAAGGTGAAGGCCAAAAGCGTCCAGGGCGTCACCATGTCGAGATAGGCAAAAACCGCGAGGGTGGTCGAGACGATGAGCAAAAAGCTCTGCGACCACAGCACCATCGTCCGCCGCCCGAAACTGTCGGCCATCGCCCCCGCCAACAGTGAGAACAGCATGATCGGCACCGCCAGCGAGGTTTGCACCAACCCCACCATCTCGGGAGAGCCGCCGATCGAGGTCATCAGCCAGGACGCGCCCACCAGCTGGATCAGCCAGCCGAAATTCGCCATCAATCCGGTGAAGAAATAGCTCAGATAGAGCCGGTTCCGCAGCGGCGCGAGCGCGGAGGAGGTGGGAGGCTGCATCGCGGTTACTCCTGTTCCTGGCGCCAGACTGCGGCCTTTGCCCTGCGCTGCCGACGGCGTGCCGCGGGCTCCGTGGCAGATGTGCAGGAACCGTCGGTCTGCCCCCTGCCCGCAGGATGCTGTCTGAGGCAATCCCCCCGAGGCATAGCGCGGGTGCTGCCGAAAGGGGAGAGGCTTTTGTCATTTCCCTGCCGCAACCCGCAGCTATGGGAGGGCGGCGTGCCCGGAAGAACGGGCGCCATCCCTCACTTCGGGCCTGCGGCCCCCCCCCCCCCGCGCCCCTCCCCCAGTCCGGCGTCAGGTGATGCCGCTCCGCGCAGGTGCAAGCCCGGATCAACGCCGCGGCAACGCCCCTTTTGCGCCCCCGGCGGGCTCAGAAACTCGGCGGTGTGCAGGCGCTGACCACATGGCAGGGCTCGGCGCCCACCGCGCGGAAACGATGCGGCAGATGGCTCTCAAACAGATAGGCATCGCCGGGACCAAGGATCTTGCGCACCTCCTCGACCGTCACTTCCAGCCGTCCCGAGAGGATGATCCCCGCCTCCTCGCCCTGATGGGTCAGCGGCACCTTGCCGGTATCGGCGCCGGGCTGATAGACCTCGCGCATCATCTGCAGCCGCCGCCCGGCCCGCGCCTCGCCCACCTGCCGGTAAGAGATCAGGCCGCGGCCAATCTCGGTCAGCTCTTCGGCGGCGAAAAAGAACCGGCGCGGGGTTTCCGGCTCATAGGCAAAGAATTCCGCCAGCCCGATCGGCAGCCCGTCCAGAATGCGTTTCAGCGCGCCCACCGAAGGGTTGATGCTGTTCGACTCGATCAGCGAAATGGTGGAATTGGGCACCCCCACCCGCTTGGCCAGTTCGCGTTGCGACAGATTTTGCGCCAGCCGCAGGGCCCGCAAGCGCCCGCCAATGTCCACTTCCATCGCCCCTCCGTTCAGGTTGTTCACGATCCGCTAAATTCAACGATCACGCACAATATAAAACAACAGGTTGCGAGGATAAAGAAACAGAATTGTTTTCCGGCGAAAAGCGTGGCGCAGTGCGGTATATTGCGCCCGTCGCGCCGCGTTTCACAACAGGATCCCCCCATGAACGCCTCTTCTCCCAACGATCTTCGCCATGTCATCGAGGCCGACCGCGCCCATGTCTGGCACCACCTGATGCAGCACAAGGGTCTTGAGACGACCGATCCGCGGATCATCGTCGAGGGCAAGGGGATGCGCGTTTGGGACGCGACGGGGCGCGAGCATCTGGATGCCGTCTCGGGCGGGGTCTGGACGGTCAACGTGGGCTATGGCCGCGAAAGCATTGCCAATGCCGTGCGCGACCAGCTGATCAAGATGAACTATTTCGCCCAAAGCGCGGGCTCGATCCCCGGCTCGCTTTTCGCATTGAAATTGCTGGAGAAAATGCCGGGTCTCAGCCGGGTCTATTATGCCAACTCGGGCTCTGAGGCGAATGAGAAAGTCTTCAAGATGGTGCGGCAGATTTCGGCGCGCCACCACGGCGGGCTGAAAAACAAGATCCTCTATCGGCAGCGCGATTATCACGGCACCACCCTCGGCGTGCTGGCCGCCTGCGGTCAGCCGCAGCGCGCCGAGCAATATGGCCCCTTCCCCACCGGCTTTGTCGAAGTGCCGCATTGCCTTGAATACCGCGCGCAATGGGATGTCGAGGATTATGGCCGCCGCGCTGCCGATGCCATCGAAGAGGTGATCCTGCGCGAAGGCCCCGATACTGTTGGCCTCCTCTGCCTTGAGCCGGTGACGGCGGGCGGCGGCGTCATCACCCCGCCGAAGGGCTATTGGGAGCGGGTGCAGGAGATCTGCACGAAATACAACGTGCTTTTGCACATTGACGAGGTGGTCTGTGGCCTGGGCCGCACCGGCACCTGGTTCGGCTATCAGAACTACGGCGTGAAACCCGATTTCGTGACCATGGCCAAGGGTGTCGCCTCGGGCTATGCCGCGATTTCCTGCACCGTGACCACCGAAGCGGTGTTTGAGATGTTCAAAGACAATCCCAGCGATCCGATGAGCTATTTCCGCGACATTTCGACCTTTGGCGGCTGTGCCTCGGGCCCGGCGGCGGCGCTGGAAAACATGCGGATCATCGAGGACGAGGGTCTGCTCGACAATACGCTGGCGATGGGTGCGCGGCTGACAGCGAACCTGATGGCGCTCAAGGACAAACATGCGCATATCGGCGATGTGCGCGGCATCGGCCTCTTTCAGGGGGCCGAACTGGTGGTGGACCGCGCCACGAAAGAGCCGGTCGACGAGAAGGTCGCGCAGGCGGTGGCGATGGAGGCGGGCAAGCGCGGCGTGATCATCGGCGTCACCAACCGCTCGCTGCCGGGGTTCAACAACACGCTTTGCCTGTCGCCCGCGCTGATCGCCACGGCGGATGACATCGACCAGATCACCGATGCGATTGACGGTGCATTGACCACCGTTTTCGGCTGACACGCTGTCAGATCGCCAATGGCGCGGCCCGGATCATTCCGGGCCGTTTGCCGTTCCGGGGGGAAACACCGGCAGTGCGGCCGCCGCCCGCGAAAACGCCGCCATGCGTCGCGCGGCCAAAGCCAGTGCGCAGGCCGCACCGGCCCGCACCGCCGGGGGCGAATGTCGGCAGCCGATCCCGCGAACGGGGACGAAAGGCGTCACATTTACAAATATGTAAAGCCTGAGTAGGCCATATGTCACATGCCGCCCCTACTTCTGGGCTGACCACAGCTCAGGTGGTGCAACACCGGGTTCCATTCAGGTGAGGGCGGCGATGCAACAGATGTCGGGCGAAACAGCGGTGAGCGCGAAGCCAATCCCGCGCCCCTCCCTGACCACGGCCGACCGGCAGGTCGCAGCGCCGGGGGGGATGACGCGCCTGCCCGCCATCACGCCGGACACCGGCATCGTCAGCGCCCCACAGGCCAGCCCGCGTGCCGCAGCACCGCGAAGACCGGGCGCGGCAGGCCGGATCTGGACGCAATGCGCCACATGGTTGCCCGAGATGCCGCCCCTGCCCGCCCGGGTGCTGGCACGGGCCAAGCAAAACGGGCGGCGGCTTTTGCCCGCGCAACGCCGCGCCGCGGCAGCGCCACCCTCCGGCAGCGCCGTGTCGCAGCCCGGCGGCGGGCACGGCCCCGCGCCCCAGCGCCACCGGGCACTTTTCCTGTCGGATCTGCATCTTGGCGCCCGCGGCTGTCAGGCGGCGGAAATACTGGCCTTTCTGGATCAGCACAGCGCCGAGGTGACCTATCTGGTAGGCGATATTTTCGACACCTGGCGTCCCTTGGGTGCGGGCTGGGCCCCCGCGCATGACGCGGTCTTGCAACGTCTGATGGCCCGCGTCCGCGACGGTGACCGTCTGGTCTACATTCCCGGCAATCACGATGCTTTTTTCCGGCGGCATCCGGGGCGGCATTTTGTCGGTGTCGACGTGGCCGATTATGCCTATCACACGGGCGCCGATGGCCGCTGCTATCTGGTGACGCATGGGGACAGCTGCGATCCGGTGGAAAAGCACCTTCCGGTGTTGTCCCATCTGGGCAGCCACGCAGAGAACCTCTTGCGGGGAGTTGAAGATCTGGTGAACCACCTGCTCGCCCGCCACAGCGCGGTGCCGCGGCGCTGGCGCGGCATCGACCGCGGGCTGCGGCTGATCAATACGGCCCTGCGCGGCGCCAATGGCTTTCAGGCGCGTCTGGTCGCCGAAGCGCGCCATCATGCGATGGATGGCATCATTTGCGGGCATTTCCATCAAGCGGCCCTGCATGACGACCACGGGCTGATCTATGCCAATTGCGGTGACTGGGTCGAAAATTGCACGGCGATCGCAGAAGATTTCACCGGAAGGCTCATGCTGTTGCAGACTGAAAACGGCGTGACCGCCCCCGCCGCTGCCGCCCGACCGATCCCGGCCGAGGTGCCGCAATCGCTGCAACTGGTCCTGTGATCATGTTTGTCCCCGCCGCGGTGATCCTGCTGATGTCGGTTCTGGCCCTGCATCTGGGCGGCATCGCGCTCGTCTGGTGGCGGTTGCGCCCCCTGCCGCCTGCTCCCCCCACCCCGCGCCCCGCCATCACCGGCATCACGCTGCTGCGCCCCGTTTGCGGGCTGGAAAACAACCTCGCCGAAACGCTTGGTTCCGGCCTCGCCCTGACCGGCCTGCCCCATGAGGTGATTTTCTGTGTCGCGGATGCCGATGATCCGGTGGTGCCGCTGGTGCGGCATCTGATCGCCGCGCATCCGCAGGTGTCGGCGCGGCTCCTGATTGGCGAGGACCGCATCAGCGCCAATCCCAAGCTGAACAACCTTGCCAAGGGGTGGAGCGCGGCCCGATATGACCATATCGCCATGGTCGACAGCAACCTCCTGTTGCCGAACGATTTTTTGCTGCAACTACGGGATGCGATGGGGCCGGGCATCGGTCTGGTCACCTCGCCGCCCGCCGGGCTTCGGCCGCAGGGATTCTGGGGGGCCCTGGAATGCGGCTTTCTCAACAGCTATCAGGCGCGCTGGCAATTGGCGGCGGATCAGCTGGGGCTGGGCTTTGCGCAGGGCAAAGTGCTCTTTTGGCCGCGCGCCTTGCTGGAAGCAGCGGGGGGATTGGCCGCCATGGGGCGCGATATGGCCGAAGATGTTGCGGCCACGAAAATCACCCGCGCGGCGGGGCTGCGTGTCAAACTGGTCACCCATCCTTTCGCGCAACCGATCGGATCGCGCGGATCGCGCGCCGTTTGGCAGCGGCAGCTTCGCTGGGCGAAAGTGCGGCGGATGGGTTTTCCGGCACTTTTCGCGCTGGAGCCCCTGACCGGAGCGCTGGTGCCCCTGAGCATCGGCGTCGGGCTCTGCGCGGCGGCCGGGCTGCCCGTGGCGGCTCTCGGCGGGTTGGCGGCGCTGTGGTATGGGGCAGAATGGCTTTTGGCGCGGCGGGCGGGTTGGCCTGCCGGGCCCCGTGATCTGGCGGCATGGGTATTGCGGGATGCGCTGATCCCGGCGCTCTGGATCGGCGCGCTGGTCAGCCGCAGCTTTGAGTGGCACGGTACGGTGATGCATGCCGCAGATGTGCCCGGCATGGCCCGCCGCACAGACCTTACCCAGACCTCCGCCCTGCAAGGCATGACCGATGTTTGACCCCGCCACATTGCAAGATCTGGTGCAGAGCTACGGGCTCTGGCTGTTGGTTCCGCTGTCGATCCTGGAGGGGCCGATTGTCACCGTGCTGGCCGCCTGGTTCGCGCATGCGAATGGTGGCAGCCTGACGCTGGTCTACACGATCTGCGTGATCGGGGATCTGGCGGGCGACACGCTGATCTATGGTCTGGGGCGTGGCGGACCCGGGATGTTGCCGGATCGCTGGCAAAGGCTGCTGCGGATTGACGTGGCGCGGCGCGACAGGCTGACCGACCATTTCGCGGTGAAGGGCGGACGGACATTGCTGATTGGCAAGCTGACCCATTCGGCGGGTTTTGCGGTGCTGCTGGCGGCGGGGGCGGCGCGGATGCCTCTGGGGAAGTTCTGGCTGTATAACCTGTTGGGAAGCCTTCCCAAAACTCTCTGCTTTGTGCTGGTGGGCGTGCTTCTCGGCAATGCGTTGCCGCAGGTTGACCGCTATATCGCGCATGGCTCGCTGATCTTGCTGGGGCTGATGGCCTTGGCTGCGCTTGTCTGGTGGTGCCTGCCGCGCCGCTGCTCCTCCTGAGGAAGCCTGCATGACCCCCGAGTCCCGCCCGACCCTCACCTGCCTGATCCCCGCCTATAATGAGGGGGCGCGGATCGCCGCCGTGCTGGCCGCGCTGCGGGATCATCCGCTGATTGATGAGGTGCTGGTGATCGACGATGGCTCACGCGATGACACGGTGATGCAGGCTGCGGCGGCGCTGGCGTTCCTGCCGCAGGGCCGCCTGCTGCAGCAACCGCAGAACGGCGGCAAGACACGCGCCTTGGCGCGGGGGCTGGCCGAAGCGCGGGGCAGCCATGTGCTTTTGCTCGATGCCGATCTGACCGGGCTGACACCTTTGCATCTGACGCGGCTGATTGCCCCGGTGCTGTCGGGGGCGGCGGATCTGTCGATCAGCCTGCGCGACAATGCGCCCTGGCTCTGGCGCGCCATCGGGCTCGACTACATCTCGGGCGAGCGGGTGCTGCGGCGCGATCTGATCCTGCCGGAGCTGGCGACGCTGGAAACACTTCCGAAATTCGGCTTTGAGGTGTTCCTAAACCGGCTGGCATTGACCAGCGGTGCCCGGATTGCCGTGGTGCGCTGGCCGGGGGTGAAAAGCCCGCTGAAGGGCGCGAAATACGGGCTTTGGCAGGGCATTCGCGGCGATATCGGCATGTTGCGCGATATGGCGCGGACGGTGCCGCTCTGGCGGCTGCTGGCTCAGATCCTGCGGCTGCGCGCGCGGCGCATCGCCTGAGGTGATCCAAAAACCCCCGCTCCGGGCGGAACGGGGGTTCTGGGGATGTTACTCGGAGGCCACCGGCACATAGTTCAGGATTGGTGCCAGCCAGCGCTCAGCCTCGGTCAGGCTCATCCCTTTGCGGGCGGCATAATCCACCGCCTGATCGCGCTCGACCTTGGCGACGCCGAAATAATAGCTCTCGGGATGCCCGATATAGAGGCCGGACACAGACGAGCCGGGCCACATCGCCATGCCTTCGGTGAGCTTCACCCCGGTTGTCGCTTCGGCATCGAGCAGACGGAAAAGCGTGGTCTTTTCCGTGTGATCGGGTTGCGCCGGATAGCCCGGGGCCGGACGGATGCCTTTATAAGGTTCGGCCGCCAGTTCCTCCGGCGCGAAGGTCTCATCGGCGCCGTACCCCCAAAGCTCGCGCCGCACCAATTCATGCATCCGCTCGGCAAAGGCCTCGGCGAAACGGTCGGCCAGAGCCTTGACCAGAATGGCGGAATAATCGTCATTCGCCCGCTCGAACCGCTCGGCAATGGCCTGTTCCTCGATCCCGGCAGTGACCACAAAGCCGCCGACGTAATCGGGCTGCCCCAAGGGCGCCACGAAATCCGAGAGCGCCACATTCGGGCGGCCATCGCGTTTCGTCACCTGCTGGCGGAGCGTGTGCAGCGTGGCCAGATCGTGTTCGCGGTCCTCGCCGGTGAAGAGCCGGATGTCGTCGCCAACCGCATTCGCGGGCCAGAAGCCGACCACGGCGCGCGGCTGGAACCATTTCTCGGCGATGATCTGCGCCAGCATTGCCTGCGCATCCGCAAAAAGCGCGCGGGCGGCCTCGCCCTGCTTTTCATCCTCCAGAATGCGCGGATAAACCCCCTTCAGCTCCCAGGTCTGGAAGAAGGGCGTCCAGTCGATATAGCGCGCAAGCTCTGCCAGATCCCAATCCTCAAACACCTTGGTGCCAAGGAAAGACGGGGTTTTCGCAGTATAGGCCGACCAATCGAGCTGCAACGCATTGGCCCGTGCAGCCTCCAGCGGCAACCGCTTTTTCGCGAGCTCGGCGGCGGCATGTTTCTCGGCCACTTCGGCATATTCGGCGCGGATGCCCTCGATATAGGCGGCCTTGCCCTCGGGCTGCAGCAGCGCCGAGGCCACGCCCACCGCGCGGCTGGCATCGGTCACATAGACCGCCTGCCCGCGGGTGTAGCGCGGGTTGATCTTGACCGCCGTATGCACCCGGCTGGTGGTGGCGCCGCCAATCAAGAGCGGAATGTCGAACCCCTCGCGCTCCATCTCGGCGGCCATATGCACCATCTCGTCAAGCGAGGGGGTGATCAGACCGGAGAGGCCGATGATATCGACATTCTCGCGCTTGGCGGTCTCAAGGATCTTGCTCGCCGGGACCATGACGCCAAGGTCGATGATCTCGTAATTGTTGCAGGCGAGCACAACGCCGACGATGTTCTTGCCGATGTCATGCACATCGCCCTTCACCGTCGCCATCAGGATTTTGCCCGCAGTTTCACGGCCTTCGCCACCGTTCAGCCGCTTTTCCTCTTCCATGTAGGGCAGGAGAACCGCCACCGCCTGTTTCATCACCCGGGCGGATTTCACCACCTGCGGCAGGAACATTTTCCCGGCACCGAAGAGATCGCCCACCACATTCATCCCGGCCATCAGCGGGCCTTCGATGACATGCAAGGGCCGCTCGGCGCCCAACCGCGCCTCTTCGGTATCGGCATCGATAAACTCGGTGATGCCATTGACCAGCGCATGTTCCAGCCGCTTTTCCACCGACCAGTCGCGCCAGCCGAGGTCGCGCTCTTTCGCCTCGCGCGCGCCGGTGCCCTTGAACTTCTCGGCAATCTCCAACAGCCGCTCGGTCGCGTCGCCGCCCGCCGCCGGGGTCCGGTTCAGCACCACATCTTCGCAGGCTTCGCGCAGCTCGGGGTCGATGCTGTCATAGACCGCGAGCTGCCCGGCATTGACGATCCCCATATCCATGCCGACCTGAATCGCATGATAGAGGAAGACCGCGTGCATCGCCTCGCGCACCGGCTCATTGCCGCGGAAGCTGAACGACAGGTTCGAGATGCCGCCCGAGATATGCACATGCGGCAGGGTCTCGATGATCCGGCGGGTGGCGCCGATGAAATCGACGCCATAATTGTTGTGCTCCTCGATCCCCGTTGCCACGGCAAAGACGTTGGGGTCAAAGATGATGTCTTCCGGCGGGAACCCCACCTCCTCGGTCAGCAACTTATAAGCGCGGGTGCAGATCTCGACCTTGCGCGCCTCGGTATCGGCCTGGCCCTGTTCGTCAAAGGCCATGACCACCACGGCGGCGCCATAGGCACGACAGAGCCGCGCGTAATGCAGGAAGGCCGTTTCGCCCTCTTTCATCGAGATGGAGTTGACCACCGGCTTGCCCTGAACGCATTTCAGGCCCGCCTCGATGATCTCCCATTTCGAGCTGTCGATCATCACCGGCACTCGGGCAATATCCGGCTCGGCGGCGATCAGGTTCAGATATTCGACCATGGCGCGCTGGCTGTCGATCAGCCCCTCATCCATGTTCACATCGATGATCTGCGCGCCGTTCTCCACCTGATCGCGCGCCACCACGAGGGCGGCGGCATAATCGCCATTGGTGATCAGCTTGCGGAATTTGGCCGAGCCGGTGACATTCGTGCGCTCGCCCACGTTCACAAAGGGGATCTCGGGCGTCAGGGTGAAGGGTTCGAGCCCCGACAGACGCATCTGTTTCGGCAGTTCCGGGATCGGGCGCGGCGGATATTTCGCCACCGCCTTCGCAATCGCGCGGATATGGTCGGGGGTCGAGCCGCAGCAACCGCCGACCACATTCACCAGACCTTCGCGGGCGAATTCCTCGATCTGCTCGGCCATGAACTCGGGACTTTCGTCATATTGCCCGAATTCATTCGGCAGCCCGGCATTCGGATAGGCGCAGATCAGCGTCTCGGCGACGCCGGAGAGTTCCGCCAGATGCGCGCGCATCGCATTGGCCCCGAGCGCGCAGTTCAGCCCGATGGTCACCGGGTTCGCATGGCGCAGCGAATACCAAAACGCGGTCGGGGTCTGCCCCGAGAGGGTGCGGCCCGAGAGATCGGTGATCGTGCCCGAGATCATCACCGGCATGCGGATGCCGGTACGCTCAAACGCCTCTTCGCAGGCGAAAATCGCCGCTTTCGCGTTCAGCGTGTCGAAGATCGTCTCGATCAGGATGATGTCGGCGCCGCCGTCGATCAGCCCGCGCAACTGCTCGCCATAGGCAATGCGCAGATCGTCAAAGCTGACGGCGCGGTAGCCGGGGTTGTTCACATCCGGGCTGATCGAGGCGGTGCGGTTGGTCGGCCCCAGCGCGCCCGCGACAAAACGCGGGCGGCCATCCTCGGCGGTGGCACGGTCGAGCGCCTGGCGCACAAGGCGCGCGCCGTGGAAGTTCAGGTCATAGACCTTGTCCTCCATGCCGTAATCGGCCTGGGCGATCGAGGTGGAGGAGAAAGTGTTGGTCTCGACGATATCCGCCCCCGCTATGGCATAGCGGTAGTGGATGTCTTCGATGGCCTCGGGCTGGGTCAGGATCAGCAGGTCATTATTGCCCTGCTGCGGATGCTCGGAATGGATGTGACAGCCGCAACCGCCGCCCTGCGCATGGCCATGGCTGTGTCCGGTAAAGTCATCCTCGGTCAGGGTGAGCGCCTGAATCTGCGTGCCCATCGCGCCATCCAGGATCAGGATCCGCTCGGCGGCGGCGGCCTTCAGCCGCTCGAACACCTCGGAAGGCACCAGTTTCGCGCGTTGTTCCACTGTCATCTCTCGGCTCTCCGGATCCGGTATGGCAAAGGCCCCGGCGCCCTGCCCGGCATCCCGATACCATTGCGGGGCGTCAGGTAAAACCCGTTCTGCCCGCTAAAACGCCGGAATTTCGCAGAGCAGCATTGGAAATGCTGCAACTGCATCTTGCACTATTGCGGCGGGGGCGTAGGCTGGGGTGAATCGTTTGCACAACGAGGTCAGTATGCCGCGCGACATCCATCGCAAGATTTATCTGACAGGCGCTGCCGGGGCGGGTGTGACCACCCTCGGCGCAGAGATTGCCCGCCACTATGGGCTGACCCACATCGATTGTGACACCTATTACTGGCAGCCAACGGACCCGCCCTATACCCATAAACGCCCGGTGGCCGAACGCTGCGCGCTGATTTCCGCGCGTCAGGCGCAGGGCGGATGGGTGCTCAGCGGGGCCTTTGATGGCTGGGGCGATCCGCTGATCGGGGATGTCGATCTGGTGGTTTATCTGCAAACGCCCACCCCGCTCCGCATCGCCCGCATCCGCGCCCGCGAGGCCGAGCGCTATGGCGCGCGCATCGAGCCTGGCGGCGATATGCACGGCATCCACCGCGCCTTTATCGCCTGGGCGGCCGAATACGACAATCCGCGCTTTGCCGGGCGCAACCGGCGGCGGCATGAGGAGTGGCTGGCGGTGCAACAGGCGCCTGTGCTGCGGCTGGAGGGTGACAGCCCATTGCCCGCACTCTTGTGGCAAGTGACGCAATCCATGATGACCGAGCTGCGCCCCGCCACCGGCTTTGGCGCGACGGCTGCGCGGCGCGTGGCGACCTCGCAGGCATAGGGGCAACAGGCACCGCGCAACGCTCTGCCCGCCCGGACCTGACCCCCAAAGCGGCGGCAATCCGCCGCCGCAATTTTGGTGCCGGAACCTTTGGAACTCCCCTGCATTACGCCCCTATGCAATTCGGAGGACAGTTCATGCCCGCATCGTCGGTTCCGTCGCCGTCTCATCCCCGCAACGATCTGCAGCCAGCCCCTAGCCGGGCATCGAGGGCGCGCGGCCGGCCGGAGGGCCAGCCCGCGCCCGTGGCCCTGATCGCAGGTGCAGGAGACACCGGTCTGGGCATCGCCCGCGTGCTGTTGCGGGCGGGCATGCGGGTGCAGCTGACCGACAACAGTGTGCTGCGTCTGAGCCACGCGGCGCGAAGCTTGCCCGGTCCCGTGGGCTGTCACCTCGCGGATTTGCGGCGCAATGCGCAGGTTGAATGCCTGGCCGAAGAGATTGTCGCGCAGGGCGGATGCGATCTGCTCATCCACACGCCCGCCAAAAGTCATGCCCCGCCGCGCAGCGGTTCCCGCGATCCGTTGCAACTCAGCGATGCCGATTGGCAGGAACCGTGGGAAAGCACCTTCATGTCGGCGATGCGGACGGCCCGGGCGCTGGTGCCGCACATGGTGCGCAATGGCGGCGGTCAGGTGGTTTTCATCACCGCGCCCGCAAGCAGCGCGCCCGTAAGTCCCATGTCCGAAGGAGCCGTGTCCGATGACAATCGCGCGGCGGACCGCACTGTCGAGAGCCAGACCGCGCAGGCCGCCGCCGGGGCGGCCCTGACGCATTTCAGTCAGGCCATCGCCGCGCATTACCTTGCGCGGGGCGTCCAGTTTTCCACCCTTGCGGGTCCCGAAGCTGGCGATGGTGACGGCTTTGCCGCCCTCGGCGCACAGATCCTTGCGCAAGGCGCCGCCCAGAATGCCGCCGCGACGGCGGTTCTCCGCCCAGTTTTGGGTTCCGGCGCAGGCCCGGACGAGAAACCTAATTTTTAGCGGAACTCTCCTGCCGGTTGCGGGTTGACTGACCAGCTGCGGCACACACACCGCGATTACCACTAACGGAGGATAATACCATGAAAAAGCTTATGATTTCTACCGCCATTCTCGGTGCTACCGCGTTCATGGCGCAGGCCCAGGCCGCGCCGGAACTGTTCCGCACCACCACGGATGCGACGGAGATTCATGCGTCGGATTTCATCGGTAAACGCGTCTATGCAAGCGATGCAGAGATGGCGAGCGCCGAGGTTGACGGCCAGCAAGACGGTTGGAACGACGTCGGTGAAATCAACGATGTCCTGCTGTCGCGCAATGGCACCGTTGACGCGGTCCTGGTCGACATCGGCGGTTTCCTCGGGATGGGCGAACATCAGGTTGCCGTGAACATGGGTTCGATCAAATTCGTGGCCGATGCCAGCACCCCGGATGATGCCAACGACTACTTCCTGGTGATGACCGCCAATGAGGAGGCACTGAAAGCCGCCCCGGCCTATGACGACAAGATGGCGGACGCAGCCGCGACCGACGCGCCGATGACGGATGCCGCGACGACCGACATGGCCCAAACCGATGCGCCGATGGCCACCGATCCGGCGGCAGAAGCGCCGGTTCCGGGGGACATGGCCAACGACAACGCGGCGACCACGATGCCGGACGCTTCGGCAACCACCACCGCGGATGCGACGGCCTCGACCGACATGACCGCGCCGGCAGCGGATGCGACCGGTTCGACGATGGCAATGACCCCGCCTGAGGGTTATGTGGCTGCAGCTCCGGAAGAAATGACCGCCGAGAACCTGACCGGCACCGCTGTTTACGGCAGCGACAATGCGAAAATCGGTGAGGTTGGCAAGCTCTTGCTGGATGGCAACGGTCAGATCACCGAAGCCGTGATCGACGTGGGTGGTTTCCTTGGCCTGGGCGAAAAGCCGGTGGCCCTGCCGATCGGTGACATCAACATCGTGAAAGCTGCCGAAGGTGACGAGCTGCGCGTCTATGTTGGTGACACCAAAGACCAGCTGAAAGCCATGCCGGAATACGAAGGCTGATACATTAAACCCGTGGCACGCAACTGACAGTGCCACATGAGAAGAGATCACCGGCCCCGCGCAGTGTCGCGGGGCCGGTTTTTCACGTTGCGCCATTGGGGCGCCTCTGGGCGCTTGCGGGGCGTCTCCGGGGGGCGCGGCGCCGACGCTTGTGGCTCCCCCGGCCTGTCGTTGCGGTGCCGTAAATTCCGCAACCGGCGTGGAACCCCGCGCGCCAGCATCGCGTTCTTTCGCTGACAGCTATGCAAAGGATAAAAAGATGCAGTTCAATATGTTCGGACTTTCGGGGCTTTGGGGCCTGCTCATCCTGGCACTCGACATTTGGGCGATCGTTTCGGTCGTCAATTCTTCGGCAAGCACCGGCGCGAAGGTCGGCTGGTCCCTGCTGATCCTGATCCTGCCGGTTCTGGGTCTGGTGATCTGGCTGATCGCAGGCCCGCGCGGAGCGGCCCGGCTGAACTGAATGCAGCCGGTGCTCACCTCAGGGCTTGGGCGACCAGCCGCGCAAAAGTTGCGCGGTGGTCTCGGCGATCTGGCGGCGTTGCGACATGATCAGCCGCTCGGCGCGTTGGTCCATCTCGTCCAGCGCCGTCAGAAACAAGCTCAGATGGCGTTCGGCGCGGCCGGTGACGTCAGGCGATTGCCGCATCGCGAACTGGGTGCCCAGCATATGCGGGGTGCCCGGTCCGCTGCCGCCGACCGGATGCAGAATCAACAGATTGTCAAATCTGGAACCGTCCTTGCGGTAGTTCCTGAGCACGACCTGCACCTCCTGTCCCGCATGCGTGGCGGCACGCAGTTCGGCGCGGCTATTGAAATTTTCGTCCGGCCGCCCCAAAAAGCGACAGTTGCGGCCGATAATCTCGCTGGCCTCATAGCCGGTCAAGGCGGTGAAAGCCGCATTGATCAGGATCAGCGGCTGGTCGGCGGCCTGTAAATCGACAAGGCTCAACGCGATGGGGGAGCGGCGGAAAATGGATCGGATCTTCTCTGATGGCATGGTGATGCTTTTCTTGCTTTTGCGCCGACAGGCCGATGATAGCGAACTGCACAGACTTCCGAAAGATTGACACATGGCTGACCCGACCTCCCCCATGGCCCCCGATACCGACCCCAAAGGCGACGGCGCGTTTGTCCTGCTGGGCGTGGGTGCTTCTGCGGGCGGGCTGGAGGCCTTCCAGACGCTGTTGGCGAGCCTGAATCCGGCCGATGATTTTGCGCTGATCCTGGTGCAGCACCTCGATCCTGACCATCAAAGCCTGTTGCCGGAGCTGCTGGGCCGTCACAGTTCCCTGCCCGTGCAGGTGATCACCGATGGCATGCGGGTCGAAAAAGGTCAGGTCTATCTGATCCCCCCCGCCTATGGTCTCGACCTTGAGGGGCTGCAGCTGCGCCTTGTGCCGTTTGAGGAGCCGCGGGGCCTGCGCCGCCCCATTGATGATTTTCTCGAAGCTTTGGCCCGCGAACACGGGCCCCGCTCGGCGGCAATCATCCTGTCGGGCACCGGCAGTGACGGCAGCCTCGGCGTGCGCTCGATCAAGGCGGCAGGTGGTCTGGTCTTCGCGCAAGAGCCTCGCGACGCCAAATATGACGGCATGCCCCGTGCCGCCCTCGCGGCGGGCGCGGTGGATATGGTGCTCCCGGCTGCCGAGATGATGCCGGTGCTGCGCGATTTTCACGACCGCTCGCAAAGTGTCGCGCCGGTCCTCGCCGAAGATCCGACCTTTGTCACCAAACTCGCCCGCACTCTGCGCCATCGTCTGGGACATGATTTCTCGGGCTACAAACCCGGAACCATCCGCCGCCGGGTGGCGCTGCGGATGTCGGTGCTGGGGATTGGCGATCCGCAGGAATATCTGCGGCTGTTGGTGCAGGATCAGGGCGAGGCGGAAAAGCTGCTCAACAACCTGCTGATCAACGTCACCCGCTTCTTCCGCGACCCCGGCGCCTTTGAAAGCCTGCGGCGCGAGGTGGTGCCCGCCATGCTGGAGGGGCGCGATCCAGAGGATGAATTGCGCATCTGGGTGGCAGGCTGCTCGACCGGGCAAGAGGCCTATTCGCTGGCGATGCTGTTTGATCAGGAGATGACCCGGCAGAATCTGCATTGCAAAATGGCGATTTTCGGCACCGATATTGACGAAGATGCCCTCGCCGTGGCGCGCCGCGGTCTCTATCCCAACACCATTGCCAGCGAAATCCCGGCGGACCTGCTCGAGCGGTATTTCAGCCCCACGACCCAGGGCTATGAGGTGCGCGCTGAACTGCGGGACGCGGTGCGCTTTTCCAACCAGAGCCTGATCAAGGATCCGCCCTTCGCAAAGCTTGACCTGATCAGTTGTCGGAATTTGCTGATCTATTTTGATGAAGCCCTTCAGGATCAGGCGTTGGGGATTTTCCACTATGCGCTGCGGCCGGGTGGCTGGCTCTTGCTGGGGCCATCGGAATCCGCCCGGATGGAAGGCGATCCGTTCCGCCCGATCAATGCCGAAAACCGGCTGTTTCAGCGCGACCGGGCCAGCGCGCGGGCCTTGTCCTTGCCGCGTGGCGGCCTGACCGCGGGCAGTTTCACCCGCGATCCGGCGCCGCAATCGCTGCCGGTGCCGCTTGATGTTTCCTTGCCGGTGGCGGCGGTGCTGCTCGCGCATCACACGCAGCCCTACCTCCTGCTCACCGAAAGCGAAACGGTGATGCATGTGGGTCCGGGCGCGGAAACCTATCTGCAACCGCAGCGGGGCCAGACAAGCCTGCATGTGCGCGACATGATCCTGCCGGACCTCAGCGCGCCGCTGCGCCGCCTGCTGACCGGGCTGGCGCTGTCTGACGGCAGTCTGCGCCGTCTCGAGGTGCAATCCCCGGCCGGCGCTGACCTGCCGGCCCGGCTGATGCTGGCGGGGGAATGTTTGCCTGACGGGCAACGGGTGATCACATTCTCGCCGCTCGACCGCGCCGCGGGGCCGGAAGCGCCGCTGTTGACCAAGCAGGATGAGGCCTATGTCGCACATTTGGAAACCGAGCTGGATCAGGCGCGCCAGACCATCCGCTCGACCGTCGAAGAGCTGGAAACCTCGAATGAAGAGCTGAAAAGCTCGAACGAGGAAATGATGTCGATGAACGAGGAGCTGCAATCGGCGAATGAAGAGCTCTCGACCACGAATGAGGAATTACAGGGCAAGCTGCGCGAATTGGCGGAAGTGAATGCCGATCTGGAAAACTTCATGGATTCGACGCAGATCGCCACGGTCTTCCTCGATCTCGATCTGAAGGTGCGCAATTTCACCACCGAATGCGTCAACTGGTTCCGCTTTATCGATCAGGACCGGGGTCGAAATCTGGCCGATATCGGCTCGCGGCTGGACATGGCGACGCTGATCAAGGCCTGCGAGCGGGTGATCCAGACCGGCACATCCGAAGAGATGACGCTGAAGGCCATTGATGGCAGCAGCGCCGAAGTCATGGTGCGCTTTGCGGTCTACCGCACGGCGAACCGCGCTGCGGCGGGCGTGGTGTTTTCGATCTTTGACGTCAGCGCGGTGGCCAATTACGCGCGGGCGGCCGAAGTGGCCCTGAGCGACGCGCGGGCCAATGCGGCCGAAATCGAAGAGATTTACCGCGGCAGCCCGGTCGCGATGGGTTTGCTGGACGCAAACGGGCGCTTCCTGCGGGTGAATGCCCGTCTGGCCGAACTGAGCGGTTTGGCACCCGAAGCCGTGCTCGGGCGGCGTCTGGAGGAGGCGCTTCCGGGGCTTGGCGTCGCGGCGACCCAATCGGTGCAATCGGTGCTCGAAAGCGGTCAGCCGCTCCTGCATCAGCGCATTCGCAGCATCGACCGCGAAGACCCCGACAAGGCGCAGATCTGGGACATCGACTGGTATCCGGTGCGCCATGACGGTGGCGTCAGCGCCGTGGGCTTCAACGTGGTCGATGTGACGCGTTTGCTCGGGCTGCAGGCGGATCTGCGGCGCATCATGCGCGAGCTGCAGCACCGTGTGAAGAACATGCTCTCGAATGTGATTGCCCTGGTGAACCGGGCGCAGCGCGACAAGGGGGACAGCTCCGAAATCCTGAACACGCTGGCGCAGCGGATCCGCGCGCTCGCCCATACGCACAACCTCCTGACGGCGGAAAACTGGTCCTCAACGGCATTGATCGACGTGCTGCAGCCCGAGCTCTCGGGCATCTACGGCGAGGACCGTGTGGCGCTGCGGGGCCCTGCCCTGCGGCTGAACGCGCGCTCGACCTTGGCAATCGGGATGGCGGTGCATGAGCTGGCGACCAATGCCGCAAAATACGGCGCCTTTTCGGTGCCCGATGGCCATGTTTCGGTGCGCTGGTCGCGCATCGACGAAGGCGACGGCGAGCAGTTTGTGCTGCGCTGGAAAGAGACCGGCGGCCCCGCCACCACCCCGCCCACCCACGAAGGTTTTGGCACGCAGTTGATCGGATCGATGATTGAGGGCACGCTGGAGGGGGAATTTGAATCTTTTTGGGAACCAGAAGGTCTGAGTGTCGTTATCACCTTACCTTGGAATACAGCGACCGAAGTGGATTACGATAGTGACGTGGACCCCCTCAGACATGCGGATCCTCTACCTTGAAGATGAGGCCATCATTGCGATGGAAACCGTAGAAGTTCTGAAAGACTTAGGATTCTCCAATATTTCAATGGCTTACTCATTGAAAATGGCAGAGCGGAAACTGGCGGACGGCGTGCCCGACCTCGCCTTGCTTGACATCAACGTCAGTCATGGCCGGACGTCCTTTGGTCTGGGCAAGGATTTGATCGCCCAAGGGGTGCCGATTGTCTTTGCCACGGGCTATCACAGTGCCTCGCTGCCGCAGGACATGCCCGCCGTGATCATCGAAAAGCCGTTCACTGCGCAGGTGCTGGAAAAAGCGCTTCGCCAGGCGATCAGCCGGCACGAGGATCCTGCGGCACAATCTGCGGGAATCTAGGCGTTTTTTCGGGCGCCGGATAAGCCACTCAGGCCGTAGAGTAGATTGCGTCGGGCGTGTTAATTTCTCTGGCCCGCTCCCCGATTTGATGGCAGCTATACGGAATGAATATCGGTCACGGGCTGCTGCTTGGCGGAGCCCAAGAGGGACGAAAAGATGTCCGACGGGGCGCATCGTTTTTTGGAGGGTGGCGGTCAGATGGGCGCTGCCATTGCTGCATTCGACTGGGGCAAAACATCTCTCGGGCCGATTGAAGGCTGGGGTGCCGCGCTGAAAATCACCGTCAGCACGATCATAAATTCAGCCTTTCCCAAATGTCTGTGCTGGGGAGAGGATCTGATCAGCATCTATAATGATGCTTTCGTGCCCATTCTGGGCAACAAGCATTTTTGTCTGGGCCAGAGCTTTCAAACCATCTGGGCAGAAGCCTGGAGCGAAATTGGCCCGATCAGCGCGCGGGCGATGGCGGGCGAGGCCACCTTTATCGAGGATTTCCCGCTGCGGCTGGAACGACACGGCCATGCGGAACTGGCGCATTTCACCTTTTGCTACAGCCCCGTACGGGACGAGACCGGCAAAGTCGTGGGCATGATCGACACGGTGATTGAGACCACCAATACCGTTAAGGCCAAGGAAGCCATTGATTTGCGCAACCATGAGCTGATGCATCGCTCGCGCAATACTTTCGCGCTGATTTCCGCATTGGTCAGCCAGACCCACCGCAATGCGGCCTCGCTGGAAGAGGCGCATATCAAGATCCAGAGCCGTCTCTCCTCGCTGAACAAGGCGCAAAACATCCTCGCCAGCAGTTTTGACGTTTCCGCCAGCATCGGGCAGGTGGTTGAAGGCGCGCTGGAGCCGTTTCGCCAAAACGTCGGGGCCATCCGCAGCGGCGGGCCCGAGATTGCGCTGGGGCGCGGACAGGTGGTTTCGCTGGCGATGGCGGTACATGAACTGGCGACCAATGCCGCGAAATACGGGGCGTTGAGCGTGCCGGGGGGAGAGCTGGAGGTGCGCTGGAGTCTCTGTCCGGCGGAGGCGGATTTCAAGCTTCATTGGTCAGAGCGTGGCGGACCGACCGTGCATGCGCCCGAACGGCGTGGGTTTGGCAGCTTCCTGATCGAGGAGGCATTGCCCGCTGAATTTGAGGGCGAGGTCACGCTGCAATATCTGCCCGAAGGTTTTCAGATGCAGCTGATTGCCCCGCTGGCCGAGATAGAGCGCGGGCAGGCGGCACTCTGAGCGCTGGTGCCCGAGCCGGAACCTGTTCCCGGACAGGGTAGCCTTCAGCGGGCTTCCCGACCTTATCCCCCGGCCAGAGCGCGTGCCTGTGCCACAGCGCCATCAAGAGCGCTGCCCTGTGATGGCAAGATCTGCCATGTCTCCTTCAGCAGTGCCGGAAAGATCGGTGCCAGCCCTCCGGTAAGGACCACGGGCAGCGGGACAGGTCCGGTCTGCAACAGACCGATGCTCGTCGACACTTCGGCCGCCGCCGCCATGAGGATCTTTCCGGCCGCCGGGTCATCTTCCGCATGTGCCGCGCAAATCTGCGGCACAAGGGCTGCAATCGCGGCGGGCGCGGCATGGCGGGCAAATTCCACGATGCCCGCGCCCCCCTGAAAATCGTGCAGCAACCGCTGCAACAGCGGCGTCTGCGGCGTATGGCCATCAAGGGCGCGCAGCGCTTGCATCAACGCAAGACGGCCCATCCAGGCGCCCGACCCCTCATCGCCCAGCAAAAAGCCCCAGCCTCCGATCTGCCGCACCCGGCCCGCGCGCTGACTGGCAAAGACCGACCCGGTTCCTAGCGCCGCCAGAATGCCGTCGCGCATGCCCAAGGCGCCGGTGAGCGCGGTAGAGACATCCGAAACCACCGCGAGGCGGGCGAAGGGCAGCGCCGCCGACAGGGCCGCGTGGGTGGCTTCTGCGGCGCCCGGAATATTGGCCCCGGCGACGCCGAAAACGGCGCAGACCTCGTGCGGCGGACAGTGCCCCGACAGGGCCGCCTGGGCGACCCTGGTCAGATTTTCCTGGGCACCGGCGGGATGGCTTGCGATATTGGCGGGGCCTGCCTCTGCCTGGCCCAGCGGCCGCCCGGTGGCATCCGTCAGGCAGGCCCGGCAGCCGCTGCCGCCGCCGTCAATTCCCAGATAATACATGCCGAATCCTTTGCCCTGCGCGCGGCCAGTTTGCGCCGAAACCGCAGCGGATGAGAAGAGCTGCACCAGTCCCCCCTGCTCAGGTCATGGGGCCGGCCGACACCGGGGGCGGGTTCCACGGGGCGGGAGGGGCAAAGGCCGCCGGGGTGCAAAGGGTTCAAGTCGGGCGCGCATCGCCGCCCGCAGGCCCAAGGCTCCAGGCCCGCGTCAGGCATGGATTTCAGCGATGCCGACAGCTTCGGCGGATGCTTCATTTTACAGCATTGACCGTAGGTCGGCAGGTGGGAACACAAGATATTGATCAAGACGTGTCATATTGGCGTCACCGCCCAGAAGGTTTTGCCATAGACGCGGCGTTTGTCATTTGAACTGACGGGTCAACACTATATCCTCTGATCAGGATGCAGGAAAAAATATGTCATTGCCACGCACTCACTTTCTTCATGCGTTTGGCGCCAGATTGCGCCTGCTGGGACTGTTGATCTCGGTTATCACCGTTTCTGCCTGCGAACTGGTGCCGGCTCCGCTGATGCGCGCGGCCCTTGAAACCGATCAGGTGACCCCGTTCACCGCGGTCGCCGTGTCGCAGGCCTGGGTGCCGGTGCGGCATCCGACGCTGGTGGTGGAGCGGCAGCTGAGCCAGTCGGTCGAACAACGGATCGGCCTGCGCAATGAAACGGCGATGGCAGGTGACAATTTCATGGCCTTGCGCGCCGAAGCCTTTGATGGCCGCTCCGCGGGGCGGCTGCGCTATGAGGATTTCATCGCGGCCGTGGGCGGGTTGCCTGCGCCGTTTGAGCAGCTCCGTCCCGGCGATCTGCTGAGTGGCGAGGATGACATCGGCACCTATCTGTGGGCCGAGGAACGCCGGGGGGACAGCCGCGTCTGTGTGCTGGCGCTGCGGCGGCTCGATGACGGGGTGCGGCAATTGCCCCGGGGGGCCTCGGCGCTGGACATCCTGTTGCGCAACTGCGTGAACGGCACCGCGGAAATGGCCCTGAGGCCGATCATGGCCGAGACGCTGCTCAGCGATGCCGCCATCGGGGCGTCGCCGTTGCGGGGAACGATCCAGATGTTGTCCCCGCTTGCGGGACCAACCCCGTAGAACGTATTTTCCGCGCCCGCATCCTGCGGTCGTGCCGGACGGGTGGTAAAAGGTGACTGTATGAAAAGGGAACATTTCGGCGGATATGGGCTGCTGTTGGCGTGGTTCGTGCTGATGGCGCCGATCTTGCTGGTGGCATCCGTGCCGTCGTCCACGGCGGCACAGGGGACATTGGGTCTGGCCGCCGTGGTGCTGGTCATCCTTCTCAAACCCTTTGCGCAGAACACCGTCGCCCGCTTCACGCTGATGTCGATCGGCAGCGTCATTGTCCTGCGGTACTGGATCTGGCGCCTGACCGAGACCTTGCCGCCGCCGGGGCTGACGCCTTCCTATGCCATGGGCCTGTTTCTGTTCCTGGTCGAAACCTATTCGATCATGGTCTTTTTCCTGAATGCGGTGATCACCGCAGACCCGACCGCACGGACCATGCCGCCGCGGGTGGATACCGATGACCTGCCCAGTGTCGATGTGCTTGTGCCCTCCTATAACGAGCCGATCGACATGCTGACCGTAACGCTGACCGCCGCGAAAAACATGGTTTATCCGGCGGATAAGCGCACGATCGTGCTCTGCGATGACGGCGGCACCGATCAGCGCTGCAATGCCGCGGATCCGCAACTGGCCGCGCAGGCGCGGGCGCGGCGGGCGGCCCTGCAGCAGCTTTGTGCCGAGCTGGGGGTGGTCTATTCGACCCGGGCCCGCAACGAGCACGCCAAAGCGGGCAACATGAGCGCCGCGCTGAAGTTGGTCAAAGGCGATCTGGTGGCGGTCTTTGACGCGGACCACGTCCCCACCCCGGATTTTCTGGTGCGGACCGTTGGCTATTTCGTGCAGGACCCCAAGCTTTTCCTGGTGCAAACGCCGCATTTTTTCATCAACCGCGATCCGATCGAGCGCAACCTGGGACTGACCTGCCCCCCCGAGAACGAGATGTTCTACAGCATGATCCACCGCGGGCTGGACCGCTGGGGCGGCGCCTTCTTTTGCGGCTCGGCGGCGGTGCTGCGGCGCAAGGCGCTCGACAGTGTTGGCGGTTTCGCGGGGGAGACCATCACCGAGGATGCCGAGACCGCGCTCGAGATCCACTCTCAGGGCTGGCGCAGCCTCTATCTGGACCGCGCGATGGTCGCCGGGCTGCAGCCGGAGACATTCGCCTCGTTCATCCAGCAGCGGGGCCGCTGGGCGTCGGGGATGATGCAGATGATGATGCTGAAGAACCCCCTGTTCCGCTCGGGGCTGACGCTGTTGCAGCGGCTGTGCTACTTCAATTCGATGTCCTTCTGGCTGTTTCCGCTGGTGCGGCTGACCTATCTGATCGCGCCGCTCAGCTATTTGTTCTTTGGTGTCGAAATCTTCGTCTCCACCCTGCGCGATGCCTGGGTCTATACGCTGAGCTATATGATGGTCAGCTTCCTGATCCAGAACGCGCTGTTTGCCCGCTACCGATGGCCGCTGATTTCAGAAGTCTATGAAGTTGCGCAGGCGCCCTATTTGCTCACCGCGATCATCCGCACCGTGTTCCGGCCGCGGGGGGCCACGTTCAATGTGACGGCCAAGGATGAGAACCTGACCGAAAACTTCATGTCGCCCATCTACAAGCCGTTGTTCTTCCTGTTCTTGCTCATGCTGGCGGGTGTTGCGGCGCTGATCATCCGCTGGTTTGCCTTTCCGGGGGACCGCAGCGTTCTGGGCGTGGTCGGGATTTGGTCGGTGTTGAACCTCTTGCTGACCTCGCTGTCGTTCAGCGCGGTGTTTGAGCGCCAGCAACGCCGCCTCTATCCGCGCGCGGACATGCAGGTTGCCACCACGCTGACCCTGGCCAATCAGCCCAACATGCCCCTGCGCGGCGAGGTGTTGAATGCCTCGGTCAAGGGCGCGCGGATCTGCATTGTCGATGAGCTGGCCGGGGCCTCGGTGTTGCAACGCTTTACCGAAGGTCAGGAGATCGCGCTGCGTCCGATTTTCCCGACAGCCCCGCATCTGGAGCGGCCGATCAAGGCAGTGGTGCGCACGGTGGCAGACAGCACCGAAGGGCCGGTCATGCGGTTGAGTTTCATGGCGGAGCAATCCCGCGAGGCGCGCGAGGCGATGGTCTATCTGATCTTTGGCTCGAGTGACATCTGGCAAAACCACCGGCAGCGGACGCATGTGAAGAAAGGTCTCGTGGCCGGGCTCGGGTATGTTTTCTGGCTCAGCCTTACCTCCTTGCCGTCGAATGTGCTCAGTCTGATGCGCGAACCGGGCCGCCGTTACCGGCTGGCACTGCGGGACAATCAGGCGGGCAAACTCGAAAGCATGATGGCCTTTGAGGCGCATTTTGAGGAAGATCCGCACGTGGCCGAGGTTGCCCTGCGCGCGGGTGCCGCTTTGCCGACGGGGGATGTGCGATGAACCGTTTGCGCTGTGCCGTTTCGCTTGTGCTGATGCTGGGCAGTGCGACACCATTGGTGGCGCAAACCCCGGGCGACGCACCGCAGATCGAGATCGAGCTGCCCCCCGCGCTTGGAACACCGCAGTTCCCCGCCGACAGCGCGATGCCCGTCCCGGCAACGCCCGTCCCAGCACCGGCCTCTCCCGGGGCATCGGCCGCAGCGCCTGAGGCGAATGTGCCGCAGATCGAGATTCCCGCGACGCCCTCCGGGGCTTCTGAGGCGGAGACCGGATTTTCCTATCGGGTGCATGGTGATACGCCGGTCACAGAAGCCGCCGACCCGAGGCAGGAATGGCTGATGACCTTGGTGCCCGCCGCGCGGCCGGTGCCGAGCACGGTGCAAATCGGCGGCAGCATGCCCGAGCCCGGGCATTTCCGTCTGAGCGGTGAGAATGCCAGCGCTGATTTTGTGCTGACCATTCCCGGAACGGCCGCCCTGCCCGACAATCTGCTGCTGTCCTTGCGCTCGAGCGTCAATGTCTTGCCGGACAATGCCGCGTTGCGGGTCTCGATCAATGGCATCGACGCGCCGGGGATCCGACTGGACAATTTCGGTGATTTCGCCCGGAAAACCATTCCCGGCCTCGGGTTGCGGCATGGCGACAACCTTGTCAGCATCACCGTCACCCAGCCCCACCGCATTTACTGTGGCCCGGAAGCCTCCTTTGCGGTCTGGACCGAGATTGACCTGCGCAACAGCGGCATCATGACCGATCCGGCGCAAATGCCGCTGAACGCCGAGTCCTTCATGGCGGCGATGCAGTCGCAAGTCGCGGAAACCGGCAGTCTTGACCTGCTGACCGATGGCAGCGCCGGTACCGAAACCATCCGCGATGTCGCGCATTGGATGATTGGCGCGCTGGGGGGGCTGCCAAAGATCCGGGAAGTGCCGTTTTATCAGATGCGCCGGGGCCCCGCGCCGAAGGCGCAGATCGCGCTGGTGGCCTCGGACAGCCCGATGGCGAGTTTTCGCCGCGGCGCCGAGGGCACGATCACCCTGCAAATCGAATATGCCGGTGCACGGTTGCCCGATCTGACCAAGCTCTTGCCGCAGCAGGCCGACGGTTGGGGCATCCCGCGGGTGGTTCCTGGCCAGCAAATCTCGCAAGAGCAATTGGGCTTCAAGCTGATCCGCGGCAACACGCATTATTTCCGCCAGGATGTGAGTTTCCTGTTGCCCGAAGACTGGCTGCTGCTGGCGTCGCAAAAGGTGAGGTTCACGCTGCATTATGGCCATTCGGCGGATCTGCCGAAAGGCGCGTTGCTGCTCTTCAAGGTGAACGGGCAGACGGTGCGCTTGCTGCCGCTGGACCGGGATGGCGGCAAGGTGCTGCCGCCGCTGGACATCACCTTCCGCGCCAATCGCCTGAACCCCGGCATCAACACGCTGACCTATGAGATGTCGATCCCCGGAGATCCGGCCGATCTGCCCTGCACACCGCGGAACACCGATATGCTGGTGGTGCTGGGCGATACGAATATGACGGTGCCGCCCTCGCCCAAGATGATCCAAACCGACATGTGGCGCAGCCTGGCGCGGCTCGGTGGCGATGACGTGGAGATCCCTGCGGAGATTGCAAGTCCCGGCAATGGCGACGATGCTCTCATCGCTTTTGGGGCATTGCTGCGCCCGCTGATTACCGATGGCGCGCCGTCAAAGCTGCATGTGGTCGGGCTGGATGGCGTTGGGCTGGTGCCAACCGGCGGCACCGGTGTGTCCCGCCGCATGCTGCAAAATGCCGTCTATCCGGCCGCTCAGTTTCCCGTTGTCCTGCCCGCTGAACCCGAGATGCCCGAGGCGACGGCCTTTGCGCTGGCGGATGCGACCGGCGCGGATCTGCCAAGCCCCAGCAAACCCACGCCAACATTGTGGGACAATCTGCGCGGATTTTTTGCCAAGGACGGCGTGGTGTTCAACTCGGTTGGCGGTGTCCGCGACATTGCCTTTCCGGCCACCGTCAGCCTGCCGGGCTGGCTCGTGGGCAAAACCGGCTCGGCAATGCTCTTGCAACTCGACCCCACGGACCCTGATGACATCTGGCTGATCGCCGGGCCGGATATTTCGATGACCGATCTGGCCCTGCAGGTTGACAAGTTCCGCCGCACCGGGCGCGGCGAGGTGCATGGGCAGGCCGCGATCCTGCAAGCGGACGGCGAATGGGTCACCTGGTCAGCGCGGCGGCGCCCGCAGCTGTTGGAACCGCTTTCGATCAGCAATATTCGCGCCGTTCTTGGCAATTACGCCTCATGGTCGCCCGTGATTTTTGCCAACCTCACCTTGTTCTTCGCGCTGCTTTCCGTGATCCCGGCGCTTTTGTTTGTGCTCGGCACCCGCCGTGCAGGGAGCCGTTCATGAACCGACGCCGTTTCCTGACCTCGATTGGTGCGGGCTGTGCCTTCGCCGCCAACGGATTGCCCGCCTTTGGCAAGGTCGGCCGGGGTCTGGCGGCCTCGATCCCGGCGGATCATCCGCTGCAAGCCGCCTGGCAGGCCTGGAAAGGCCTGTGCCTGATGCCTGAGGGCCGGGTGGTGGATGCTTTGCAAAACGCGGACAGCCATTCCGAGGGGCAGGGATATGGTCTCTGTCTTGCCGCCGCCTTTGACGACCTGGCGGCATTTGAGCTGATTTTTCAATGGAGCGAGGAAAATCTGGCCCTGCGGCCCGATGCCCTGCTGGCCTGGCGGTGGCGTCACGACCAGATGCCGCGGGTGCCCGACCGCAACAATGCCAGCGACGGGGATTTGTTCTACGCCTGGGCGCTCTCCGCGATGGCGGTGCGCCATGACCGGCCGGACTGGGGCAGACGCGCGCGGCTGATCGCCACCGATCTGGCATCGGTCTGCATTGTGGCACACCCTGATGGCAGCGGCAGAAAGTTGTTCCTGCCCGGGGCCAAGGGCTTTGAAATCGCCGGGGGGTATGTCATCAACCCCTCGTATTACATGCCGCGGGCGATGGAAGAACTGGCGGCCGCCAGCAGCGTTGATGCGCTGAGCCGTGCCGCCGAGGATGGGCGGGCGCTGATGGCCGCCATCGCCGAGACCGAACTTGTGCCCGACTGGATCATGGTCGATGCGGCGGGATGGCAGCCTGCGCCGCAGGGCTTTTCGGTCAATGCCGGGTATGAGTCGCTGCGCGTACCCCTGTTTGCGGCCTGGTCCGCCGATCCGCAGTTTCCGCCCGCACGCCGCTATGTTGCCGCGCTGGACGCCGCCCCCGGCGCCGGTGCCGTCACGGTTTTTGATCCACAATCGGGCGCGCCGCTGGAACGGAGCCCGCATCCGGGCTACCGGGCCCTGTCGGCTCTGGTGTCTTGTGCACAATCGGGTAGCGCTGCGGCGGCAATTCCGGCATTTTCCATTGACCAGCCCTATTACCCGGCAACGCTGCATCTGATGGCACTTGTCGCCCAAGCTGAAAATTATCCCCAATGCGTGCCACTATGAAACATCTGCTTGTGTCCGCCCTCCTGACCTCTGTCGCCCTGGCTGTGCCCGCGGGCGTCCGGGCGCAATCCGAGATCACCACCACGGCCGGGGCACCTTCGGCCACCGATCTGCAGGCGCTCAACTTCTATCTGCAACAGCAGGATCAGGATTCCGCCGATGCCGAGATGCGGCGCCTGCGTGCCAAATTTCCGGGCTGGACCCCGCCCACGGACCTGCGCAAGCTCAGCATCACCCAGCCCTCGACCGAAATTGATGCGATTTACCGGCAGATCGCCGCGGGACAGTTACAAGAGGCGCGCGGCAGCATCACCAGTACACAGGCGGAGTATCCGGGCTGGACGCCGCCTGCGGAAATGCTGCGCTTGCTGGAAACTGCCGAGGGGCAGCTGAAACTGGATTCCGCGCTCGATGCCGGGAATGCCAGCGAAGCGTTGCAAATCGCCAGTGCGACCGACGGGCTGTTGCGCTGCGACCGGGTGAACAACGCCTGGCGGATCGCCAAAGCGCAAGAAGCGCAGCAGGCGACGGCGGCGGCACTGGGCACCTACTCTGCCGTGATCGAGGCCTGCACCAACTTCCCCGACATCATCGCCACGCTGGAGAAATCGGACACCGTCACCTCGGTTGATGAGATGGCGGGGCTGTTTGCCCGGGCCGAGGCGCGGTTCCCCGATCAAACGGCGGATCTTGCCGCCTTGCAGGCCCGGCTGATGGCGGGCCGCGGGGCCGCTCCCGCGGCGATTGCCGTGGCGCCGCCGCAGGCGGATGAGCGCCCCCTGCCCCGCCCCGTGGCGCGTCCGGATGTGACGGCACGCGCGCCTGCTGCGGCCGGGCCGGCGCCCGCCTCTGCCCCGGCGTCTGGCTCTGCTCCGGCACCGGCGTCTGCGCCGGCTGCGGCAGCGCCGTCGCGTGCTGCCCGCGGGTCCGTGCCCCGGGATCCGGTGCAATGCCTGAGCGCGACCGAGGGCACCCAAGCTCCGGAACGTCTGGCCCAGCGGGGCTGGTGCGCCTATGATCTTGAGCGGCCGATGGAGGCGCTTGCGGCGTTTCAGCAGGCGCAAGCACGTTTGTCCGGTGCCAGCCGCCGCGATGCGCGCTTTGGTATGGCGCTGTCTTATCTGAAAATGAACATGACCGAGGAGGCGGCGCAATTGGCCGCCACCACCGACTTCACCCCGAAACAGCGGCTGGACAGCGAGAGCATCATCCTCGATCAGCGCGGTGTGCTGGCCTTTAAAAAGCGGCAGTACCGCAAGGCCATCGGCTATTTTGATGCGCTCGAGAGCATATCCGGCCATTTGCGCCGGGATCTGGCCATGTTGCGCGGCTATTCCTATCTGAACAGCGGCGACCGGGCACGGGCACGGGCACAGTTTGAACTGTTGAATGATCAATTGGCGACGGATGAAAGCCGCGCGGGGCTGGAGGCAAGCTATTAGGCGTTACCAGCGCTTTGCATCATAGTGAACGGAAAGGCTCACGTCATCATAGCTGAAAAAGCTGGCGGTGGAGCGGTTGCGCATCGCCCCCAGTTGCACCGTCAGCAGCGGATTGACCTCGTAGGAGAGATCAATGCCTTGGGCGCGGTCCGCGCGCGGCATGCCCAGGAAACGGCCGCCCGCCGCCCGCTGGTGCCACAGGGTCACCCCGATCAGCCGCTGATGCCAGAGCCATTGGACCCCCGCATTCACCCGATAATTCAACGCGATCTCATCGTCGATCGGCGCCGCTTTGGTCAGCGAAAGCCGCGTCACGCTGCGATCCCATACCGCAGCCCAGCTGAGGGTCAGCGAGGTCTGCCGCCCGCTCTCCCCTCGGGCAGAGGCCAGGGCAGCACCGATTTCGTGATTGGCGGTGGCGGTCGCAAAGATCTGGCTCAGGGCGGCGGAGGTCTGCGCGGAGTGCCGGCTTCCCAAGTCGCGTTCCTCGGCGGTCCCGCTCTGGCAGAGGTCAAAGAACTGCCATCCTGTCAGGTGGTTACGGGTGCACAGGCTGTAGTCAATGCTGCTGTGGGCGATCTGATGCTGCGGCGACCACGCCAGCGCCGCCTCGGCCCGCGCCTCGAGATAGCGCCCGTTGTCCCAGGCGTAGCGGGCGAGGCCACCCGCGGTCAGCCCGACGACCACACCGGCTTTGGCGCGGTAGGCGGGATCGGTTTCAAATACCAGACCACCGAAGTTGAAACGATCATGTAGTGAGCCGCCGTTGATGTTGCCATCATAGCCAAACAGGCCGTTGGCCCAGCCCTGTGCCGCGATCAGGCCCCCTTGCGGCGCATCGGTGTAATAGCCCTGCCGCATCAGATCTTGCTTCATCTGCACCACAGCACCCCGCGGCGCCGCGCCGGTATCGAGCAGTTTGCCCAGCGAGAAAAGGCGCAAACGCTCGGATCCCGCGCGCGCCGCCATTTCGGCGCGCGCGGCGGGATCTGCCTGCGCAATGCCGCCCGACAGACAGGCGAATCCCAGCGCCAGTGCCAGGCCGCGAATGTTACGGAAGGACATTGGGGTCGGTGCCGAAGAACACGCCATCCACCGAAATGGCACTGCCGCCGCCGGTTCCGGTGGCGGTGTAGAGGCCCGATGTCGTCATCCCGTGATGATTGTCGGCATAGGTCGGAGACCCGCCGACATTGCCGCGCAGGCTGCCATCGGCGCCAAAAATGGCGTTGCTGTTCGGGTCCCAGACCTGCACGGTGATGTCACCGCCATAGGCGCCGGTGCGGATGTTGAACGGCAGATTTTCGGCAGAAATCTCGGTCCGGACATCCGAAGCACCGCTGACACCGGTACGCAAATTGATGCTGGCAGTCTCTGCGCCAAAATCCAGCACCATATCGACGAGGCCGTTGCTGTCAGAGCCGCTTAGCAAGGGATTGCCATCGATCCCGACCCAGACAAAATTCTGCCCGCGAAAGTGAAAAGTGCCGTCCGCCGTGACCAAAGCCCCGCCGCTGACATTTTCAAACGGGTTTTGGTCGGCCGTCAGCCGCAAGAGCCGCGTCACCTTTTCGCCCGACCCGGAACCAGCGACCTGCGCCAGCACTTCAATGGTCATTTTTCCCGCATAGGCGGCATCGGAGAGCGCAATCAAATTGCGGTAGCCCGCGGGATCGGCGGGATTGCTGTCTTCGAATTGCGCAATAACCCCGGCATCGGCGCTGGTGGATTTGTCCAGCCGCACCCGGCTATAGCCGTTGTGATTGGTCGTGTAGCTCTCGATGGGCTTTGTGGTCTCGATATCCTTGCCGTCCGGCAAATTGGCAGGTCCACCGCCGCCACCGCACCCGGCCAGAAGGCCCAAGGCAATCCACAGTCCTGCGCCAGAAAGGGAAGGTCGCATCAAGGTCTCCGCCGGGTGAGTCTATTGGCTTTCAGACTATGCCCATGCACCGCAGGGCCACCAGAGGTTGCATCTATTGTGGTGGCGAACGGCCTCAGTATTTTCCGGACTGTGCGTGAATGATCACGGCGGAACAGGAGTCGCTTGTGTCCTGCACTGAAGCGCCTGACGCAGGGGAAATATGCCTGCGGCCTCGGGGCAGCCGTGAAATACGCCGGCATTGCGTCCCGGTGGCGCGCGCGGGCAAGAGGCCAAAACGTACCGTGGCACGGAGGCTTTGCTGCATGTTCGGCACCACCCTTTTGCCATTATGCTTGGCCCTTCCCCCCCCCTGCCCCGCGCACCAAAAAAGGCGGGCCCTAACGGACCCGCCTTTTCTGATTTTCAGTGATTTTCGGAAGCGATTACTTCGAGGCTTCCATGATTTCGTTGACCAGCGTGTCGCCGTTGGTTGCGATGAACGCGTCCCAGACCGGTTTGACGGCAGCCTGGAAGGCAGCGCTGTCGACATCCTGGTTGATTTCCATGCCCTCAGCTTCCAGCGCCGCCAGCATTTCTTCTTCCTTCGCGACGCTCAGCTGACGTTGCATCGCCACGGCCTCGGCGGAAACGTCCAGAATGATCTGCTGCTCTTCCGCGGTCAGGCTGTTGAATTTGTCGAGGTTCATCGCCAGTGCCAGCGTCGCATAGGCATGCTGGCTCAGCGACAGGTACTTTTGCACTTCGTAGAATTTGAACGACAGCACAACGCCGATCGGGTGATCCTGCGCGTCGACAACGCCGGTTTCGAGCGCGCTGTAAAGCTCTGCCACCGGGATCTGCTGCGGGTTGGCACCGAGCAACGCGAACATGTCGTTCAGCGCCTTCGAGTTGTTCACCCGCATCTGCAGACCGGCGAGATCCGACGGCTCTTTGATGGGGCCACGGTTGTTGGTGATGTTGCGGTAGCCGTTTTCCGGATAGCCGAGGCCCTTCAGACCAAAACCTTCCAGATCTTTCAGGATGCTCTGACCCGGCGCGCCGTCCAGCACCTTATAGGCGGTTTCGCGGTTGGGGAACATGAAGGGCAGCTCAAACGCGCCCGCCTGCGGCACGAGGCCGGTGAAGTTGTTCAGACCCGACATCACGATGTCGACGATGCCCGAGCGCGCGCCGTCAATCATTTGCCCGTCATTGCCGAGCTGCCCCTGCGGGAAGATATTGACCTTCACCTCGCCATTGGTGCGGGCTTCGACTTCTTTCTTGAAGAACAGCGCCAGCGTCTGCTGCAGGTCGCTGTCCGGTGCCGCATGGGCAAGTTTCAGCGTGGTTTCCGCCAGCGCGCCATGTGCGCCAAGCGCCAGCGCCGAGGCCAGGCCGAGGGCTTTCAGGAACATTTTCATAGAGACTCCTCCCAGAGATAACGTATGTTTTTAGAGGGTTAGCCGATCAGGAATTGCATCGGCGCGATGATGATGTCGGGGAACACCACGAAGAGGGCGAGCAGGAAGATGTAGACGCAGATGAAAGGCAAAACCCCTTTCACCGCCACGCTCATCGGGACGCGGCCGACGCCACAGACCACGTTCAGCACCGTGCCAACAGGCGGGGTGATCAGGCCGATGGAACAGTTGATCACGAACATCAGCCCGAAATAGACCGGGTCGATCCCCGCCAGTTTCACCACCGGCATGAACAGCGGCACCAGGATCAGAATGGTCGGGCTGAGGTCCATCACCATGCCGACCATCAGCACGATCAGCATGATGACGGCCATCAGCAGTTTCGGGCTGTCGACCAGTCCGCCCAGCATTTCAGCCAGTTGTTGCGGCAGTTGCGCCACGGTGATCAGCCAGGCCGCCACCATGGCGCAGCCGACAAGGAACATCACCATCGCGGTCGAGCGGGCCGAAACGATCAGCGTCCGCACCAGCTTTTGAAACGAGAGTTCGCGGTAAATCACGGTCGAGACAAAGATCGCATAGACCGCCGCCACCACCGCGGCCTCGGTCGGGGTGAACACGCCGAACCGGATACCGCCGATGATGATAACCGGCAACAAAAGCGCCCAGAACCCGTCCTTCAGCGCGGCCATACGCTCGGACATCGGTGCTTTCGGATGCACCTCGAGGTCTTCGCCTTTCACCAGCCAGGACCAGACCACAATCAGGCCCACACCCATCAGCAGCCCCGGCACGATGCCGCCGATGAAGAGTTTGGCGATGGAAATATTCCCCGCAACCCCCATCAGGATCAGCGCCAGCGACGGCGGGATGACCGGCGCGATGATGCCGCCTGCGGCCAGAAGGCCCATGGAATGGCCCTCGGGATAGCCGCCCTTTTTCATCATCGGATAGAGGATACTGACCAGCGCTGCTGCATCCGCCACGGCCGAGCCGGACAGCCCCGCCAGAAGCACGGAGGTGAAGATCGCCACATAGCCCAGCCCGCCCTTGCGGTGCCCGACCAGGCTGATTGCCAGACGCACGATGCGTTTCGACAGGCCCCCCGCAGACATCACTTCGCCCGCCACGAGGAAGAAGGGAATGGCCAGAAGCGGGAAACTGTCGACGCCGTTGATCAGCGATTGCGCCAGAATATCCGCGCTGAACATGTCCATCTGCAGCATGAGCGCCATGGCGCTGAGCAAGAGCGCAAAGGCCACCGGCAGGCCCAGAAGGATGCTGACCAGAAGCACCCCAAGAAAAAGAAACAGCGTCATTCTGTATCATCCAGTCCCAGATCGAGGCCCGTCGGGTTGACGATCCGCACCACGGCCACAAAGGCCATCATCGCGCCCGAGACCGCCCCGGCGAGGTACAAAAGCCCCGTCGGCAGTCCGGTCAGCGCGGAAATATTGTGCCAATTGGCAAGGGTTTGCTTGGCCGCGCCCCAAAACAGCATCAGCACCGAAACGAGGATGATGCCCCAGATCACGCGGCGCAGCACCGGCAGGGCCCGCGGAAAGAACACTTCGGAAAACTCAGAGACCGCCAGATGTTCACCGCGCCGCAGCGTGGTCACCGCGCCCAGCATCACCACCCAGACAAGGCCGAGCCGCGACAATTCAACCGCCGGGCGCAGGCCCGAGGAAAAGCCATAGCGCAGCGCCACATTGACAAAAACCAGCATGATCATCGCCGCCATCAACAATGCCATCAGCACGTCGATGAGGTCCCAGATCTTTTGCGTCAGCTTGCCCAAAAGTCTCCCCTCCCTTGGTCACTCCCCCCACGGGCATCACAGGGATGCGGATTTGACGCGGCGAGAGGTTAGCGATAACCTTCAATAGTGGTAACGATAACATTTCCAGACGTCAACCGTCTTTAGCCAGACGGACGGCGCATCTGAGGGGGGAATGCCGTGACGGATGCGGCGGGCGAAAAGGAGGGGGGCATGGGCGGGACCCGCATGCCAACCCTGAGCGATGTGGCACGGGCGGCGGGGGTCAGCCCGATGACCGTATCCAAGGTTTTGCGAAATACCGGAAGCATTTCAACGGCTACGCAGGACAGGGTCCGCGCCGCGGCCGAGCGTCTGGGCTATGTGCCGAACACGTTGGCGGGGGCGCTCAGTTCGCAGGTCAGCCGGATGGTGGGGGTGGTGATCCCCTCGCTGAAGGATGCGGTCTTTGCCGAAGTGCTCAGCGGGATTGCGGGCGTCTTGCGGCCTCGCGGGTTTCACACATTCATCGGCGAATCGTCCTTTGATGTGGCGATTGAAGCGGATTTGCTGCGCACGATGCTGTCGATCCAGCCCGCGGGCCTGATCCTGACCGGCGGCATTCCCCGTGGGCCCGCCTTGCCGCAACTGATCGCGCAGCGGGGCTGCCCTGTCGTGCAGATCTGGGATGCCGAAGACCCTGCCTTTGCGCTCTCGATCGGCCCGTCCCACCGTGAGGCAGGCGCAATGGTGGCCACACATTTCCGCAGCCGGGGCCGGGTCCGCATCGGCTATATCGGGGCGGAACTCAATCGCGACCTGTGCGCCGCCCGTCGCTACCGGGGCTTTGCAGCGGCGTTGGCGCTTGCGGGTATCGCAGTGGAGGCGGAGCTGGACGATGATCTGCCGCGTCAGGGCGAAACCGGGCGCCTGTTGACCGCGCGGCTTTTGGCCCGCAGGCCGGATCTGCAGGCGATCTATTACCTGAATGACGCGATGGCGCTGGGGGGGCTGCAATATCTGCATGCCGCCGGAATCGCGGTGCCGGATCAGATTGCCGTGGCCGGATACAATGGCACGGGGCTGCAGCAGACCGTGCGGACCCGGCTCACCACCGTTGATGTGCCCCGGCGCAGGATCGGCGAAGAGGCCGCGCGGGTGCTCCTGGCGCGCATTGATGGCACCGACCCCGCACCGCTCTGGCAGCCGCCGCTCGAACTGTTGATCGGCAACACGGGCTAGCTGGTCTCGCGGGCGAGGATCCGGGGGGTGATGACATGGCGCATCGGCACGGCCTCAGGCCCGCGCAGCAGCAATGCCTCGATCATCTGCGCGGTCTGCACGCCGATTTCGGCAGCCGAAACATCGACCGTGGTGATCCGGGGCAGCGATTGTTCGGAAATATCATAGGCCCCAAAGCCGCCGATCGCCATCTGCTGCGGCACCGAAAGGCCGCGCCGCTGGCATTCGGTCAGCGCGCCAAAGGCCACCGGGTCCGAGACGCACATCACTGCCTGCGTATCCGGCCAGCGCTCCAGCATTTCCGCCATGCAGGTCGCGCCTTCGCGCATGGTGATCGGCGGCGGGCCGGAGGCCACATGCCGCGCCGTGTCCAGCCCCAGCTTGGCCAGCTCGTCAAAGAAACCCTGACGGCGGTCAAGGCCCCGGGTGTCGCGGCTGGCGTCGCCGCCGATGAACCCAAGGCGGGTAAAACCCTGCGCCACGAAATGCCGCACCATCATCCGCGCGGCCTCGGCATTGGAAAAGCCCACCACATGGCCAATGGGATGCGTGGGCAGATCCCAGGTTTCGATCACCGGAATCCCTGCGTTTTCAAGGAGCTTGCGCGTGCGCGGCGTATGCGTGCCGCCGGTGACCACAATCGCCTCGGGGCGGCGGCCCAGAAGCTGCGCGATCAGCCGCTCCTCCTCATCCACATCGTAATTCGTATAGCCCAGCAACACCTGCAACCCGGTGTCGCGCAGCGCTGCGGTCATCGCGCCCACGGTCTCGGCAAAGTTGGCATTGTTGATCGAGGGGATGGTCACCGCCAGAAACCCGGTCTTTTGCGAGCGCAGGTTCGAGGCGGTGCTGTCGAGAATATAGCCCAGATCCTCGGCGGCTTCGAGTATCCGCGCCCGGGTTTCGGCATTGACCGAGGCATCGCTCTTGAATGCCCGCGACACGGTCATCGGCGAGACTCCGGCACGCTTGGCCACATCGCTCATCGTGGCTGACTTGCCTGTCTTGACCATGACGTGCCGCCTCCCCTTTGGTATCGTTATCAGGCGCGGAGTATCACCCTGCCCCACGCCGGAATGCAAGTGGCCCGCGCTGCGGGCAACGGCGGGGCAGCGCACTGCCCCGCCCCAGGCATCGCGTCAGAGAACCACCTCGTTCGCCTGGGTGACGTGGTGATGGATCCGCCCGGTGAAATAGCGCGCGAGCACGGATTCCGTGGCTTCCTTGCTTTCGGCGCGCACCGGGCTGGCCAGCGCGGTATTGACCGCCGCCAGATCCGGATAGCTGATGGCGAGGATCAGCGGAAATTCCGGCGCGCCCTCGTCGCGGAACTCGGCAAAGTTCACGCGGACGGCCAGAACGCCCGGGAAAGCCTGCCATTTCGGCAGAACCTCTTCCAGAATGGCCTTGCGGAAGGCCTCGGTCTGGCCCTCGTGGATCTTGCCTTCGAACAAAGCAAAACGGGTAATCATTGGAACAGCTCCTTGTTGGGTCCCTTGAAATATTCCATCAGCGCCGCCTGATCCTCGCCGCCCAATCCGGCGGCGGTCAGCATACGGTGCACTTCGGCGCAGACCGCGGTCAGCGGCATCGGCGTATGGGTCAGCCGCGCCAGATCCTGCGCGCCGTTCAGATCCTTGACCATATTGTCGATGCGGCCCGTGCGGCGGTAATCCTTGGTCACATAGCGCGGCATATATTCCTGCAAGATTGCGCTGTCGGCCCGCCCGCCTTTGAGGGCGAGCGGAATTTTCGCCGCATCCACCCCGGCATCAAGTGCCAGTTGCGTGGCCTCAGCCACCGCCAGAAAGTTCAGCCCGCAGAGCACCTGATTGATCAGTTTGGTGGTCTGCCCGGCGCCGCTCGGCCCCATATGGGTGTAGTTGCTGGCGACATGTTGCAGCACTTCATGCGCATCTGCGACATCCTGTGCCGCGCCCCCTGCCATCAGCGTCAGCTGTCCGATCAGCGCCTTCGGCGCACCGCCGGAGAGCGGGCTGTCAACCCAACGCAACCCCTTGGCCGCCGCATCTGCCGCCAGCGCCTTGGTTGATTCCGGGTCGATCGACGACATGTCGATGATCAGCGTGCCAGGCTTTGCCCCTTCGGCAACACCACCCGGGCCAAAGACCGCGATCTGCACCACTTTGGGGGAATTCAGGCTGGTGATCACATAATCCGCCTCTGCGGCAGCGGCCGCCGCCGTTTCCGCCGCATGGGCACCAAGCGCCACCAGTTCGGCCACCTTGGCTTTGTCGAGGTCAAACACCGTCAGATGCTGGCCGGTTTCCACCAGACGGGCGCCAATGGCCCCGCCCATCGCACCGGCGCCGATCAGGGCGACTTTCAGGCTCATGGCAATTCCTCCAATTGCGCGACCAGCGAGGCGACGACATCCGCCATCGGCTGATCAATATTGACACTCAGGGCCCGCTCCTCCGGCCCCGGCACCTCCAGCGTGGCAAACTGGCTGTCCAAGAGCGCAACGGGCATGAAATGCCCCTGCCGCGCTGACATCCGCGCCTCGATCACCGCGCGGCTGCCCGCCAGGTGTAAAAATGTGACCGGCGCGCCTGCCGCCGCCGTGATCCGTTCACGGTAGACCCGGCGCAGGGCCGAACACCCGATGATCAAGACCCTCTCGGGTGCTGCCAAAGCCGCGCCGACCAGATCGAGCCAGGGCCAGCGGTCGGCATCGGTCAGCGGCTCGCCCCGGCTCATCTTGTCGATATTGGCCTGCGGGTGCAGATCGTCGCCGTCGCGGTAGCGGCCGCCGATCCGGGCCGCCAAAGCCGCCCCGACCGAGGATTTGCCGCAGCCCGCAACCCCCATCAGGACCATACGGCGCGGGATCATAGCGAAGCCGTGATGCCGCCATCCACGTAAAGCGTGTGGCCGTTGACGAAACTTGAAGCTGCCGAGGAGAGGAAGATGCAGGCCCCCACCAGCTCCTCGACATTGCCCCAGCGCCCGGCGGGGGTGCGTTTTTCCAGCCATGCCGAGAAATCGGCATCGGCCACCAGCGCCGCGTTCAGCGGCGTGTCGAAATAGCCCGGCGCGATGGCATTGCACTGCAGCCCGTATTTCGCCCAATCGGTCGCCATGCCTTTGGTCAGATTGCCCACAGCGCCTTTGGTGGCGGTGTAGGGCGCGATTCCCGGCCGCGCGAGCGCGGTCTGCACCGAGGCGATGTTGATGATCTTGCCTGCGTGGCGCGCAATCATATGCCGCGCGACCGCCTGCCCCACGTTGAACACGCTGGAGATATTGGTGCGCAAGAGGCGCTCAAACGCTTCCGCCGGGAAATCCTCGAGCGGGGTGCGGTGCTGCATCCCGGCATTGTTCACCAGAATGTCGATGGCGCCGGTTTCGGCCTCAAACCCGTCCACCGCCGCCCGCACCGCCGCGTGATCGGTGGCGTCAAAGGCCAAAGTATAGACCGTGGCCCCCTCACCGCGCAGCACATCCGCCGCCGCCGCGAGTTTCGCCAGATCGCGCCCGTTCAGCACAATCTCGGCGCCCGCCGCCGCCAGACCCCGCGCCAAAGCAAAGCCGATGCCCTGCGACGAGCCGGTCACCAGCGCGCGCTTTCCGGTCAGCTTGAACAGTTCGATTCCATCCGCCACGGCAATTCTTCCTTTTGCATCTCGACATCTTCCGTCACCTCCGTTTATGTTATCGATAACATCCGCAGTCAAGGGACGGAATCACGTCAGATGAGCAAAGTTGAAATTCTTCAGGTCGGCCCCTACCCCGAATGGGACCAAGTGCCGCTCGATGCCGCTTTTACCATGCACCGCTATTTTGAAGCAGCGGATAAAGCGGCGTTTCTGGCGGAGGTTGGCGGCAATATCCGCGGCATCGCCACCCGGGGCGAGCTGGGCGCCAACCGCGCGATGATCGAGGCTTTGCCGAAGCTTGAGGTGATCTCGGTGTACGGCGTGGGCTATGACGCGGTGGATCTGGCCGCCTGCCGCGAGCGCGGGATTCGCGTCACCAACACGCCGGACGTGCTGACCGCCGATGTCGCGGATCTGGGCGTCGCGATGATGCTCTGCCTTTCGCGTGGGATGATCGGTGCCGAAGCCTGGGTGAAAGACGGCTCCTGGGCCGCCAAGGGTCTTTACCCGCTGAAAAACCGCGTGCATGGCCGCCGGGCCGGTGTGCTGGGTCTGGGCCGGATCGGCTTTGAGGTCGCCAAACGTCTGGCGGGCTTTGACATGCAGATCTCTTATTCCGATGTCTCTGCCAAAGACTATGCGCCGGACTGGACCTTTGTCGCCGATGCGGTCGAGCTTGCCCGCAATGTCGATTTCCTGTTCGTGACGCTGGCGGCCTCCGCCGCCACCCGGCACATCGTGGGCCGCGAGGTCATCGAAGCGCTTGGGCCGGAGGGGATGGTGATCAACATCTCGCGCGCCTCCAACATCGATGAAGAGGCGCTGCTGGCCGCGCTTGAGGCGAAAACGCTGGGCTCCGCCGCGCTCGACGTGTTTGAGGGGGAACCGGCGCTGAACCCGCGCTTCCTGAAGCTCGACAATGTGCTGCTGCAACCGCACCACGCCTCGGGCACCTTCGAGACCCGCAAGGCGATGGGGAAACTGGTGCGCGACAATCTGACCGCGCATTTTGCCGGTCAGCCGCTGCTGACCCCGGTGCTGTGAGGGAATGACCCGATGACCGAGATGATGAAAGCCATCGTGATCCATGCCGCGAAAGACCTGCGGATCGAGGATCAGCCGGTGGAAGAACCCGGCGCCGGACAGGTGCAGATCCGCATGGCCACCGGCGGTGTCTGCGGCTCGGATTTGCACTATTACAACCATGGCGGTTTTGGCGCGGTGCGGCTGAAACAGCCGATGGTTCTGGGCCATGAGGTCGCAGGCTATGTGACAAAATTGGGTGCAGGCGTCGAAAACCTCAAGGTTGGTCAACTGGTTGCCGTGTCACCTTCGCGTCCTTGCAATGCCTGCAAATACTGCCTGCAAGGGCTGCAGAACGAATGCCTGAACATGCGCTTCTATGGCTCGGCCATGCCTTTTCCCCACATTCAGGGCGCGTTCCGGGAAGTGCTGGTGGTCGAGGACAGCCAATGCGTGGTGGCCGATGGTTTGACCCCCGGCGAAGCCGCGATGGCAGAGCCGCTCTCGGTCTGTCTGCACGCCACCCGCCGCGCGGGTGAGATGCTCGGCAAACGGGTGCTGATCACCGGGGCGGGTCCGATCGGCACGCTCTGCCTGCTGGCCGCACGGCGTGCGGGCGCGGCCGAGATCGTCATGGTCGACATTGCGGATTCGGTCTTGGAATTTGCCAAAAGCCTCGGTGCCGACCGGGTGATCAACTCGATGACGCATCCCGAGGAACTGGCGGCTTATGGCGCGGACAAGGGCACGTTTGATGTGCTTTATGAATGCTCGGGCGCGGCCCCGGCGCTGAACGCGGGCATCACCGCCCTGCGTCCGCGCGGGGTGATCGTGCAGCTTGGCCTCGGGGGCGACATGTCGCTGCCGATGATGGCGATCACCTCCAAAGAGTTGGAGTTGCGCGGTTCTTTCCGTTTTCATCAGGAATTCGCCATGGCGGTGGAGCTGATGAAATCCGGCCTGATCGATGTGAAACCGCTGATCACCCACACGCTGCCGCTCGCGCAGGCGGAAGAGGCATTCAAGATCGCCTCGGACCGCAGCACGCTCAGCATGAAGGCACAGATCACCTTCAGCTAAGGCATTGGCGCCGAAAACAAACGGCCCGGCGCAAGCCGGGCCATTCCCTCACGTCGGCATATCGGCGCCAACCGCGCGCAGCGCGGCCTCGGCCACCTGCGCATCCTGCGCGCCGCTGCCCGAGCCGACACCGATCCCGCCCAGCAGCATGCCGCCAATGCGGATCGGCAAGCCACCCTGCAGCCCTGTCACCGCGCCGCCGCTTGCCGCCGCGATCGCCGGGCGTACCGCCTCGGGAATGTTCTGCGACGGCGCCCCGATAGAGGCCGCGGTCAAGGCCTTGGCCCGCGCCGACTTCCGGCTCAGAAACCTTGCGCCAGTCATGCGGATCTCACCCAGCAGCTCGCCGCTCGCGTCGACAATCACCACGCATTGCGGCTGCCCCATCGCCTCGGCCTCGGCCACCGCCGCATTCAGCATGGCCAGCACCGCCCGATGTGTCAGGATGGCCTGGGTTTGCACGAAGTCCATGTCACTTGTCCTTTCAAATTGACCGGCGCATGTGTTATCGATAACAAAAATCGGGGAGGAACACCAATGACCTTTTTCGAGAGCTATGATCCGGCCTTTGACCGCTTCATTCTGGGCAATGCGCCGGTGAAACGTCTGGCCTCCGGCTTTGACTGGGTGGAGGGGCCGGTCTGGTTTGGCGATGCCGATTGTCTGCTGTTTTCGGACATTCCGAACAACCGCATCCTGCGCTGGCATGCCGAAACCGGGATCAGCACCTACCGCAGCCCGTCAAACTTTGCCAATGGCCATACCCGAGACCGCCAGGGCCGCCTGATCTCCTGCGAGCATGGTCTGCGGCGGGTCACGCGGACCGAGCTGAACGGATCACTGACGGTGATTGCCGACAGCTATCAGGGCAAGCCATTGAATTCCCCCAATGATGTGGTGGTAAAATCCGATGGCAGCATCTGGTTCTCTGACCCGCATTACGGCATCATGAGCGATTATGAGGGCTTCCGCGCGACGCAGGAACTGCCCTGCAATGTTTACCGCGTGGACCCGGCCACCGGGCAGATCACCGCAGTGTTGACCGATTTCAACTGCCCGAACGGATTGGCATTTTCGCCAGACGAAACCCGGCTTTACGTCGCCGATACCGGGCGGATGTATCAGGGTGACCCGACGCATATCCGCATGTTTGAGGTGGGCGCGGCGGGCGGCCTCTCCGGCGGCGCGGTGTTTCACAGCATCAACCCCGGTGTCGCCGATGGCTTCCGCCTCGACCGGCAGGGCAATATCTGGTCTTCGGCCAAGGACGGGGTGCATTGCATCACCCCCGAAGGCCAGCTGATCGGCAAGATCCTCGTTCCCGAGCGGGTCTCGAACCTCTGCTTCGGCGGGCGCGCGAAAACGGTGATGTTCATCACCGCCACCACCAGCCTTTATTCCATCCACCTGAACTGCCAAGGAGTGCAAACCCCGTGACCCAACCTACCATCGGCCTGATCGGCCTTGGCACCATGGGGGCGATGCTCGCCCTGAACATCGCCGAAAAGGGCTTTCCGATCGCGGTTTTCAACCGCACGACGGCCACGACGCAGAAATTCCATGCCGAGGCGGACGATCTGGCCCCGCGCATCACGCCCTGCGACAGCCTGCCCGCGCTGGTCGCGGCGATTGCCAAGCCGCGCGCGATCATCCTGATGGTGCCCGCAGGTGCCGCCGTTGATGAGCAGATCGCCGCGCTGCGCCCGCTGCTCGATGCCGATGACCTGATCATCGACGCGGGCAATGCCAATTTCCACGACACCAACCGTCGCGCGGCCGAAGCTGCCGCGAGCGGCACCCGCTTCCTCGGCATCGGCGTCTCGGGCGGCGAAGAAGGCGCGCGGCATGGCCCTTCGATCATGGGCGGCGGCGAGGCGGCGGATTGGGCGCGGGTCGAGCCGGTGCTCTCGGCGATTTCCGCGAAATATGAAGGCCAGCCCTGCGCCACCTATATGGGTCAGGCCGGGGCCGGGCATTTCGTGAAAACCGTGCACAACGGGATCGAATATGCCGATATGCAAATGATCGCCGAGGCTTATGGCGTCATGCGCGACGGTTTGATGATGAATGCCAGCGATTGCGGCATCACCTTTGACCAGTGGAACGCCGGGCCGTTGCAATCCTATCTGATCGAGATTTCGGCCAAGGTTTCGCTCGCCGAAGACCCGAAAACCGGGGCGGCGATGCTGGATGTGATCCTCGACCGCGCGGGTCAAAAGGGCACCGGTCGCTGGACAGCGATTGAGGCACAGCACCTTTCGGCCCCGATCCCGGTGATCGAGGCCGCCGTGGCCGCGCGCAACATGTCGGCGCAGCTCGACACCCGTAAAGAAGGCGAAGCGATCTTTGGGGCCGCGCCCCAGCACATCGCCCCCGGCGCCATCACCCGAGAGGATCTGGAATCCGCGCTGATCGCCGGGAAAATCCTCTGTTACACGCAGGGTTTTGCGCTGCTGGCCGCGGCCAAACCGGCCTTTGGCTGGGATTTGCCCCTGCCCGCCGTGGCGCATGTCTGGCGCGAGGGCTGCATCATCCGCTCGTCAATGCTGAACGACATGTCGATTGCTTTGGCCGAGGATCCGGCGCGCAATCTGATGTTCGCGCCTTTCTTCACCGAGCTGCTGAAATCCAGCCATGGATCCCTGCGCAAGGTGGTGTCGCTCGCCATGGCTTCGGGTCTGCCGGTGCCGGCACTGGCGGCGGCGCTGTCCTATTTCGACATCATGCGCACCGGGCGTTCCACCGCCAATATGATCCAGGCGCAGCGTGACTTTTTCGGCGCGCATGGGTTTGAGCGGTTCGATGCGCCGGGCGCGCATCATGGCCCCTGGGGCAATCACTAAACCCCGCGCGGGCGCTGCGGCCTCAGGCCGTGGCGCCCGGCACCAACCTTGTGGCAATCAGCGTCACATCGGCGCAAGGCTCGCCCCGCAGCCGTGCCACCAACAATTCGGCGGCGCTTTTCCCCAGATTGATCGTCGGCACCACCGTCGTCGTCAGCCGTTTCGGCAGGATCGAGGCGGCCTCCATCCCCCCCCATCCGGCAATCGCCAGCCGCCCCGGCACATTGATGCCCTTAGCCGCGCAATAGGCCAGCCCGCCGATGGCCATCTCGTCATCATGGAAATAGAGCGCATCGAGATCGGGCCGCCGCGAGAGGATGGTTTCCGTGCCGTAATAGCCCGCGTAAAACCCGGGCCTGTCGTGCAAAATCTCGCTCTCCTCCAATCGCAGCCCGCCCTCGGCCAGGGCCCGGGCGAAACCCTCGCGCCGCGCATGGCCCTGCGTCCCCGCCCCGGCCAACGCCCCGACAAAGCCCATGCGCTGCCGCCCCCGCCCCACCAGAAAGCGCCCCATCTCAAAGCCGCAATCTCCATGGCTGAAGCCGACCGAGAGGTCGATGGGCCGGGTGTTCAGATCCCAGATCTCCACCACCGGCACCGCGGCCGATTGCAACAGCTCCAGCGTCGCCCGGCTGTGCTCGCGCGAGGACAGGATCACCCCAGCGGGCCGCCAGGAGACGAGGCTTTTCAGCCATTCCTCCTCGGCCTCCGGTTTTTGATCGTGGCTGCCGATCATCGTCTGATAGCCCAGCCGCGAGAGGGTGTGGTCGATGGTTTCCAGCACTTCGGCAAACAGCCGCGAGGTCAGGCGCGGCACGCAGACGCCCACCAATGTCGACGCCCCGGTGGTGCCAAAGGCCGCCGCCAGTCGATTCGGCACATAGCGCAGCCGGTCCACTTCGCGCAGCACCTTGTCGCGGGTTTCTTCGGAAAATCCGGTGCCGCCGCGCAGCACCCGGCTGACGGTCATTTTTGAGACCCCGGCGGCGCGGGCAATCTCTTCCAGTCCGGCGGTTGTTTTTTTCGTCATTTCAGAAACTTACCGGAGAGTTCAGGGGATTCAAGCCCGTTTGTGAGGCGTAATGTTATCGATAACTAATATCTTGACTTATGGCCGGACTGGCCTGATTGTCATTCATAACGTTACCGATAACGTAACGAAAAACTACCAAAAACACCACGGGAATCCAGGGGAGGGGAGGAACGATGGCGACCAATGATGGTCTGTTCTTCGACCGCATCGTCAAATCCTTCGGCGGCACACAAGCGCTGCGCGGCGTCTCACTGCGCGTCGAGCGCGGCGAGATTGTGGCGCTGCTTGGCGAAAATGGCGCCGGCAAATCCACGCTGATCAAGACTTTGGGCGGCATCCATCGCCCCGACAGCGGTCAGGTCTGTATTGACGGCGTGCCCTATGCGCATGTCGCGGGCTCGGTCAGCCAAAAGCAATCGGTGGCTTTCATCCACCAGGACCTCGGTCTGGTGGAATGGATGTCGGTGGCCGAAAACATCGCGCTGGCCGTGGGGTATGCCCGCCGCCCCGGCCCCTTTGGCGGGCGGATCGATTGGGAAGCGACGAACGAGCGCGCCCGCGCCGCGCTGGCCTTGGTCGAGGCCGATTTCGCGCCGACCGCCCGCATCTCGAGCCTGACCCGTACCGAGAAATCGCTGGTGGCGATTGCGCGGGCGCTGGCGGTGGAATGTGATTTTCTGGTGCTGGACGAACCGACCGCCAGCCTGCCCGCCGATGAGGTCGAGCGGCTGTTCTCGGCCCTGCGCCCGCTGAAGGCAAAGGGCGTTGGCATGATATATGTTTCGCACCGGCTGGATGAGATCTTTCAGATTGCCGACCGCGTGGCGGTGCTGCGCGACGGACAGATGGTGGGGATGCGCGATGTCAGCCACACCTCGCCCGAGGATCTGGTCAGCCTGATCGTCGGCCGCAAAGCGCGCGAAATTGAACGCCCGGAGGTGCAGACGGGCGGGGACATCCTGACGCTGACCGATCTGAAAACGCCGATGGTCGGGCCGGTCTCGCTCTCGATCCGGCGCGGAGAACTCCTGGGCCTTGTCGGTTTGCGCGGTGCCGGGCATGAGGATGTGGGCCGCAGCCTGTTCGGCCTCGTGCCGCATCAGGGTGAGGTGCGGCTGGAAGGGGCCTGCCCCGATCTGCGCTCGGCGCAAACGGCGATGCAGGCGGGCATCGGTTTCGTCGCCCGCGACCGGGTGGTGGAGAGCATCGCGCCGCAGCTGTCGATCCGGGAAAACGCCTTTCTCAACCCTACCGCCGCCGGGCGGAACCTCTTCAACTTCCGCAGCCGTGCGAGCGAGACCGGTGCCGCTTTGGTGCTCGGCCGCCGCGTCGGCCTCTCGCCGAATGACCCGTCCTTGCCGATCGAGGCCCTCTCGGGGGGCAATCAGCAAAAGGTCGTGGTCGGGCGCTGGCTGGACACGGGGCGCCGCCTGCTGATTGCCGAAGACCCGACGGCGGGGGTGGATGTCGGTGCCAAGGCCGAGATTTATCACTTGCTGTTCAATGCCTTGTCGAGCGGGATGGGGGTGCTGGTCGTCTCCACCGATTTTGAAGAGATTGCCAATATCTGTCACCGCGCGCTGGTGTTCAGCCGGGGCCAGGTGGTGGCCGAGCTGTCGGGCGCGCAACTCTCCACCCAATCCCTCATTCAGGCCGCCTCGGCCTCAGAAGCTGCCTGATCGGAGCCATCATGCCCTCCATTGAATCCAATGCCATCGAGCCGACCCGCGACGAACTCGCCGGTCTCAGCCTGCCCCGCCGTCTGGCCCGCCTTGCCCCCACCTATGGGCTGGTGATCCTGATGTTCGGGCTGATCGTGCTCTTCTCGATCCTCTTGCCCGACACCTTCCCGACCAAGCTGAACCTGCGGGCAATCATTTCGGACAAGGCGATTATCGCCCTCCTGTCCCTCGCCGCGATGATCCCGATGGTGGCCGGACGCATCGACCTGACCGTCGGCTACGGCATTGTTTTGTGGCACGTTTTGGCGATTTCGCTGCAAACGATGTATGGTCTGCCCTGGCCCATTGCGGTGCTGGTGGTGGTGGCGCTCGGTGCCTTTGTCGGCCTGTTGAACGGTATTCTGGTCGAGGTGGCGCGCATCGACAGCTTCATCGCCACGCTGGGCACCGGCACCGTGCTTTATGCGCTGGCGCTGTGGCACACCGGTGGGCGGCAGATTGTCGGCATGTTGCCCGAGGGGTTCTATGCGCTGAATGGCACCTTTGTGTTCGGCCTGCCGATCACCGGGTTTTATGTGCTGGTGATCACCGTGGTGCTCTGGCTGGTACTGGAATACACGCCGATCGGCCGTTTCCTTTACGCCATCGGCGCCAACCAGCGCGCGGCAGAGCTGAACGGCATCCCCACCCGCAAATTCGTGATTGGAGCCTTCATCACCTCGGGCGTGCTGACCGCGGTAACCGGCGTTCTGCTCGCCTCGAAACTCAGGATCGGGCAGGCCTCGGTGGGGCTGGAATACCTCTTGCCCGCGCTGGTCGGCGCCTTTCTCGGCTCGACCACCATCAAACCGGGGCGCGTCAACGTCTGGGGTACCATCGTCGGTGTGGTGATCCTCGCGGTCGGCATCTCCGGCATCCAGCAATCCGGCGGCTCGTTCTGGGTTGAGCCGATGTTCAACGGCGTCACCCTGCTCATTGCCATCGGCATCGCAGGCTATGCCCAACGCAAAAAGGGCGCAGCCAAGCGCTGAGCCCGACCAACAGCAGTTCAGGGAGGAACAACATGCTGAGACGGACCTTTATGGCGACGGTGGTGTCGCTGATCGCGGCGACCCCGCTCTGGGCGGATGCCATTTCCGATGCGATGGCCGATGTGCAGAAATATGCCGGCAAAAAGGCGGTGTGGGACGGCCCGACCAGCGGCCCGAAAGCCGCCGAGGGCAAGACGATCGTCGTCCTCGCTGCCGATATGAAAAACGGCGGTATCCTCGGGGTTACCAATGGTGTTGAGGAAGCGGCGGCGAAAATCGGCTGGACGGTGCGGGTACTCGATGGTGCTGGCTCGATCCAGGGGCGCACGGCGGCCTTTGGTCAGGCGATGGCGCTGAAGCCCGATGGCATCATCATCAATGGCTTTGACTCGGTTGAGCAGCAATCGGCGATGGGCGAAGCCCGTGCCGCCAACATCCCGATGGTCAGCTGGCATGCCTCGCCGGTGATCGGCTCGGATCCGGCCAATGGCATCTTTGCCAATGTCTCGACCGATGCGATGGAAGTGTCGGCGGCGGCGGCGAAATGGGCCTTTGCCGATGCGGGTGGCAAGCCCGGCGTGGTGATCTTTACCGACAGCACCTATGCGATTGCCATCGCCAAAGCCGACAAGATCAAAGAGACGATCGAGAGCCTTGGTGGCACGGTTCTGGAATATGTGGACACGCCGATTGCCGATACATCGAACCGTATGCCCACGCTGACAACTGCACTTTTGCAACGTTATGGCGCGAAATGGACGCATAGTCTGGCCATTAACGACATCTATTTCGACTTTATGGGCCCTTCGCTCGCGGCAGCAGGCATCCCCGGAGACGGCGCCCCGAAATCGGTGGCGGCGGGGGACGGATCGGAGAGCGCCTATCAGCGGATCCGCGCCAGCCAGTATCAGGCGGTAACGGTGGCAGAGCCCCTGAACCTGCAGGGCTGGCAGCTGATTGATGAGCTGAACCGCGCCATTTCGGGCGCGGAATGGTCGGGCTACACCTCGCCGCTGCATGTGGTCACCAAGGAAAACATCAGCTTTGACGGCGGCGACAAGAACATCTTTGACCCCGAGAATGGCTACCGCGAGGAATATGCGAAGATCTGGGGCAAGTGATCTGATCCCCCCGGGCGGGACCCTGATCTGCCCCCCGCCTGGGTCCCCGGACCAACCTCGGGGTCTGATGTTCCCGTGAAATCGGTCAAATCACCCGAAGGGGCCACGTTCCGCGTGGCCCCTTTTGGCAATGGGTTCTGGAACCTCGCCGCGGAATGCGCATTGATGGAGGAGCGTGCGCCGCGCGCTGATCGCCCGACAAAGAAGGGGAACGATATGACCCATGACGCCGAAGCCGCAGCCTCTGATCATGCCGCGGGCACGGCCGAGACGCCCGAAACTGTGGCGCCCCGGCAAGCGGGGGACGCAGCGCGTGAACCTGCCGCCAGCGCGCGTGAAGGCCACGATCAAGAGGGGCATGACCAAACCGGCCACGCGCACATCGGTCACAATCACGCCAACCACGATCATACCGGACACACCCACGACAGCCACGGGCACATCGGTCACGAGCACGCGCACAGTCACGCGGGCGCGCATGCCGGTCATGCGCATGCCCCCGAGGTGACCGGACAGAATGAAAAACTGGTGTTCATCGGGTTTTTGCTGACCTTTGGCTTCATGCTGGCCGAGGCGGTGGGGGGCGTTCTTTCCGGCTCGCTCGCGCTTATTGCGGATGCGGGGCATATGTTGACCGATGCGGCGGCGCTGGCTTTGGCCTGGGCCGGTTTCCGCTTCGGGCGGCGGCAGGGCGACGCACGGCGCACGTTTGGCTATCTGCGTCTCGAAATTCTGGCGGGCTTTGTGAATGCGCTGGCGCTGATCATCCTAATCGGCTGGATCACCTTTGCCGCCGTCGAACGGCTTTTCGATCCGCAGCCGGTGCATTCCGGGCCGATGATGGTGATTGCCGTGCTCGGGCTTTTGGTCAATGCGGGGGTGCTGGCACTGTTGATGCGGGGCGACCGCGGGCATCTGAACATCCGGGGTGCGATGGTGCATGTGATGGGCGATCTGCTCGGCTCGGTCGCGGCGATTGCGGCCGCGGTGGTGATCTATGTCACCGGCTGGACGCCGATTGATCCGATCCTGTCGGTGCTGTTGTCGCTGCTGATCCTGCGCAGCAGCTGGCTTTTGCTGAAGAATGCGCTGCAGATTCTGATGGAGGGCGTGCCGGATGGCATCGCGCTGGACGATATCCGTCAGCATCTGCGCGCGCGCGTGCCGGGGCTCGACGACGTCGCGCATATCCATGTCTGGTCGATCACCTCCGGCAAGCCGGCGGCAACGATGGAAATCCGGCTGACCGCTGGCGCGGACCCCGCCAGCTGCGTCGCCGCCACCAAAGCCGCATTGGCCTTGGGATTTGGCATCGCGCACAGCACGGTTGAAATTGACTGGGCCCGTACCGACCCCGAATGCCCTCTGGCCCCTGCTCCGGCCTGAGCGACTATTTCACACGGGGGGCTTGACCTTCCAGTGACGGGAACCCCTATCTGAGGAAGGAACCCCTGCCAATGGAGGCCCGCCATGACCGATCTGACCGAAACCCGCGTGCATGTCACCGGCATGAGCTGCGCCTCCTGCGTCGGCAGGGTGGAGCGCGCGCTGCGGGCCCTTCCCGGGGTTGAGACGGCAGAGGTCAATCTGGCCTCCGAAACCGCGGCGGTGCGCCATCACGCACCGATGGATGTGGCGGGCATTGTGGCAGGCCTGCAGGCGGCGGGCTATCCGGCGCAGCAAGAGACGTTGACGCTGGAGGTGACGGGGATGACCTGCGCCTCTTGTGTGGGGCGGGTTGAACGGGCGTTGCAGGCGGTGCCGGGGGTGACGGCGGCAGAGGTGAACCTCGCGTCCGAGACCGCGCAGATCACCTATGTCGGGGGCGCCGCCACCGCCCAAAGCCTGATCGCAGCGGTCAAAGGTGCGGGCTATGTGGCGCATGAAAAGGATGACGCCGCGCCGAGGGTGGACCGCAAGGCCGAAGAGGCCGAGGGGCTGCGCCATCAGCTGATCTATGCCGCGGTGTTGGCGGGGCCGGTCTTCGTGCTGGAAATGGGCGGGCATCTCATCCCCGGCTTTCACCATGCGCTGATGGGGCTGGTCAGCAGCCAGACCCTGCGGCTGATCGAGTTTGTGCTGACCACATTGGTCCTTGCAGGCCCGGGGCGCGCCTTCTACCGCCTTGGCTTTCCGGCCCTGTTCAAAGCCGCGCCCGACATGAATTCGCTGGTCGCGCTGGGAACCAGTGCCGCCTATCTTTATTCGGTCACCGTCACTTTTCTGCCCGGCCTTTTGCCCGAGGCCGCCCGCAACGTCTATTTCGAGGCGGCGGCGGTGATCGTGGTGCTGATCCTGCTTGGCCGCTATCTTGAGGCGCGGGCCAAGGGCCGCACCGGTGCCGCCATCCGCAAACTCGCCGGCCTGCAACCGCGCACCGCCCGCATCCTGCGCGACAGGGAAACCGTCGAGGTGCCGATTGCCGAGATCGTCGCCGGAGACCTTGTGGTCCTGCGCCCCGGCGAGCGGATCGCGGTGGATGGCACGGTGACCGAAGGCAGCAGCTATGTGGATGAGAGCATGATCACCGGCGAGCCGGTCCCGGTTGAAAAGATGCCCGGCGCCGAGGTGGTGGGCGGCACGGTGAATGGCACCGGCGCGCTGACCTTTCGCGCGACACGGGTGGGCTCGGCCACAATGTTGGCGCAGATCATCCGTCTGGTGGAAGAGGCGCAGGGCGCGCGCCTGCCGATTCAGGGGCTGGTGAACCGCATCACCCTCTATTTCGTGCCGGGCGTGATGGCGCTGGCGGCGCTGACCGTGGCGCTGTGGCTGGCGTTCGGACCCAGTCCGGTGCTCAGCCATGCGCTGGTGGCAGGCGTGTCGGTGCTGATCATCGCCTGCCCCTGTGCCATGGGCCTTGCCACGCCCACCTCGATCATGGTGGGGACCGGGCGCGCCGCTGAACTGGGGGTGCTCTTTCGCAAGGGCGATGCGCTGCAAAGCCTGCAATCGGTGGGCGTGGTGGCCTTTGACAAGACCGGGACGCTGACGCTCGGCCATCCGGTGCTGACGGATCTGACGCCCGTGGCAGGCCATGACGAAGACATCACCCTCGCCCGGATCGCGGCGGTGGAGGTGCGCTCGGAACATCCCATCGCGCAGGCCATTGTGGCGGCGGCGGCAGAGCGGGGGATCACGCCCGATCCGGTGGAGCACTTCGAGGCGCTGACCGGGCGCGGTGTGCGGGCAGTGGTGGCGGGCGATGCGGTGCTCTTGGGCAATGCCCGGTTGATGCGGGATGAAAACATCGACCCCGCGCCGCTGGAGGCGGAAGCCGCGCGGCTGGGGGCTGAGGGCAAGACGCCGATCTTTGCCGCGTTGAGCGGGCAGCTGGCGGCGGTCCTCGCCGTCTCGGACCCGATCAAGCCGGGCGCTGCCGAGGTGATTGCCGCGCTGCACGGTCAGGGGCTGAAAGTGGCGATGATCACCGGCGACAGCCGCGCCACCGCCGAGGCTGTTGCGCGCAAGCTGGGCATTGACCATCCGGTGGCCGAAGTCTTGCCCGAAGGCAAAGTGGCGGCCCTGAAGGCGTTGCAGGAGGGCGGGACGCCCCTCGCCTTTGTCGGGGACGGGATCAACGACGCGCCCGCGCTGGCCAGTGCCGATGTGGGGATAGCGATCGGCACCGGCACCGATGTGGCGATTGAAAGCGCGGATGTCGTGCTGATGTCGGGCGATCTGGCGGGGGTGGTGAATGCCTTTGCGGTCAGCCATGCGACCATGGCGAACATCCGGCAGAACCTGTTCTGGGCCTTTGGCTATAATGCCGCGCTGATCCCGGTGGCGGCGGGGGTGCTCTACCCCTGGAACGGGGTGTTGCTGTCGCCCATGCTCGCGGCGGGGGCGATGGCGCTCTCCAGCGTCTTTGTCCTCAGCAACGCCCTGCGCCTGCGTTTTGTGGCAGCGCAAATGCCCGAGGCCAAGGCGCCCGCAGGCCCGGGCGTACAGGAGGCCGTTGCATGAACATTGGAGATGTGGCGAAACGGGCGGGCCTGCCCGCCAAGACCATCCGGTATTATGAGGACATCGGACTGATCTCGGCCGCGCGGGGCGCCAACGGCTATCGGCATTTTGCCGAGGCCGATCTGCATAAACTGGCCTTTGTCGGCCGCGCCCGCAGCCTCGGGTTCAGCATCGAGGATTGCCGGGCGCTGCTCGCCCTCTACGAGGACAAGACCCGTGCCAGCCATGATGTCAAAGCGCTGGCCGCGCAGCATCTTGCTCAGATCGGTCAGAAAATTGCCGAGCTGACGGCGATGCGCGACACGCTCAGCGATCTGGTGGCCTGCTGCGGCGGCGATGATCACCCCGACTGCCCGATCCTCAACGATCTGGCGGCGGGCCCTGTCCGGTAAACGCAGCGCGGCAAACGATTTGAGGCGGGAGCGGTCCGCTGCCTCTTGCGGCGCCACCTTCGCGCGCTAGTTCAGGCGAAAGGAGATCCGGATGGCGCAAATTGTACTCTTTCTTTCGACTGCGGTGGTGTTTCTGGCATTGGATGCCGTGATGCTGACCCGGGTGATGCATCCGCTGTTTGCGCGGCATCTGGGCGCGCAGCTGCTGACCGAGATCCGGATGGTGCCGGCGGTGGTGTTCTATCTGGGCTATGTGCTGGGGATATTGGTGCTGGTCAGCTGGCCTGCCCTGCGCGACGGCCTGCCGCTGCGCGCGCTCTGGCGCGGCGCGGTGCTGGGCGCAATGGCCTATGGCACTTATGAACTCACCAGCTACACGATCATGCGCGATTGGCAGCCGAGCATGGTGGCGGTCGATCTGATCTGGGGCAGCGTGCTGACCGGCATCTCTGCTTGGGCCGGGGTGCAGATCACCCGCGCCCTGATCGGCTGAGCGCCGTCCCGCGCAGGTCCTTACCGAGGGGGCTGTGCGCGGGCGCACCTTTCCGTTAAACTCACCCTCCTGCTTGTGGGGCAACCTGGTTGTGCGCCCCCTTTGCTGTGGCTGACATGGGGAGGAATGCGCCGGATGCCGCCGTGCGATGTCGAAAAATTCTGGTTACGTCTTGATCCCCGGCGAGAAAGCCCTGTCTTGCGGGGGAAAAGTCGCGCGTCGTTCAGATTATCGAAATCTTGTTCTGCGCAACTCAGGATGACATTCACCACGGACCGGTTCTGAACAAGATGATCTGTAAAGAGTTGCACCAAGCCCTTGAAACTGCACAATCCGCCTATCAGGCGCTGTCCCGTGATGGTGCCTTACGTGACTGCGGCACCGATGACGGCGACCGTTTTCTGGCCCGTTCGGCCGAATACGCGCGACTTTTGGCCGCGGGGCGCACGATCGCGACGCTGGGCGGGCTGAACATGCTGCGCCATGCGCGCACCCGGCTTTTCCCGAATGACGACAGCCTGTCGCATGCTGCCGCGCGCGATCTGGCGCATTTGTGGCAAGGGCTTGAGATGTATGACTGCGCGCTGCCGCCCCGCCGGGTGCATTGACCCAAAGGATGATATGCCGGGGCTGGGCCACGGCGCTCCCGCATGCCGCGCTCGCGACCGTGTCGTTCCAAACGCAGTGAAGAGCTGCTGCGCCTCAGCGGGCGAAGCACTGTGAGCGACGGCCGAAGCCCGCGGGCGAGCACACATAGGCACCGCGCGCCACCACCTGCGTCGGCTTCAGGTTTTGCTCCAGCTGCGCCACGTTGAGCGTTGCGGCAGGGGCCTTCAGCCAATCGAACTTGACCGTCTTGGTGACCACGAGGCCACGCTGCACAGCACCCTTACCCGATGTGCTGTCCTTTGCCCCGGCCGGTCCCGCCAATGCCAATGCCAGCATGCCGAGACACATGACTTTACCCAAAGCGCCTGCGGCGCCTGAAAGCGTTTTGTCCATTCAGATCTCCTGCCTCACTCTGCGCGGAGCCCCCGACAGGACCCGCGTCACGTTTATTTGCAGCCATGTACGTTTAAAGAATCCTAAAGGTCAAATACGCCTAAAACATGAAAAATGGGCGGCCCTTTCGGACCGCCCCGTCGCGTTAAAATAATCTTGCGTTCGGGCATACTTATCAGGAACCACCAGATCGGCGGAATTTTGCCCCTATCCTTTTGCGCGGCGAGTCCGCACGCTCAGTTGGTCAGGCCATCGACGATATTGTGGTCAAAGCGCCAGTCCGGTTTGCCGAATCCATCCGGCCAGGGGTAGACCTCGGCCTGATTGAAGTAAGACACCCCGACCAGATTGGGGTAGCGCGGGTCAAGCTGGCGCACCCGGTTCTCCCAGGCCTGCACATAGGCCGCATCGCCGCTGAAGCCCAGCTCGGCCACCACGACCGGCTTGCCAAAGGCCGCGGCGCGGGCGTAGCGCTCGGCGAAGATATCGTCAAAACTGCGGTCACGGCCAAATTTGGCCTGATCATAGGCCTGCAACCCAAAGACCGTCAGCCCCACCAGATCCACGTAATCGTCGCCGGGATAATAGGCCGCCATGCCCGCCTCGCCCAGCGGCGACCAGAGCACATTGATGTTGGGTGCCGCGGCACGGCAGAGGTCGATCATCCGCCGATAGGCCGAGATGTAGTCCTCGGGCCGCCAGTTTGACCAGATGAACTGACCGCTTTTGTCATCCATCTCATGGCCCCAGCGCAGGGTGACCGGGCTTTTCAGCGTCCCCAGCACCTTGCAGACCGCAATCATGTTGCCGTCGTAATCGCCATTGGCGATGCCCGCCCGCAAGTACCCGGCTGTGTTGCGTTCGCTCCGCGACCATGTCCAGGGCTCCAGCGTCACCAGCAAGGCGCGGTTGCGCGCATGGGCATAGGCATCGGCATTGACCAGCGATTGCAGCGACACATCCTCCCAGGGCAGGAACAGATGTTCGATCGTCACTTCGCCATCCTGCGAAAAAGCCCCGTCGGGGTCATAGACCCCGAATGGCAGCGCCCCCGGCGGGGCCGCATTCGCGACCGGCCCCCCGGCCAGCCATGCTGCAAGCATCAGCGCAGCAACAGGCCCCCCGCCCGCTGCACGCCGCTCGGATTTGGTCGGTCTCATGATCTTGCCTCCTCTCGTGCCCCTGAGGGCGTTCAGTTCCAGCCGGGCGCAAAGCGGAAATCCATCTGCCCTGGCCCCCCCTGCCCCGCGCCTGCCACCACGAATTCGACCCGGGTCAGGTGAAAAGGCTCCATGCCCGCGGAAAGCGCATGCAGGCTTTGCACCGCGCGCAAATCCAGCGACACCGCAAACAGGGCGATGATTGTCGCCATGGTTCCCGCTTGCAGCAGCAGATCTCCGCGCTGCGTGCGCCAGTCGATCCGGTTTTCCCGGAAGTGGTGAAACACAATCACAATGACATTCGTGCCATAGAGCACGGCATTCGCCAGCAGCAGAAGATAAAACCCCCGCGCCTCGTGCAGAGTCCCGATCACCATCACCGGAATGATGCACCCCAGCGCCAGCGCGGCATAAAGCGCCACGATTTTTTTAGGAAGGCGGGTTTGCACGGCATCTCCCTTGGGGGTAATCCGGAAATCAACAAACTTGCCGGTGATTTTATCCCGCAGCGCCATCAGGCATCCCCAAAGCACCCAGGGCCATTGCAGGCAAACGAACAAGGCCCGCTCCCACGAGATTACTTTGGCGTCGAACGGCCTGAAGAAACCATCCCGTTTCATCTCATAAGCAAACACCAGCATGATGATAGCGGAAGGCAGCATATGGCCGAGGAAGGCCGGAAAGGTCACATCCGCAAAGCGCATGTCGAGGCAAAGCGCCAACAGCGGCACCAGATACATGATGACCATATTAACGGCAAAGATCGGATACCAAAGCTGACACAGAACAAACAGAAACTTCAACCGCCACGGCAGATGCGGCAATGACTGTCCGCTGTGGCTGAGCAGCAAGGTCAACAGGCTGCGCGACCATTGAAACTCCTGCGTCACCATATCGGGAAGGCTGGCAGGGCCGTCGCCATAGGCAATGGCATCAATCGCATGGACGCCGCGCCAGCCGCCCGCATTCATCCGCATCGAGGTGGAATGGTCCTCGGCCAGTTCGGGTCCCAAACCGCCAATATCGCGCAGGGCCGCCGTGCGCACCGCGTAATGCGAACCAATGCACATCGGCGCCAGCATGCCGGCATATCCGGCCTGGAAAATCCCGTGAAAAGCGGCTTCGGCAAACAGCCTTGTCCGCGCCGCCCAACTCTCCTTGGCATTGGCCGAGCAAATGCTGGGTGCCGAGACATAACCGACGCCGGGATCGGCAAAGGGCCGCAGCATCTCGCGCAGATAGCCCGGCTGCGGGACGTGATCGGCGTCAAGCTGCACCACGAGGTCGTAGTCGTCATACCCCCAATGGTCGTAGAAATAGGCCAGATTGCCCTCTTTGCAGCGGGTGCGGCGGGGCCAGACCGGTTGGTGATAGGCGGCCACCCCCTTGCGCGACGAAATCCGCACCCCCCGCGCCGCGCACCAGGCGATGGTCGCGGGCTGCGGATCTTCGTCGGCCAACCAGGTGTCATGAGGATAATCCTGCGCCAGCATCGCCTCCAGCGTCCGGGTCAGCAGCGCGAGCGGTTCCGACGGGGTTTTGGTCACGATCATCGCGACCCGTGCCTGCCCCGGCACCGGATCCGGCGCCACCGATCGGCGGGAGGCCAGAAACACCCGGACGAAATAGGCTTGCGTCAGGTAGATCCAGAGCATCGGCGCCGTGACCAGCAGAAACGCCCAGAGCGACAGCACATGCGCGGGCGTGAGCCACCAGAGCCAAAGATAACCGACACTGACCAGCCATATCAGGCTAAGGGCGCGATATTTGGTGCGTTTTACGCCCGAGAGCACGGGCTCCAGGAACAATGGCTCAGAGACTTTGCGCATGGCGGATCTCCGACAGGAACCAGGGAGCGGCGGTTTCCACAATCGTGTCGAGGTCGGACAATGCTGTGCGAAACTGCAAAAGCGCGGCGGCCGCAGCAGGGTCGGCCGTCAGCACCGGCGGGTCACCCGCCCGGCGCGGCATGTCGATCATCGGCACCGGACGCCCGGTCACGCGAAAGATGGCATCCGCCAGATCCCGCACCGAATGCCCCTGCCCGCTGCCGAGGTTCAGGGCCAGATTCTCACCGCCGCCCCGCAGATGGTGCAGTGCCAGCACATGCGCCCGGGCCAGATCGCTGACATGAATATAGTCCCGGATGCAGGTGCCGTCTGGGGTGTCATAATCGGTGCCATAAACCTCAAGTGCGGGCCGTTTCCCCGCCGCCGCCATCAGCGCCAGCGGCAGCACATGGGTTTCCGGCTCGTGCCACTCGCCCAAAGCGCCGGAGGGATCCGCCCCCGCCGCATTGAAATAGCGCATGCTGATGTGGTGCAGCCCATAGGCTGCCCCGAAATCTCGCAGCATCTGTTCGCACATCAGCTTGCTGCGGCCATAGGGGCTGATCGGGTGCTGCGGGCTGGCCTCGGTGATCGGCAGCACAGCGGGAATGCCATAGGTGGCGCAAGATGATGAAAAGACGATCTTATCCACCTCGGCCTGCCGCATCGCCGCCAACAAGCTCTGCATGCCGCCGACATTGTTGTCGTAGTATTTGGCCGGATCCACCATCGACTCGCCGACATAGGCACAGGCGGCAAAATGCATCACCGCCCCGATGCGATGATGCCGCATGGCCTGCACCAGAGCCGCCGTGTCGCGGACATCGCCGCGCACCAGCGGGCCAAAGCGCACCGCTTCGGCATGGCCGGTGGCAAAGCTGTCATAGGTGACGGGAAGAAATCCCCCCGCCGCCAGAGCTTTGCACGCATGTGAGCCGATGAACCCGGCCCCGCCTGTGACCAAGACATGCATGACCCATCCCCCGTCACGAGACCCGCTGATGGGCAAGACCGCCCTGCGACAGCTCGGTGGCAAAATAGGCGATCGTGTGCTCCAGCCCCTCGCGCAGCGAAACACGGGGGCTCCAACCCAGCCAGTTTTGCGCACGGGTGATGTCGGGGCGGCGCTGGCGCGGATCATCGACCGGCAGATCGCAATACACCAGCGACGAGCGCGACCCGGTTTTTTCCAGCACGAGTTTCACCAGCTCCAGCATGGTGAACTCGCCCGGGTTGCCCAGATTGACGGGCGCCGCGCATTCCGACGGCGATGCCATCAGCGCCTGCAAGCCGGCAACCAGATCATCGACATAGCAGAACGAGCGCGTCTGCTGGCCGGTGCCATAGATCGTCATATCCGAGCCGGAGAGCGCCTGAACCACGAAATTCGACACAACACGGCCGTCATCGGCACACATCCGGGGGCCATAGGTGTTGAAGATCCGCGCGATGCGGGTGTCGACGCCATGGCATTCCGCATAGTCGTGAAACAGCGTTTCTGCAGCGCGTTTGCCTTCGTCATAACAGGCGCGCGGTCCATAGGTATTGACCGATCCCCGATAATTCTCGGGCTGCGGCGAAATTTCCGGATCGCCGTAGACTTCGGACGTCGAGGCTTGCAAGATCCGCGCCGATTTCTCCCGCGCAATGTTCAGCAGATTGATCGCACCAATCACCGAAGTGCGGAATGTACGCACCGGGTCGATCTGGTATTTCGGTGGCGATGCCGGGCAGGCCAGATTGTAAATCTCATGCAGGACACCCGGAATCCGCAGCGGCAAGGTGACATCATGGCTGCGGAATGAGAAATTCGGATGGCCCAGCAAATGCTCGATATTCTCGATGCGGCCGGTTTCGAGATTATCAACACAAATGACCCTGTGCCCTTTTTCGATCAAGGCATCACACAGATGAGATCCGACGAATCCGGAGCCACCGGCCACCAGAATACGCCGTGGCCGACGCCGCAGAATTGTTGCTGCTGAAGACATGCGAAGAGTGCCGTTTGTCACGGTCGCGTTCATTTTTAACCCCCCCAAAACTTTTAAGGAGCGCCCACTGTTTGCCATAGTGAATGTGCACGCCTACCCGATAGCCGTTCCCTTCTGGAACACGGCGGCATGTCTTTTTGCTCGATCTTGTACAGATGGGTGCTGCTGCACCATGCGGGGAATTCCATTCCCACTGCATTGTTACATGGTCAATCGGCGTTAAGGTTCTGTCAATTTATTTATGATTGCCGCACCCATAGCTCCGGCGCCGCGCACCGTTTGGATCAAGAATTCCATAATCCAGAGAATAATCGCAACCGCAGATTGAATTATGGAATTTTAAATCCATTTCTTGCAGCGCTAATTTCTTGGGGCAATGTCCGGATAGACAGTGAAAATAGAATCACTTGACCCGGGCTAGTTAAAAAGAACTAGATCGTTGGGCATAATGCAAGACCTTTGGATCCGGACTTTGGTCTGAAAGCGCGCTATCCCAAATTTTTGGCGAAATGCCGCCGCTTCGCTCAATAGATCCGCAAAAATAAGCCGCCAGTCCTTCTGCGATGATCCCGGCGCGCCCTGGCCCCTCGCTATTTCCCGATAATCCCCTTGGCGCCCCCGGCGATCAGCAGCGCCACATCCTTCATTGCCACCAGCGGCGAGAGATTGCCGGGGATGGCAATGAACCGCGGCTCCCACCGGGGCTGGAATTTCTGCTTGAAGGCCCGCAGCCCGGCGAAATTGTAGAAGGCCCCGCCGTGGCGAAAGATCAGCACCCCGAAACGGTTCCACAGCCGCGCACCGCGCCGTGCCTCGATGCCCGCGAGAGGCGCCATGCCCAGACTGAAAGACGCAGCACCCGCATCGCGCGCGTGACCGATCAGGGCGATGAACAGGAATTCCATCATGCCACTCGCCGCCTCGGGCCGATAGCGCATCAGATCAATCGAAACGCGGCGGCTGTCGGCGGGCCACAGGATATTTGCGAAGGCCAGAACGCGCCCGTCCCGGCGGACGATGCCCAGCGAAAACCGGTTGAGATACTCCGCATCAAAGCGCCCGACGGAAAAGCCTTTTTCCCGCCCGGCCTTGCTGCCCAGCCAGGCGTCGGAAATCTCGCGCAATTCTGCGATCAGCTCAGGCGCATGCGGCGGCGCGAGGACGGAAAAATCCAGCCCTTCCTTTTGCGCCTTGTTATGCGCGGCCCGCATCGTCTTGAATTTCGATCCTGCGAGCGAGAACTCGGCCAGGTCGACCACCGCCTCTTCGCCGATCTTGTGCAGCGAATAGCCCATCTCGATCCAGAGCGGCAGATAGCGGTTGCTCACCTCGTAAAACACCGGGCGGCAATTGGCGGTATAGGCCTCATCGGCAAAGGCCCAGGCCAGCGCCGGGATTGCCGCAGCGGGGCCGACCGGGTCGGTATAGGCCACCCAGCTTTTGCCCTGCGCGGCATACATGATGAAGGCCTGTCCCTGATCGTCCAGATACAACGCCTTGTCCCCCGTCAGCGCGAGGCAGGCCAGCGGATCCTCTTGCGCATCCACGATCAGGGCGGCGGTGGCCAGGCCTTCGGCATCGGGCACATGGCTGTGCGCCTGCGCCGGTTGCAGCGCGAGATAGAGGGTGAAGAACACCAGCAGCGCCGAGGCCAAGAGCCCCGCCCGCAGCGCGCGCGGCGTGTTTTCGGCACCCGAGAACCCCGTCCACAGCCCCTCGGAATAGGGGGTGGCGGCATGCATGAAGAAAAAGAACGCGGTGACCGCCAGCAAGATGGCCACCACCAGCGCGATCCAGCTGGGCGTCAGCACCGCATGGGTGAGCTTGGCCGAGCGGTAGAAATCGCGCCGGAAGGGCCAGAGGATCAGCGCGGCGGTCAGCAAAAGCAGCGCGCTTTCCACATCGAGGTGATTGAGCAGCGAGGCGACAACGGCCGAAAGCAGCGCCACTTCGGTCAGCCAGAAGGCCCCGGAGATCCGCCGCGCCAGCCCCTGCGACAGGATCAACAGCACCGTTCCCAGCGCGGCGGAGAGGATGGTCCCCCCCTCGAGCAGGATCGCCGCCAAAAGGTCATTCGGGTCGATCTCGTCGGGCCGCACCGAGGGGATCAGCGACATCAGGATCAGATAGACCCCCACCCCGAAGGCGAGGATCGCCACCAGCCCCGGCACCGAGACGAGCACCGAACGGAAAAGGGGCTGCAACTGCTCGGGCACGTCGCCCAGGAGGCGCGCGGCCGCACCCCCCGCCAGCCGCGCCTCGTTCAGTGCGACGATGGCCAGCGAGATCAGGAAGGGCAGCAGGTAATAGATGACCCGGTAGAGGACAAGCGCCGCCGCCACCTGATGCAGCGGCACGCCCGGCGGCATCCCCGCCAGAAACACCGTCTCGAAAACGCCAACGCCGCCCGGCACATGGCTGAGCACCCCTGCCGCCAGCGCCACCGAAAAGAGGGCCAGCACGCTGATGTAGTCCGGTCCGCCCGCGGGCAGCAGAATATAAAGCGTCAGCGCCGCCATGGCCGTATCCACCAGCGTCAGCGCCAATTGGCCAAAGACGATGGCGGGGCGCGGTGCCGAAATCTCATAACGGCGGATCCGCAGGACTTTGCCGGTGAACGACAGCCAGAGCATCAGCGCCAGCAGCGCCAGCAACACCACCGTTGCCCAAAGCCGGATCTGCCCCGGCGGCAGCGGCGAGATCGGGGCCAATGCGCCGGGATGCAGGATCATCGCCCCAAGGCCCACGACCGTGATGCCAAAGCCAAAGGCCAAAGCCACAAAGGTGGAGACGGCGGCAACTTCAAAGGCGTTCAGCCCGAAGGCGGAATAGATGCGGTAGCGCACCGCCCCGCCCGAAATCACACTGACGCCGACGGTGTTGCCGAAGGAATAGCCGAGAAAGCCGCCAATCGCCACGATGCGCAGCGGCACCTGTTTGCCGAGATAGCGCAAAGCCGACCAGTCATAGCCGATCAGCGCGACATAACCGAGCGCCGTTGCCGCCACCGCTTTGGCAAAGACCGGCCAGGGCATCGCCTTGACCTGCGCCAGCACATCATGCGGATCGACCGGCTTCAGCAAACGGTAGAGTGCGAAAACCCCCATCCCGAACAGCGCCAGCCCCAGAATGACCGGGCCAAGATTGCGCATCCAGCGCGCGAAAGCGCTGGTCGTCGCCGGTGTGGAGGAAGTCTCGGTCATCTACCGTCCTGTGCGCCGTTTCCGCTGCCCGTTCCAACCCTGTTGGCGCGCGAAATGCAAGCCCCGCGCGAGATGCGGACCGCAGATTGACGGACGTGCCCGGCAGAGAGACCGCCGGGCAGGCGCGCGATGGCGAGGGGTCAGGCGCCGCGCAGCTCTTTCACGCGGGCGACCGCGGCCTTGGCATTGGCGGTAATCTTCGCCCAATTGCCCTCGGCAATATCCTTGCGGGTGGCGATCCAGGTGCCGCCCACGGCGCGCACTTCCGGCAGCGCCAGCCAATCGCCCAGATTGTCGAGCGTGACGCCGCCGGTCGGGTTGAAGCCGATGCCGGTGTGCAGATAGGGCGCGGCGATGTTTTTCAGCATGTTCGGCCCGCCCGCGGGCATTGCCGGGAAGAACTTGACCATGCCACAGCCCAGACGCAAGGCCACCTGCAGATCCGAGGGTGTCATGATGCCCGGCGCGAAGGGCAGGCCCTTTTCCATCGCATGGGCCACAACGGCCGCGTCAATCCCCGGTGCCAGCGCGAATTTCGCGCCAATCTCCAGACATTGATCCACCTGCGCCTCGGTCAGGACGGTGCCCGCCCCCACCAAGAGCTCGGGCCGCTCTGCGGCAATCGCGGCAATCGTGTCGCGTGCGGCTTCGGTCCGAAAGGTGATCTCGGCCACCGGCAGGCCGCCCTCGAGCAAGGCATCCGCCAGCGGCAGCGCCGCCGCGGCATCATCCAGTGCAATCACCGGGACCACGGCAAAACGGGAAATCTGATCGAAAATGGACATGGCAAAGCCCCCTTTAGCGCTAACGGGGCCCCGCGCCCCGCCCCCGTCATAGGGCGGAACATCGCCCGACACAACGAAAGCGGTGGCCTCGGGTCAAATTTCCGCCGTCACTGCGCGCGGGCCGGGCGGAGTGCCGGTTTTGGCGCCGCACGGCGGGCCTCATAGCGGCCATAGCCCAGATCGGCCGTCTCGATCTCGGTCGCGCGGCCCGACATCACATCTGCCAGAACCCGGCCCGAGCCCGCCGCCATCGTCCAGCCCAGCGTGCCATGCCCGGTGTTGAAAAAGAGGTTGCCGATCGGCGAGCGCCCCACGACCGGGGTGCCATCGGGCGTCATCGGCCGCAGACCGCACCAGAACTGCGCCTGCGACTGATCGCCCGCACCGCCGAACAGATCCTCGACCGAATGCTCCAGCGTCGCGCGGCGCTTGGGCGAGAGGGACATGTCAAAGCCGCGCAGCTCTGCCATGCCGCCCACCCGGATCCGGTCGCCCAGACGGGTGATCGCGATCTTGTGGGTTTCATCCATCACGGTGGATTCGGGGGCTTTTGAGGCATCCACCACCGGCACGGTGATCGAATAGCCCTTCACCGGATAGACCGGCAGTTTCATCCCGAGCGGCGCCACCAGCTGCGGCGAATAGCTGCCCAGAGCCACGACAAAGGCATCGGCCGACAGCGCGCCAATATCCGTCTCGACCGAGGTGATGCGCCCCGCATCGCCGTTCAGGCGGCGGATCTGCGTGCCATAGCGGAAGACCACCCCGGCCGCGCGGCATTTCGCCTCCAGCCCTTGGGTGAATTTGAAGCAATCGCCGGTTTCATCCTTCGGCAGCCGCAGCCCGCCCGCAATCTTGCCCCGCGCGGCGGCCAGGCCCGGCTCAACCGCGATGCAGCCGTCGGTGTCGAGCACTTCAAACGGCACGCCACCCTCGCGCAGCACGGCAATATCCTTGGCCGCGGCCTCGACCTGATGGGCATCGCGGAACAGCTGCAAGGTGCCCTGCATCCGCTCGTCATAGGCCACCCCGGTGCTGCTGCGCAGGTCGGTCAGGCAATCGCGGCTGTACTCGGCCAGCCGCACCATCCGCGCCTTGTTAACCGCATAGGCGGCGGAATTGCAGTTCATCAGCATCTGCGCCATCCAGCGCAGTTTCACCGCATCCGGCTTCAGCCCGACGATCAGCGGCGCATGTTTCATGAACATCCATTTGATCGCCTTCAGCGGAATGCCGGGCGCGGCCCAGGGCGCGGAATAGCCGGGGCTGACCTCGCCCGCATTGGCAAAGCTGGTCTCGAGCGCCGGAGCCGGCTGCCGGTCGATCACGGTCACTTCATGACCGGCCTGCGCCAGATACCACGCCGAAGTGACACCGATAACCCCTGCCCCCAAGACGATAATCTTCATTCCGGCCGCTCCGCGCTGAACTGTTCTGTGATGCAAAACAGTGTAGCGCAGATGTCAGAAATGAATGGGCAATTTGCCCCGCCGGATGCAGTGTTGACGCAAGATATCATCTCAAAATTGGGGTTTTCGCGAAGAAAATTCAACCCCAGCTCGCATCAGCCGCAGCCTGTCCCGCCAGATTGCCGACTCAGGCCAGAAACCCCCGCAAGGTCTCCACGATCAGCGCGTGATCCTCGATCTGCGGCAGGCCGGAGACGGTGATCGCCCCCAGCACCGGCCCCTTGGTCAGACGAATGGGAAAGCTGCCGCCATGCGCGGAATAGACCAGAGGATCCAGCCCCCGGCCCAGTCCGAAACTGTCCGGGTCCTGCCCTTTGGCCCGCATCGCCGCGCCCACGGCCAGCGACGCCCGGTGCAGATGCAATGTCGTGTTGGATTTGCGCTGCGCCCAGAGGTCATTGTCCGGCGTTGCGCCCGGCAATGCGAGATGGAAATAGGTGCGGTCACTGCTGCGGATGTTCAGCACCACCGGCGCGCGCCGCTCTTGCGCCCGTCGCGCCAAAGCCTGCCCGAGCGCCCATGCGGTGTCCTCGTCAAAGCTGACAAAACGCAATTCAAGCTCTTCCCGCGCGATTTGCGCCAGCATCCCCGTGATGTCCTCCAACCCTGCCTCCCGTTGCGATCAACCATGAACCCTGTGCGGCGATATCGCCGATCCGCCAAAGCTTAAGGCGCTGCAGGACGCGGGGCAATTTATTCAGGCGGTGCGCGGTGCGGCACAGGCGTTTGCCCGCAGCGACCCGGCCCCGCCCGGACCGGGCCACGCACATAACACCCCCCACCTGCCCTTCGCGCCAGCCATCGGCGGGTTTTTGCTCTGCCTGCGGGGTTTAGTCCGGATGGGCAGGGCTGGGCGGGGTGAGCACTTCCTCCACCGTCGCCTCAATCAACGCCAGGCAGTCCGGGCTCGAGAAGCGGTGGTCGGCGCCTTTGACCAGCGTCAGCCGCAGATCCGGGCCGGTGGCATGCGCGAGCAGCCGTAGTGCAACCTCTTGCGGCACGTCCACATCCGCCGTGCCCTGCAGACAGCGCACCGGAAACGGCAGCGCCAGCGGCTGGCGCAGCACCAGCCGGTTGCGCCCCTCATGGATCAGGCGGCGGGTGATGATATAGGGGCCATCGTCATAGTCCGAGGGCACGGCAATCTGCCCCTCCGCCACCAGCCGGTCGCGTGTGGCCGCGTCCATCGCCGCCCACATGCTGTCCTCGGTGAAATCGGGCGCGGCGGCAATCGTCACCAGACCCGCCACCTTTTCCGGCCATTCCCGGCAGAGCAGCAGCGCGATCCACCCCCCCATCGACGATCCCACCAGCACCTGCGGCCCCTCGGTCAGCGCGGCCAGCGCATAACGGGCATCCTCGTACCAATCGCCGATGGCCCCGTCCAGAAATGCGCCCGAGGATTGCCCGTGCCCGGAATAGTCAAAGCGCAAGAACGCCCGCCCCGTCGCCCGCGCCCAGGCCTCCAATGCCAGCGCCTTGGTGCCCTGCATGTCCGAGCGGAAGCCGCCCAGAAACACCACGCCCGGGCCCTGGCCTTCGGTGCGGGCATAAGCGATGCGGCGGCCTTCGGGGGTCTCAAGATAGTCGGTCATGCGGTTCTCCTTTCGCGCCAGTCTAGCGGCGCGTGGGCGCTGAGGCCAGAACGCTCCGCGGGGGATATTTTAGATCAGGCAAAGCGGCGGGGCGGTCGCAGACGGGTCAGGTTCGTCTCAGGACAGGCGGGGGTCGCACAGTACCGGTGCGCGGGCCGGGGGGAGGCGATTGGCTAGAGGCGCGCCGGAGACCGGGCGGTGGGGCAAGGGGCGGCGCGCGCCCACCTTGCT
>NZ_JBGQOG010000011.1:0-133153 GCF_052113705.1 Phaeovulum sp. W22_SRMD_FR3 | reverse complement strand
CCTGCGCTGACCCAAAGGGCCCCTCCGGGGGCCCTTTTCATACAGAGCACATCCGATGCCGACAGCACCGCAGCCGCCAGAGGGGCGGATCGGATGACCGAGGGGCCGTGCCGCTGGCGGCGCTCCGCTGCCCGCGCGCCTGCCACTGAGGTCCCAAATCTGCAATTCTCCTATGCGTTCCGAGGTTTAGCTGCCGGGGCTGGCCGGGAGCGCCCCCCTCCCGGCGCCATTGATAAAGACGCGATGGAGAATAAGGGCATGGCTGGCGTGCGCCAGCACCTGCGCCTCCACGTCGCGGACCAGACGGACATAATCCCTGCTACTTCGGGCATGGGTGACGCGGATGCTGTCGTGCCCGACGATCGGGCCTGCATACAGATCAGTGGTGACGTAATGCGCGGTGGCGCCCATCCGCTTCACGTTGCGTTCACAGGCCTGTTTGCCGAGGTTTGCGCCCTTGAAGGAGGGCAGAAACGAGTGGTGGATGGTGATGATCCGCTCAGCCATCTCGGTGCAGATCTGATCCGAGAGGATCGGGATCACGCGCCAGCACAACCCGTTCTGCACCGCGCTCGCGCAGGATCCGCTTCTGTTCGGCCGCGGCTTGCCCAACTGCGACGTGAAGCTGACGCGCCTCAAAAACCGCTCCGTCAGCACATCGTCAAACTGGCCGTTGCCGATGATGTTGCAGCCGTTCTCGGCCAGATGGCGACGACGATGGAACGGGTGCTGCGGCCGGTGACGGTGAGGCCGTGTCGGGTCATCACGGGGCTCCCGTCGGCCGCACGCATCAGGGCGCGCGGTGCGGAGAAACGACGCCCGCCGGGCCACCATTTCTGTCGGTTTGGCGGCCTTTCGGGCCCGGTTTTTGCTAAGCTGCCGTCCTCACGCTTTCTGCTGCAGCCGCCCCGCTGCCGTCGAGAGCGCGTGCCACAGCGATCCGGCAAAGGAGCGCATGCCGAGAAAGGCGCAATGGTCTTCGCTCCGGCGCAGAACGAAAACACTCATATGGTCAAGGCCGGTGCGGGTGGCGGATGCCGGCCCGAACCGCGCGGGATCGAGATTGACCAGCTTTTCCAGCAGCGCTTGGATCGGCGCGCCCCCCGCCGATGAGGTGATCTCAAAGACCACGAAACCATCGGTTTGCTCGGTCACCGACGCCTGCGGCACCACCTCCTTCAGCGCGGCGGCGAAATCTTCCCCGGCGCGGCCCTCAGCCTCGATCATCCATTGATCCGGGCCAGTCCAGAAGGCACCGATCCCCTGCCCTGCCGCCAAACCCCCCGGCTGCGGAAGGGTAAGGCCCATGGGGCGGGGCACTTCTGCCCCCCGCCGCAGCGCGAGGGAGGCCAGCGCGATATCGGGGTTTTCGCGCAAGGTAAGGGCGCCAAAGGTCTGGCGGCGCGCGCTTGCCGCGCCCAATGCGGTGATGGCCATCAGATCAGTCACGGACACGCCCTCCTTCGGGGTCAACGAAATGCGGGCTGACCACACGCAGCAGAGTGGATTGCCCCTCCAAGGGGTTGGCGGCATGGATCACCTCGCCCAGCCGCTCGGCGCCACGCTCGAGGAAACCAAGGCCGATCATTGAGCCAATATGCGGGCTGAAACAGGCCGAGGTGATCCAGCCCTGATCGGTCTCGGTTTTCGGCTCGGCCCCTTGCGTGAAAAGATGCGACCCCGCCGCGATCCGGGCTGACGCATCGACCGGCTGCAAACCGACCAGTACCCGCCCCTCGGCCACCATCCCCTCGCGGCGGCTCATCACGGCGCCGATGCTGTCTTTCTTGCGCGAGACCATCTTGCCCATGCCCAGCATCTGCGCCGTTGTCTGGCCGTTCAGCTCATTGCCCGCCGCATGACCCTTTTCGATGCGCAAAACGCCAAGCGCTTCGGTGCCATAGGGGGTGGCGCCAAGATCCGCGCCAAGTTCGATCATCCGCGCCAGCAGCGCCGCGCCATAGCGGGCCGGAACCGCGATTTCATAGGCGAGTTCCCCCGAGAATGAGATGCGGAACAGCCGCGCGCGCAGGCCGTTGCAGACGGTCAGGTCTGCGCAGGCCATGAAAGGAAAGGCCGCATTCGACAGGTCGAACCCATCCACCACCCGTTCGAGCAGGCGGCGGGCCTGCGGCCCCGCGACCGAGATCTGCGCCCAGGCATCGGTGGTCGAGACGAGCTGTACATCCAGCTCGGGCCAGAGGCATTGGCGTGCAAATTCCATATGCCGGTAGACGGGGCCGGCCTGCGCGGTGGTGGTAGTCACCACATAATGCGTCTCGCCCAACCTGGCGCAGGTGCCGTCATCATAGGCATGGCCATCCTCGCGCAGCATCAGCCCGTAGCGCACCATCCCCACCTTGAGGCTGGCCATCGCATTGGCATAGATCCGGTCGAGAAACAGGCCCGCATCCGCGCCCTGCACGTCAATCTTGCCCAGCGTCGTGACATCGCAAAGCCCGACCCCGGCGCGGGTGGCCAAAACCTCGCGGTCGACCGTCTGCCGCCAATGGGTCTCGCCCGGACGGGGGAAATATTGCGCCCGCATCCAGGGGCCAACCTCGACAAAGACGGCGCCCTGTTCCGCAGCCCAAGTATGGGTGGGCGTCAGACGGCGCGGGCGGAAATGCGCGCCGCTGTCACCCCCGCCGAGCACGCTCAGCGCGACGCCGGTATAGGGCGGGCGAAAGATGGTGGTGCCCGTCTCGGGGATGGAACGGCCGGTCAGCTCCGCCATCACCGCCAACGCGGTGACATTGGCCGTCTTGCCCTGATCGGTGGCCATGCCCAGCGTTGTCCAGCGTTTCAGGTGCTCGACCGGACGCATGTTCTCCTGATGCGCCAGTTTGATGTCCTTGACGGTGACATCGTTCTGAAAATCGACCCAGGCGCGGCCTTTGCCCGGCACATGCCAGAAGGCGGCCTGCGCGCGCGGCGCGTCTTCGGCGCGCGGCAGATCGGGCAGGCGGGCCGAAATCCCCAGCTCTGCCAGCGCCGCCTGCGCCGCCGCCGCGCCCGAGGCCATCGCGGCCAGCGCGCTGCCTTGCCCATGCGCCGCCCCCGCCGCGATCAGGCCCGCAATGGCCCCCGCTTGCGGCAAAAAGGTCTGCAACGCCGCGTCCCAGACCGGACGCCCCCGATGATGCGAGGCGAGATGCAGGTTCGGGTTCCAGCCGCCCGCCACGCCAAGCGCGCCTGCCTCAAGCCATGTCGTCTGCCCGTCGCGGATCACCGCGATGCGCTTCAGACCCAGACGCCCCTTCGTATCGCTGACCACGGCCCCCGCGAACAGCTGATAGTCCCCAAGCGCCTTGGCCTCCGGGCGCGTGTCAATGACGCCCGCAATCTCAACACCCTTGGCGGCCAGATCCAGCGCGGTGCGGTGGCCGTCATCGCCCGAGGTGAAAACCGCGATGCGTTGAGCCGGGCTGACGGCCCAGCGGTTGGCATAGGCGCGAAGCGCCCCCGCCAGCATCACGCCCGGGCGGTCGTTGTTGGCGAAGGGAATGTGCCGCTCGGTGGCGCCCGTGGCCATCACGACGCGCCTGGCGGTGATCCGCCACAGGGTCTGGCGCACGCCATTGCCCGGGGTGGCGAGGTGGTCGGCCACCCGCTCCACCGCGCCAAAGACACCGTGGTCAAAGGCCCCGAACACCGTCGTGCGCCGCATCAGCCGCAGATTGGTCAGGTTGGCGAGTTCCGCCTCGATACCGGCCACCCAGTCGGCTGCGGGGCGCTCGTCCACCAGATCGGATTCCGCCAAAAGCCGCCCGCCCAGCCGGAAATCCTCATCCGCCAGAATGACCCGCGCGCCCGCCCGTGCCGCCGTCAGCGCCGCCATCAGCCCCGCCGCCCCGCCGCCCACCACCAAGAGGTCGCAGTGCAGGAACCCTTTGTCATATTGGTCCGGGTCCGGCTGCATCGACAGCGACCCCAGCCCCGCCGCGCGGCGGATCATCGGCTCATAGAGCTTTTCCCAGAAGGCCTTCGGCCACATGAAGGTCTTGTAATAAAACCCCGCCGCGAAGAACGGTGCCATCAGATCGTTCACCGCCATCAGGTCAAAGGCCAAGGACCCGACCCGGTTCTGGCTGTTGGCGGTCAGCCCGTTGTAGAGCTCCGCCACTGTCGCGCGGGTGTTCGGCTCCTGACGCGCGCCGCTGCGCAATTCGACCAAGGCGTTCGGCTCTTCTGACCCCGCCGCGACCACGCCGCGCGGCCGGTGATACTTGAACGACCGCCCCATCAGCCGCACGTCATGCGAAAGGAGCGCCGAAGCCAACGTGTCTCCCGGATGCCCGGTGAAGGATTTGCCGTCGAAGGTGAAATTCAGCGTCTGGCTGCGGTCAATCAGCCCTCCGGAAAGCCGCGTCATGCCTGACCCCCTCGTGCTGCAAGTGCGACGTCCTGCGCCAGCTCCGCCCGCAGAATTTCATGCGTCACCGTATCGCGGGTGACGATCAGCCAGGAACGGTCGCCCTGCTCGTGGAACCACAATTCCCGGTGCAGGCCCGCCGGATTGTCGCGCAGATAGACATAGTCGTTAAAGGCGCCAGCCGCGTCCTCGGCCATGCCGTCGGGGCGGTTGAGCAGTGCGGCATCGCCGAGATAGGTGAATTCCTGCGCATCACGCAGACCAAGAAGAGGATGAGGGATCAGCATGATCTAGCCTTGTCTGAAACGCGGAGCATCAATGCAGGTTGGGCTGGGCGCCCACACCTTTTTCGTCGATCACATGGCCACGGCCAAAACGGTCCAGCCGGTAGGCGGCGGCGGTGTCATGTGGCCGGTCCGTCGCCAGTAGATGCGCAAAGCTGAAACCGGACGCCGGGGTCGCCTTGAACCCGCCATAGCACCAGCCCGCGTTCAGATAGAGGCCCTCGACCGGCGTGCGGTCGATGATCGGCGAGCCGTCCATCGACATGTCCATGATGCCGCCCCACATCCGCAGCAGGCGCGCCCGGCCAATCGCGGGCATCAGTGCCATGCCGCCCTCGGCCACATCCTCGACCACCGGCAGGTTGCCGCGCTGCGCGTAGGAGTTGTAGCCGTCAATGTCGCCGCCAAAGACCAGCCCGCCCTTGTCGGATTGGCTCACATAGAAATGCCCGGCTCCGAAGGTGATGACGCCGTCGATCACCGGCTTCAGCCCTTCCGAGACAAAGGCCTGCAGCACATGGCTTTCGATCGGCAGCCGCAGGCCCGCCTTGGCCATCACCCGGCCCGAAGAGCCCGCCACCGCCACGCCCACTTTTTTCGCGCCGATATAGCCGCGCGAGGTGTCCACCCCCTGCACGCGGCCGTTCTCGATCCGGAAGCCGGTCACTTCGCAATTCTGGATCAGATCGACGCCCAGAAGGTCGGCGCCGCGCGCATAGCCCCAGACCACACCATCATGCCGCGCCGTGCCCGCGCGGCGCTGCAATAGCCCGCCCTTGATCGGAAAACGGGCATTCTCGAAATTGAGCCAGGGGTACATGGCCCGCACCCCCGCCGTGTCCAGCAGTTCGGCATCCGCCCCGGCCAGCAGCATCGCATTGCCGCGCCGGCGATAGGCATCGCGCTGACCGTCGCTGTGGATCAGGTTCAGGATCCCGCGCTGGCTGACCATCGCGTTGAAATTGAACTCCTGCTCCATGTTTTCCCAAAGCTTCATCGAGAATTCGTAGAAAGGTTCATTGCCCGGCAGCAGGTAGTTCGAGCGGATAATCGTGGTGTTGCGCCCGATATTGCCCGAGCCGATCCAGCCTTTTTCCAGCACGGCAATCCGCGCCTGCCTGAACTGGCTGGCCAGAAAATAGGCCGTTGCCAGCCCATGCCCGCCGCCGCCCACGATGATGTAATCATAGCTGGCCTGCGGTTCCGGGTTGCGCCACAGCGGCTTCCAGCCCTTGTGGCCGGTGATCGCCTCCGCAAAAACTCTCAGAGCTGAAAAACGCACATCGACCTCGTGATCTGGCGGAATTTCCCCAACTCTAGCGTGACAAATTGCGCAAGAAATGTCAGATACGGACATGGAATTGCCCGCCCCGGACAGGCGGTGGGCGCGTATCATGGGGGACTGTCACGATGGCCGCTGTCACTGCCCGGCGCGCCACCGGCATGCCGACCCCGGACGTTTCTGCCCCGCGCGAGATCGGGTTTGTCCTCACGCCCGACCATGCGCTGATGTCGCTGGCCTCGGCGGTGGAGCCGCTGCGCGCCGCCAATCTTTTGGCCGGCCGCGAGCTTTACCGGCTGCATTTCTTTGCCAGTTCCGAGGGGTTCGTTGCCTCTTCCTGCGGCGGCGGCTTCCCGTGCAAAGCCTTGGCGACGGCGGGAAATGAGCTGGATATCGCCTTTGTCGTCGCGGGTGGCGATCCGATGCATTTCACCGATCCCGTGCTCATTCGCGGCCTGCGGGGGCTGCATGCGCGCAAGGTCAGGCTGGGGGGAATTTCGGGCGGCGGGGCCATTCTCGCCCGGCATGGGCTGATGAAGGGGCGGCGGTTCACCCTGCACTGGCTGCATGCCGATGCGCTGGCCGATCAGCAACCCGACCTGCTGATCGAGCGCGCCTTGTATGTGATTGACCGCGACCGCTACAGCTGCGCGGGCGGCGTGGCGGCGCTGGACATGATGTGCGCGCTGATTGCGGGCGAGCATGGGGCCGATTTTGCCCGCGCGGTCAGCGACTGGTTCATCCATCCGCGCCTGCGCACCGCGGATGAGCCGCAACAGCTGGATCCGGTTGACCGCTATCACCTGACGCATCCGATGCTGGTGGCGGCGGTGCGGCTGATGAACAGCCATCTGGCCGATCCGCTCACGCCCGAGCATCTGGCGAGCCTTTCGGGCGGCAGCCCGCGCCAGCTGCAGCGGCTGTTTCAGGCACAGTTCAAGATGCCGCCCATGCAGTTCTACCGGCTGTTGCGTCTGGAAAAGGCCGATCAGCTCCTTGCGCAATCCACCCTCTCGCTCGGCGATATTGCGCAGGCCACCGGCTTTGTCTCGACCGCGCATTTCTCGCGCCTGTTTGCAGCGCATTTCGGGATGCCCCCCGCCCGGCGGCGCGGCGCGCATCTGCGGGGGTAACCCGCGCCGCTCGGCCCGCACTCTCATCCTTACCCCATCCCCAGCCCAGCGGGGCCTCGGGAATGCACCCGACCGCAAGCGGGCGGGGACGGGTGCCGGATGGTCACGAAACTGTCGTCTCGCGGGTCTAACAGGATCGAAGATCATGTAAGGGACCAGCCATGTCTGTTCGTAGCCACCTCCTGCGCGCCACTGCCCTCGTTCTACTGCCGATGGTAGCCCATGCGGGCGATCTCGCCTTCAGCCCCGTGCCTTTCGCCGCCGATGATGCGGCCAAACGCGCCGCCATCGCCACGCAAAGCGTGACCATCGACGGCAAGGAATATCCGATTGCCTATCATGTGCTGGCGCGTTCCGGCGACAAGTTGGGCGACAACACCTTTGCCGCCCTGACCGACCGCAACGGCAAGATCGTGCAATCCGAAGACGGCTCGGAGCATATCTCGCCGGATGCCGATTTCACCTCGCTGCTGCCGATCGGCAACAAGCTCTATTCGGTGACGCATTTTGAATCGCGCCCGGGTGCGATGTACATCAGCGAGCTGGCACAGGATGCCGAGGGCAACCTGACCGCCATCTCGACCAAGCCGGTAGATTTCGCCTCTTACGGCGGCCTTTGGGTGCCCTGCGCCGGGTCGGTGACGCCTTGGAACACGCATCTCGGGTCCGAAGAATACCCCGCGGATGCCCGCAGCATCGAAGCGGCCACCAGCCTTGATGACATCGACGATTATGCCTTCCCGATGGTGCGCTACGAAGGTCTCGACCCGTCCAAGATGACGCTGGACGAGTTCCGCGCCACCTACAAACCCTACCGCTATGGCTTTCCGACCGAGATCACCGTGACCGAGGACGGTTCGGCCACCGCGCATAAACATTTCTCGATGGGCCGCGTCGCGGTTGAGCTGGCGAAGGTCATGCCGGACCAGAAAACCGCCTATATCTCGGATGATGGCACCAATGTGGGTCTCTTCCGCTTTGTCGCCGACAAAGAGGGCGACCTGAGTGCGGGCACGCTTTACGCTGCGAGATGGGTGCAGACCTCGGATGCGGGCGTGGGCGAGGCCGATCTGCAATGGGTTGATCTGGGCCATGCAATTGATGCCGAGGTGCAGGCCGGGATCGAAGCCGGGACCCAATTCTCGGATCTTTTCGAGACCGCTGACATCAACGAAGATGGCAGCTGCGCCGAGGGCTTCATGTCCTCGAACGCCGAGGGTGCTGCGGAATGTCTGAAGGTGAAGCCGGGCATGGAAATGCTGGCCTCGCGTCTGGAAACCCGCCGCTATGCCTCGATGATGGGGGCCACCACCGAGTTCCGCAAGATGGAAGGCATCGCCTACGATCCCGACCACAACAAGGTCTATCTGTCGATCTCGGAAGTCGGCAAGGCGATGCAGGCCGGGTACAAGGGTGACAAGGGCGGCCGCGACGACATCCGGCTGGAAGAAAACAGCTGTGGCGCGGTCTATCAGCTTGACCTCGACGCGGGCTATACCGCCACGACGATGAAGGGTCTGGTCGCCGGGAAACCGATGAGCAAGGCCGAAACCGAGGCGGCGGCCGATCCCGCCTGTGATCCGACCCACAACATGTGCGGCGCGGCAGCCGAGGTGAACACCTGCGATATCAACGGCATCGCCAACCCGGACAACGTGACCTACATCCCGGGCTACAACACGGTGATCATCGGTGAAGACACGGGCTCGGGGCACCAGAACGACGTGATCTGGTCGATGAACCTCACCGACAATACGCTGACCCGCATCCTGTCGACGCCCTATGGCTCGGAAACCACCTCGCCCTACTGGTACCCGGACGTCAACGGCCACGGCTATCTGATGGCTGTGATCCAGCACCCCTACGGCGAGTCGGATGAAGACAAGCTGACGGATGCCGCCGATGCGCGCGCCTATGTCGGCTATATCGGGCCCTTCCCGCCGCTGGCGCACTAAGCGCCTGCCTCAGGCATGACACCGCGGGGTCCGGATCGCCGGGCCCCGTTTTTCGGGAAGCGATGGCTGCGGAGTAACCGATGCTGCGAATGTCTTTTTGTGCGTTTTTGCTCAGTTCCGGGGCGGCGCTGGCGGTGGATCTGACCCGCACGACACTGGGCAACCCCACAGCCTATATTCCGCCGCAATGCTACACCAAAACCGAAGATGCGGCCGGGAACAGCCACAACCCTTGCCAGACCTGCCATGTCAGCGCGCGGCGGCCGAATTTCGTGAATGACGCCGATCTGCAGCAAAGCTACGCGATGCCGGGGCCCGCGTTGACCAACCCCTGGACCAACCTGTTTGTCGACCGCCGCGCGGTGATTGCCGCGACCGACCCCGCCGAGATCAAAGCGTATGTCGCTGAGGACAACTATCTCGATGCGACCGGCCAGCCGATCCTTGCCGCCAAACTGGCGGCCCTGCCCCCGGCATGGGACAGCAATGGCGACGGTGCCTGGGCGGGCTATGTGCCCGACAGCTATTTTGCCTTTGACGACGAGGGCTTCGACCATGCCCCGGATGGTCGCCTGACCGGCTGGCGCGCCTTTGCCTATCAGCCGCTGCCGGGCGGCTTCTGGCCCACCAATGGTTCGGCCGATGATGTGCTGATCCGCCTGCCCGCCGCCTATCGCGAGGATGCCACCGGGGCCGAGAGCCTTGTGGTCTATAAAACCAACCTCGCGATCACCGAGGCGCTGATCCGCCGCGCCGATGTGGCGATTGCCGCCACCGATGAAGCCACCGTCGGCGTCGATCTCGACCGCGACGGTGTCCTGGACAGCGCCACCCATGTGGCCTTTGCCTTCGCGCCCCTCGAGGGGGTGACCATGCAGTGGGCGGGCCGCGCGGGCACCCTGCCCGGCTCCGAGGCACCACTTGCCGCCGGGCTCTATCCGTTCGGAACCGAGTTCCTGCATTCGGTGCGCTACCTCGCCACCGAGGGCGAAACGGTGACCATGGCGCCGCGGATGAAAGAGCTGCGCTACATGCGCAAATCGCGCTGGCAAACCTATGCCGACCTTGAGGAAGGCGCCTTGGCCGAAAAGAAGGAAGACAGCGATTTCCCGGACCGCACCAAGCAATTCTTCGGATCCGCAGAGGCGGGCATTCCCACCGGCAGCGGCTGGCGGATGCAGGGGTTCATTGAGGATGCCGCCGGAGATTTGCGGCCGCAAAGCTTTGAAGAGACGGTGTTTTGCACCGGCTGTCACGGTGGCGTGGGCACGGTGGACGATTCCACCTTCGCCTTTCCGCGCAAGCTGAGCACCGCCTCTTTCCGCGAGGGCTGGTATCACTGGAGCCAGAAGGGCCTGTCCGGCACGCCCGATCTGATCCGGGCGGATGGCACCGGCGATTATGCCCATTACCTGCGCACCAACCGCGCGGGCGACGAATACCGCGCCAATCGCGCGGTGATCGAAGCTTGGCTGGACGCGGATGGCGCGCTGAGCACCGAGAAGGAAGCCGCGTTGCGCGACGACATCGGGCCGCTGCTGACACCCTCGCCCGGGCGCGCGATGGCGCTGAACGCCGCCTACCGCGATATTGTGCGCGCCCAGAGCTTTGACCGTGGCCGCGACGCCAATCTGACCCCGATGGATGACACCGTCTGGCGCGCGGTCGAGGATGAGCAACCCACCGGCATTGAAACCCCCGAAGCGGCGTGGTTTCCCCGCCGCTGATCTGCCCCACCCGCGATCGGGGGCACCTGCCGACGGCCAGAACTTCGGACGGCCAGATCCTGGGACAGCACGCCTCTGCGCTGCACCACAGGCAGCATGTTGTTGAACGCGGCGGCCTGCCTTCGCGGCACTGCACGTCAGGGGCGGCGGCGCGTCAGGGCGTGCCCCCCGGCTGCGCCCTGCGGGCAAAGGGCACACAGAGCAGCGCCGCAAAGGTCAGCACCGCGATCATCAGCCAGGCATCGTTGATGGCGGAGGTGAGCGCCGCCTTTTCCAGCATCGGCCCAAGAAGGCTTTGGCTGGCCGGGTCCAGCGGTCCGGCGGGCAGCGCTGCCATCATGTCAGCGGGTATGCCGATGAACGCGGCGGTGGCACGATCCCCGGCCTGCAGCTGCGCCAGCAGCGCCGCGGCATGCACCGGGCCGCGCGAATAGATCACCGTGTCAATCAGCGCCAATCCGATGGCCCCGCCCAGATTGCGCATCAGGTTGAAAAGGCCGCTGGCATCGGGCACCTGCTCGGGCGCCAGATGCCCCAACGCCAGCCGGGTGGGCGGCAAAAGGCAGAACATGATCGCCAGCCCCCGCAAGACCTGTGGCCAGAACATCCCCGCAAAATCGGTTTGCGGCGTCTGAACGGCGCTCATCCCCAGCCCGATGGCAAACATCGCAAAGCCAAGCGCCGTCAGCAGACGCGCCTCCGTCCGTTGATCCAGCGCCACCGCCACCGGCGCGATCAGCAATTGCGCCACCCCGGTCACCAACATGATCTTGCCGATCTCAAGCGCCCCATGCCCGCGCACGAAGGCCAGAAACACCGGCATCAGATAGACCGACCCAAAGAGACCAATCCCCAGCACAAAGCTCAGAAGGCTGCTGACCAGAAAATTCCGGTTGCTGAAATTGCGCAACTCCACCACCGGCGGCTGCGCCCGCAGCGTTTTGCGCACAAACCCCGCCCCGCTCAGCGCCGCGAGGGTCAGCAACCCCAGCACCAGCCCCGAGGTCCAGCCGCGCGCGGGCCCCTCTTTCAGCGCAATCTCAAGCGCGCCGAGCGCCACCGCGATCAGCCCCAGCGACACCCAATCCAGTGCTCGGATCAGATCGCGCTGCATCGGGGCGCGGGGCAGCACCGCTGCGGCAACGGCGACGGCCGCAAACCCCGGCAAGACATTGATCAAAAAGAGCCAGTGCCAGGAATAGGTTTCGGTGATCCAGCCGCCGACGACCGGTCCGATCGTGGGCGCGAGCACCGCCAGAACCCCGGCCAGCGTGGTGGCAATCCCCTGTCGCCGCAGCGGGAACAGCAAGAACACCGCCGAGAACACCGCCGGGATCAGCGTCCCCCCCGCCATCCCCTGCAGCACCCGCCAAGTCACGAGTGCGCCAAAACTGTCCGCCGAAGCGCAGCCGAGCGAGGCAAAGGTGAAAAGCGCCGTCGCCCCGACAAAGAGCCCGCGCATGGTCAGGATCCGCATCAACATGCCGGTCAGCGGGATCGCGATCACCTCGGCAATCAGATAGGCGGTCTGCACCCAGCTCATCTGCTCAGGCGCGATGTTCAGCGCGGCCTGTATCTCGGGCAAGGAGGTGGCGACGATCTGCACATCAAGAATGGCCATGAACATGCCGATGCACATGGCCCCGAACCCCAGCCAGGTCGCGGGGCGCACCGGCATCGCCGGTTCAGCCCTCGGCATGCCGGAGCGCCATCTTCAGGCCCGCATTCTCGGCACGGATCCGCACCGTCAGGATGGCCGCGTTGAGGAGCGTGAAGACCAGCGCCACCCAAGGCAGGCCCAGACAGAGGGGCAGCACGGCGATCTCGCCGATCACCACCATGTAATTGGGGTGGTTCACATAGCGAAACGGCCCGCGCGAGACCAGCGTTTCGCCGGGCACGATGATGATCCGGGTCGTCCAGCGCGCGCCCAAAGTGCCCAGCACCCAGATCCGCGCGGCTTGCAGGACGAGAAACACCGCCAGCCAGCGCGGATCCACCGCATGTTCCGCGCCAAAGATCCATAGCGCGCCCAGCCAGGCCGTGTGCAGCGCCACAATCGCCGGATAATGCCCCGGCGCCAGCTCCATCGCGCCCATCGCCAGCAGGGCCCGCGTGTTGCGCTGTGCCAGCCACAATTCTCCCAGACGACCCAGCGTGACAAAGGTCAGCAGTAGCACCGCGCCGGTCATGCGGCCACCTGCAGCGAGACGCAGCTGGCGGTAAAGCCCGGCCCCATCGCGGTCAACAGGGTGCGGGGCGGCAGGCCGGACCGGATGACGCGGTCCAGCACGAAAAGCGCCGTGGGGGCCGACATGTTCCCGAAATCCGCCAGCACCGCGCGCTCATGATCAAGCGCGCCCTGCTCCAGCGTCAGCGCCCGCTCCAGCGCGGTGATGACTTTCGCGCCGCCCGGATGGCAGGCGAAACGGTCGATATCCGTCAGCTTCAACCCGCCGCGCGCCAGAATACCCGCAATCGCAGGCGCGATATTGGCTTCGGCAAAGGGCGGGATCGCGCGGTCAAAGATCACGCCAAGGCCGATGTCATCCACATCCCAGCCCATGATGTCGAGGGTGCCGGGCCAAGTGTGCTGGCCGGACATCTCAACGCGGGCCAGCCCGCCCTCGCCCGCCCGCAGCACACAGGCGGCGGCGCCATCGGCAAAAAGGGCGGTGGCAACGATGTTCTCCTTGGTCAGCTTGTCCATGCGGAAAGCGACCGAGCAAAGCTCAACCGCCACAACGAGGACCGTGCTGCCGGGCCGGGCCTGCGCCAGACGCGCGCCCAGGCTCATCCCTGACACGCCGCCCGCACAGCCAAGCCCAAACACCGGCACCCGCTCAACATCGCTGCGAAACCCCAGCGTCTCGGCCGCGCGGGCATCCAGCGCCGGTGTCGCCAGCCCCGTTGAGGAAATGGTGACCACTGTGTCCACCGCATCCCCCGTCACCCCGGCCGCCGCCAGCGCCTTGGCGGCCGCATCGGTGAAAAGCGCGGTTGCGCCCTCGAGATAGGCGGCATTGCGTTCCGACCAGCCCAAAGGTTTGAGATACCAATCCAGCGGCTGCACCAGATGGCGGCGCAGAATGCCCGAGCTTTCAAACACTTTCACCAGACGCTCGAAATCATCGAACCGCGCCGAAAAGCTCTCATGCGCCACCTGCGCCGCTTCGCGTTGGGTGATCATGTGGACGGGAACCGCCGTGCTGACGGAAAGCAATTTGACAGGATGCGCCACAAAAGCTCCTTTGCCGCCAAGGGGGTCAGAACGCGCGCCCGGGGCGGACCGGGTCTGGTACTGTCCAAAACGCGGGGCGCGCGCGCCCGGTTCCGGCTGGCCCGCACACTAGCCCAAAACACAGGGGAAAATGTGAGCACATCGCCGTGAGGCGCGCGAAAGCCGCCGCTTTGGTCGCGGCGGTGCGCGCAAGTACCTTTTGCACGCATCTTGCCCCCGCCCCCGAAGGTGGCGTCTGGAGATAGGCAGCAAAGGCCGGATCCCGCATAAGGCCCTCGCGCCCGGCATTGGCCATGGCCGCCGACCTCTCCGTTTCACTCCGGGGTTCCACCGTCCGCGAGAAGGCGGGCCGGGCTTTCAGAGGCTGCCACCATTCGGTCATTTCGGGGCGCCGCGCCGACCGCCGCCGCGCTTGCCACATGCAACCCACCGGCAGACATCGGCGGTTGCAAGCCGACCCCCCGCCCGCCAGAGCGCGCGGCTCAGGTGGTTCAGGCAGCCAAGTGCCGCAACAGGGCTGATGCACCGCAAGGCGCGCCCCTGCGGCTGGGTTTGGAGATGGGCACCGGGGGTCGGGGCTTGGGCACCGGCTGATGCGAGGCCAATCCCCTGCGGTTCACGACCGCAGGGAAAACCTGACCGCACTGGCTTCCTGACCGCCCTGGATTCCTGACCGTAAGAGCGGGAACCGAGGTTCGCCGGTCCCGACGCGGCCAAACCCTGAAAGCCGCCGACGCTTCATCTCACAGGACCGCGTGCCCCGCGCAGGCCATTCCCGGGCCAATCCTTCGCCGGATCGCGATGCAGGCGCAGCCATCCCGTGACCGGTCATTGGCTGCGGGCCTGGGGTCCGCGCGGCAATGTCACCGGCACGCGCGGGATCCGCACACGCCAGGGGCCAAAACCCATTGACGCCCATGGCGCGGAACATTCCCCGCCCGCGCGCGTTTGATCTGCGAAAGACACATCACACTTGCGCTTCAGACCTCTGCGCCGCCGCTCGGCCTCAGGCGCAAGAACGAAGCTTCTCTCGCAGACGATATCCACCGCGGGCATGCGCCCAGGGCCAATCGGATCGCCGCGGTCACCGCGGCGGCAAGCCGATGGTCACCATTCACCTCAAGGGAAATGCCCCTGTGCATCCCCGAAAAATTGGAGCCGGATCTATGTCACTTGGACTTTTGCTGTTGATTTTGCTGATTGTCGCCCTTCTGGGCGGGTTCAGCGGACGCTTTGGGGGCTATGGCTATGGATTTGGCCATACCGGGGTGGGCCTGCTGGGCACGGTGCTGATCATCGTGCTTGTCCTGATGGTGTTGGGCCGCATCTGACCCATGACGGGGCGACGCGGGGGAGCCCCCTGCGTCGCCCCCATTGCAGGATCTGTGCGGCACGGCGGCCTGCCCGTTGACCACACGACCAGAGGGCGGCCCGCGAAGGGACCGCCCGTGCCTGTTGCGCCTATTTCGCGAACAGCTGATCGAAATCTGCGAAACCTTTGATTTCAATCGGATTTCCAGAGGGGTCAAAGAAAAACATCGTGCGCTGTTCGCCCGGTTCCCCGGCAAAGCGGACCACCGGCGGAATGTCAAACTCGACGCCGCGGGCGACCAGCCGCGCCGAGAGGTCCAGCCAATCCGACAGCCGCAGGACCGCGCCCATATGCGGCATCATCACCATATGGTCTCCCACCTTGCCGCTGCGCGTGGTGTCAAACGGCTTGCCCAGATGCAGGGACAACTGATGCCCGAAAAAGTCGAAATCGACCCAGGTTTCGGTGGAGCGGCCTTCTTCACAGCCCAGAACATCCCGGTAAAACGTCCGGGTGCTTTCCAGATCGGTGACATGTAGCGCCAGATGGAAGACAGATTTCATCGCGAACCTCCCGCATTGCTCTTGTCTGGCTATCCGTCCCGGAGGCAAAGAAAAAGCAGATTTTGTCCGCCGCGGCACTGGCCTGCCGTCCGGCGGTCCGCGTGGCCGCCCGCTGCCCCGGCGCGGGTGGTCAGTGTGCGGTGCAGGGATTTCACCGAAGCCGTTTCGGAGAGCCATTGGCTTTTCCGGTGGCATCCCGTTCAATAGGGCCGCGCGACGTGGCGGTGCCGATGCCGCTTGCGCCCTGACGGAGACCCCATGCGACCCATCACGCCCGCCAAGACCCGGACCAAGACCCCGCCGCCCGCGGCCGCCGTCACCGCGCGCGACGGCGGGCCCGCACTGTGCCCTGCAGGGCGCCCCCGCTGGCCGGGCGGCAGAGCCGGATGGCTGCGCCATGCCCCCGCCCGCCGGTGCAGCCGGGCGGGGAACCGCCGCCTTTCCCCCTTTGGGCTGCGGGCTGAGGGCAGAAAACCGTGATCCGGTCCACAGAGCATGCGCATATCTTGCGGGCCGGCTTGATGATGACGGTGCAGGATGCCGGGCGGCAGGGCCTCCTGCGCTTTGGGGTCTCGGGATCGGGTGCCATGGACCCGCAGGCGCTGCAGATGGCCAATGCGCTGGTGGGCAATCCGCTGACGGCGGCGGCGGTGGAATTTGCCCATGTCGGCGGCACGCTTCGCTTTGACGACGACCGCTGCATCGCCGTCTGCGGCGCGGTGACAGAGATGCTGATCGCCGGGCGCCCGGTCGCGCCCTGGCAAAGCCATCTGATCCGCGCGGGCGAGGTGTTGAGCATCGGGGCGATGCGGGAAACGGTCTGGGGCTATCTTGCCGTCTCGGGCGGGTTTGACACGCCCGAGGTTCTGGGCGCGCGCGCGACCCATCTGCGGACGCGCCTTGGCGGGGTTGACGGGCGGGTCCTCACGGAGGGCGATGCTGTGCCGCTTGGCCTGCGCGGCGCCGCGCCGAAGGGACAGGAGCCGCAAGAGCCGGGACCGCAGGACGCCACGGGCACCGCACCGGATCTTTGGCGGCGCGCAGATGCACCGCAGACCACGCAGGTGCACGACCCTGCCTGCAACAGACGATTGCACCGTCCCTGGCGCGGACGGAGCGGGCCCATTCATATCGTTCTCGGCCCGCAGGCGGACCATTTCGCGCCCGAGATTGTCGCGCGGCTGCTGCGCTCTCCCTATCGGGTGGGGCAAAAGCGGGACCGCATGGCCATGGTGCTCGAAGGGCCCGCCCTGCCCGCGGCGCGGGGCCATGACATCATTTCAGACGGCACGGTGGCCGGGTCGGTTCAGGTGCCCGGATCGGGACAGCCGATGGTCCTGATGGCGGATCGGCAAACCACCGGCGGCTATCCCAAAATCGCCACGGTGGCGACGGTTGATCTGCCGCGTCTGGCGCAGATGCCTGCAGGCGCGCATTTCCGGTTTCGCGCGATCAGCGCCGCCGTCGCGGAGGACATGCTGATCGCACAACGCAGGGCCTTTGCGGCATCTCTGGCCGATCTCGACGCCCCTCCCGACGATGCGGCCACTGCGCGCGCCCGTCCGGAAGCCGCACCATGAGCACAGAGCTGCAAGCCCGTCGCCACGCATTCCACATTGACCCACCGCCCCGTGAACACCCGGGGCAACCCAACCGTGCCTGTCCGCGGGCATTGGGGCTGCGCCCGGCGCGGTTACGGCCGCTAAGGCTGAGGGCGATGCGACCGGGAGCCCTGCGGCTGGGGCTCCGGCAACGGGAACCACAGCGGATGATGGCGCGCAACTCCACCTCCTCCCACCTCAGGATTGCGTCCTGTCAGCCCGGCAATCCCCGGGCCGCAGACAGATCACCAAAGCGGAGCATCCGGGAATGAAATGTCTGATCGTTCAGCCGGTTCACGCCGATGGACTTGCCCTGCTGCGTGCCAATGGCGTTGAGGCGGTACTCTGCCCCGACCCCACGGACGCCAGCATCCTGCCGCGCATCGGCGCGTGCGAGGCGGTGATCACCCGCGATGCCGGGCTGTCGGCGGCCGCGATTGCCGCGGGCAAACGTTTGCGGGTGGTGGTCGTGCATGGCGCGGGCCATGATGCCGTGGATAAGGAGGCCGCAACACGCCAGGGGGTTCTCGTGTGCAACACGCCGGGGGCGAATGCCCGCTCGGTGGTGGAACTGGCGCTGGGTCTGGCGCTTGCGGCGGCCCGGCGGATCCCGGCAGGCGACCGCGCGGTCCGCGCCGGGCAACACGGATTCCGTGAAGCCTTTCCGACCTTTGAACTGTCCGGCAAGACCGCGTTGATCGTCGGCTGGGGCACGATTGGTGCCGGTCTGGGGCGCATCCTGCGCGACGCTTTCGGCATGCGCGTGCTGATCTACTCGCCCCATGCGCCCTTGGTCGAGGGCTACGAGCGGGTCACCGATCTCACGCAGGGTCTGGCAAAAGCCGACCTGATTTCGCTGCACACGCCGTTGCGCCCGCAAACGCGGGGCCTGATCGGCGCGGCGGCGCTCTCTGCCTGCAAACCGGGGGCAATCCTCGTCAACACCGCCCGCGCCGGGCTGGTTGACGAGGCGGCCCTGGCCGCCGCCCTCGCAAACGGTCAGATCGCGGCCGCAGCGCTCGATGTCTACTCTCCGGAGGCGCCGCAGGGTCCGCTGGCCGCCTTTGCGCAGGTGATCTTCACCCCGCATCAGGGCGGCGCCACGCGTGAGGCTCTGTCGCGGGTTGCTCTGGGCAGCGTGGGCCATGTGCTGACCGCCCTGGCGGGGCAGATCCCCGAAACCGCCCTCAACAGCCCGCCGGGCTGGCCCGGACAGGCCACATCGGCGTGAGCGACATGGCTTTTTGCCCGGCAGAACCCTGATGCGCCCCAAGGGTCCGCCGTCCGGGGCCGCCATCCGGGGCCGCCATCCGGGGCAGCTTCCGCCACCGGCCCCTTGCGCCCTCTGCCGCGGCGTGTACCCTGTCCCTGCCTTCCTCACCCAAAGAGCATTCCCTGCCACAAGGAACCGTCATGCCACCTGCCCTCTCTGCCGCCGGCATGCCGCGCATCCTGCCCGCCGGAGACAGCGCTCTGGTGGTTGAATTTGGTATTCAGATCTCGGAAAGCCTTCACGATCAGGTGGTTGCGCTGGATCAATTGCTGACGCAGGCCCCCCCCGATGGCGTCACAGAATGGGTGCCCACCTACCGTTCGGTGATGGTGTGCTATGACCCCGGCCGCATCCGCGGTGCGGCACTGCAGGCGGAACTGACCGCGATGCTCACGCGGCTGCAGCCCGGCCAGCACCAGCCTCGGCGGTGGCATGTGCCCGTGCTTTACGGTGCGGCGGCGGGTCTTGACCTTGATGAGCTGGCCGCGATGAAAGGGCTGACACCCGCGGCGCTGATCGCGCTGCATGCCTCGGTGGAATACCGGGTCTATATGATCGGATTTGCCCCCGGGTACACCTATCTCGGCGGCCTGCCGGAGCTGCTGCACACCCCGCGCCTTGCGGTGCCGCGGCAGATGACCCCGGCGGGCGGCATCTCCATCGGCGGTGCGCAGGCCAGTGTGGGGGCGCTTGCGGGGCCGAGTGGCTGGCGTTTTCTGGGCCGGACACCCTTGCGCAGTTTTGATCCCCGACGCGCCGAGCCTTTCGTGTTCCGCGCAGGTGACAGCCTGCGTTTCCATCCGGTTACGGCAGCAGAGGCGGAGAGGCTCGACGCGCAATCCGAGGCCGGAGAGATCTGCGCCGAGTGCGAACCGACCGGCTGAACAAGCGCATCCTGCGGCGCGTCATCACGCCGGTCGGATGCCCCCCTCCCCCGGGGGACGCGGCGGCGGTCAGGGCGCAGGACCCGCGCGCCACCGCCAGGATGGCGGCCTGCGCGTTCAGTTTGCGGCGAGCACCGTTTTCAGAAACTCCCGCGTCCGTTCCTCCTGTGGATCGGTGAAGAGTTCCTCCGGCGGACCCGATTCACAGATCTGGCCCTGATCGAAGAACAGAACACGGTCCGAAATCTCGCGGGCAAAGCGCATCTCATGCGTCACCAGCAGCATCGTCAGATCATGTTCCGCCGCGAGTTGGCCGATCACCGTCAGCACTTCGCCCACCAGCTCGGGGTCCAGCGCCGAGGTGGGTTCATCAAACAGCAGGATGCTGGGGCGCATCGCCAGCGCCCGGGCAATCCCCACGCGCTGTTGTTGCCCGCCCGACAGCTGATGCGGGAATTTCTCGGCGTGATCGCTCAGACCCACCAGCTCCAACAGGTCGAGCGCGCGCGCGCGGGCCTCGGCGCGGCTCAGCCCCAGCACCTGCACCGGCGCTTCGGTGATGTTGCGCACCACACTCATATGCGGGAAGAGGTTGAAGGACTGGAAGACCATCCCCAACTGCCCGCGCATGCGGCGCAAATGCGCCTCCGAGGCGGGTTTAAGACCCGGCCCGTCAGGTTCATGCCACAAAGGCTCTCCCCCGACATAGACGACGCCGCCCTCGATCCCCTCCAGGGTCATCAGGATGCGCAGGACCGTGGATTTGCCGGACCCCGACGGCCCGATGATCGAGACCTTTTCGCCGGGCATCACCTCAAAGCTCAGCTGGTCAAGGACGGTGTGATCGCCGAAGCGTTTGACGACCTTGTCGAATTTCACAATCGGTTTGGCGTTCTGGGTGGTGTTCGCAGTGTCAGCGACGGGATTGCTCATTTCAGCGGCACTCCGTGTTGCGGCAGGTGGCGGTCAAGCGCGCGCACCCCGGCCGAGGCGATAAGGGTCATGATCAGATAGAGGCCGCCCACCATCGAGAGTGGGATCAGATAGTTGAAGGTGCGGTCGCCGATGATCCGGGCGACATTCAGCATCTCCAGTACCGTCACCACCGACAGGACCGGCACGTCTTTCATGATCGAGACCAGATAATTGCCCAAGGCAGGCACGATGCGGGGCAGCGCCTGGGGCAGGATGACATGGGTGAAATTCCGCGCGGCGGTCAGGTTCAGCGCCCGCGCCGCTTCGCGCTGGCCGCGCGCCACCGCCTCCAGCCCGGCGCGGTAGACCTCGGAGGTATAGGCGCTGTATTGCAGCCCCAAAGCCAGCGCACCCGTCATGAAGGCGGGCAGGATGATCCCGTAATCGGGCAGGACGTAGTAGAGAAAGAAAAGCTGGGCGAGCAGCGGCGTGTCCCGCAGAAACTCGGTGATCACCCCGGCAGGCCAGCGGATGAGGCGCAGCGGCGCGGCCTTGAGCAGCGCCAGCACCAGCCCGAGGATCAGCGCCACCACAAAGCCCAGAAGCGTTGCCTGCACCGTCACCCAGAGCCCGCGCAGCAGGATCGGCAGGATCGAAAGCGCGAAGGCCCCGGGGCTCGAGATGTCCCATTCGTACCCAAATAGCATGTGTTACCTCCGCACCGGACGCCAGCGGCCCACGGCCCGCTCGGTGGCGCGCATGATCGCGGTCAAGACCAGCGCCATGCCGAAATACATCAACAAGAGCAGCGAATAGACGCCGATGCTGTCTTGGGTGAAATTGCGGATCTGCTCGGCGCGGAAGGTCAGATCGCCCAGCGAGATCAGCGAGACGAGCGCCGTATCCTTGAGGTTTTGCACCGCGAGATTGCCAAAGGAGGGCATCATTTCGGGCAAAGCCTGCGGCAGTGCGATGCGCCAGAGGCTCTGGCGGGGCGTGAAGTTCAGCGCCCGCGCGGCCTCTGCCTGGCCCGGCTTGACCGATTGCAACGCGCCGCGCACCACTTCGGCGCCATAGGCCCCGATGTTCAGCCCCAGCGCCGCCACCCCCGCCACGACGGGCGGAATGCGCAGATCAAGCCCGATCGCCTGACCGGCCAGCGGCAGCGCGAAATAGAGCCAAAAGAGCTGCACCAAGAGCGAGGTGCCGCGAAAAACCTCAACGTAAACCACCGCCAGCCCGCGCAGCAACGGGTTGCGGGAGAGCTTCCCCATCCCGCCTGCAAAGGCCATCACCGCCCCGAGAAGGGTCGAGTAGAAGGTCAGCTGAACCGTGACCCAGGCCCCTTGTGACAGCGGGCCAAGATAGTCTGTCCAATGCATTGCGCATCCTTTGAAAGCGGAAACGAGGGGGCGGGGGTCGATCCCCCCGCCCCGCCCAAACACCAAACGGCACTATCTCAGCTGCCGCAAAGCTCGGCGCCGGTCTTCTCGGTCGAGCCTTTGGTATCGGCCTCGGTAAAGCCATAGCCGGTGACGGTGTCGTGCCATTCCGGCGTGGCCTTATAGGCGGCCAGCGCGGTGTTCACCGCATCGCGCAGCTCTTCATTGCCCTGTGCAAAGGTGAAGCCCCCCCAGCTGCGCGCCGGGGTGCCGTCGATCACCGGGTCGGTGAAATCATCCACGACCGCCACCTTGTCACTCTGCGAGGCAAGGCCCGAGGCGGTGAGGCTGGTCGCGGCATAGGCATCCGCCCGGCCCGTCGACACGGTGGAGATGGCATCGGCGTTGGAGCCGATCATCACCAGGTTTTCCTCTGGCACGCCCAGTTTCTGCATCATGGCCAGCTGATCGGCGCCCGACATGATCGCCACTTTCAGCTCGGGGTTCTTGGCGAAATCACCATAGGCCGTAACACCCTTGGGATTGTCGGCGGCGACCAAAAGCCCCTCGCCATAAGAGGTGTTGGGGTTGGAGAAGAGCACCTGCTGGCAACGCTCGGGCAGGATCGCCATTTCGGCGGCCACCATATCGAAACGGTCGGCCTGCAGGCCCGGGATCAGCGCCGAGAAATTGGTGGTCACCCATTCGATATTCTCGATGCCAAGATCGGCCACGATCTTTTTGGCGACATCCGGGCCTGCGCCCATCGCCTCGCCATTCGGGTCGACATAGCCATAGGGAATTTCATTGGCCACGGCGATGCGGATGGTGCCCTTGGCCTTGATCTCTTCCAGCGTCGCGGCACCCGCCATCGGGGCGCCGAGTGTGGCGCCCAGAGCGGCGGTGGTCATCACGGCAATCGCGGTACGGTTCAACAGCATAAGATCTTCCTTTCGGGTTGGGGTCAGGCCACCGCGTCCAAGACGGGATCAGCACGGGTGGCACGTTGCGCAGTGGTCGCGGTCGTCTGCGCGGAGGATTGGGGGTCGGCAGCGGTCTCTTTGGCGGCCGGAGCGGAGGCGGCATCGCGGCCTGAATCCCGGGCGGCATCGCGGTCGGCATCCCGGGCGGGGGTGGTTTCGACCAATCCCTGATGCAAGGCCCGGATCGCCTGATCGTAATCGGCATCCTCCACGATCACCTGCAAATCGACGCGGCGCATCTGATCGAGCAGGCCCAGCGGCTCGATCCCTGCCGCATGCAGCGTTTGCAGCGTGGTGCGCAGCACCCCGGCACCGCCCAGATCGCGGCCAATCGCCGAGACCAGCGCCACTTTGCGCAGCCGGATCGCGGCGGCGGGATAGGCCTCGGCCAGTTCCGCCTCGGCCTGCCGGATCGCCTGCATCGCGCCTTTCAGGTAATGCGTGATCGTATTGGCGTTCGAGGCTTTGGAGACGATCCAGACCTTGTGCCGGTTGAGCGCGGCAAGGATGGCCGCATCATAGCCTTTGACGCCAACCATATCGGGGTCGTGAAACTCAAAGGCAAAGACGCCCCGCAGCCCGGTGACAATGTCAACGCGCGGCGCTTCGGCGGCCAGATCGGCGCGGATCACCGTGCCCTGATGCGCGGGTTCAAAGGCGTTTTTCACCCGCAGCGGAATGCCCGCTTGCCGCAAGCCCTTGGCCGCACTCGGGTGGATGGCCTCCATCCCAAGGTTGGAGAGCTGATCGGCCACGTCATAATTCGTCTCGCCGATCACCCGCACGGCATCGGTGCCCACCAGCCGCGGATCGGCGGAGGAGAGGTGGAATTCCTTGTGGATCACCGCCTCGCGCGCGCCGGTGACGACGGCCATCCGCGAGAGGGTAACTTCGCTGTACCCGCGATCATAACTCTTCATCAGCTTTTCGCGGCATTGCGCATAGCCGGTGACAATCGCCAGTTCGCGCGTCAGATCCACGTCCTGCAACGCCGCGCGGATCGTCTCGTCCAGCGACAGCGGCGCGCCACCGCACCAGCCGGTCAGATCGACAAAGCGCGCCTTGACGCCAAGGCTGTTGAGCAACAGCGCCGTGTTGAACGCCGATTGCGCCTCGCCCAGCGAAGCCAGCATTTCGCGCAGGGTGAGCATGTGTTCCGCCAGCTGGAAATGCCCGAAGGAACAGAGCCGCCCCAGATCACTGAGGCACGAGCGCACCCCGTCCAACCGCTCGGTCAGAAAACGATCGGCTGTGGCGCGGGCCTCGGGATCGGTGAAGATCGCGGCGTTCAGCGCCAGCATTTTCGCGCCGGTCTCGTCCAGCGCTTCTTGCCAGTCGCTGCCCCGGCCGGGGTCGGTGAACAGCGCATAGACGCCGGGCGTGCCCGACTTTTTATGCTCCAGGAGCGCGTCGGTCACCCCGGCATAGGCCGAAACGACAAAGATCCGGTTGTAGAGCGCGGCCCCCTGACGGGTGCCGATCAGCACCGTGTCCAAAAGCTCTTGCGTGCGCGACATCGAGGTGCCGCCGATTTTCTCAACAGTATGGGTCATGGTTCTCCCGGCGCAGCGCCCGGGCGGGCGCTGCGGCATGTTCAATGGTCAGGACGGATCCGGTCAGGCGAAGGTGCCATCTTCCAGCGTGATCGGCGCTTTCGGCTGCCGGTTGCTCAGGAAATCCGGGCGCGGTGCCGGTGCGGCATAGGGCGCGCGCAAACGGTTCGACCAGGCGTTGTAGACAAAGAAGGCATTCGAGCGCGGGAAAGGCGTGATATTGCCGTTCGAGCCGTGCAAGACGTTGCAATCAAACAAGATCACCGTGCCCGCTTTGCCCGAGGCATAATCGATGCCATGCGTCTCGGCCATCCGCGCCAGGCTCTCTTGCGAGGGCACGCCGATCTCTTGCTTTTTCAGCGACTGCGCATGGTTGTTCTCGGGCGTTTCGCCCGCGCAGGCGATGAACTGGCGGTGCGAGCCGGGGATCAGCATCAAGGGCCCGTTCAGCGCGGAATTGTCGGTGAGCAGGATCGAGGCCGAGATGGCGCGCATCCGTGGCATGCCGTCCTCGGCGTGCCAGGTCTCGAAATCCGAATGCCAGTAGAATTCCTTGCCGGTGAAGCCCGGTTTGTAGTTCAGCCGCGACTGGTGCAGGTAAAGCGCGTCGCCCAAGAGCTGCTGCACCCGGCCCGCCACCCGCGCATCGCGGGCCAGACGGTCAAAGAGCCGGTTGTTTTCATCGAGCCGAAAGACGGTGCGCACGGCCGCGTCATTGCCGGGCTCGGCAATCACATCTTCGGGCGGCAGATTGCCACCGCCGGTGCGCAGATGCTGCGCCTCGGCGGTCAGCGCGGCCACTTCCGCATCGGAAAACAGACCCTTCAGCACCAGATAGCCGTTCTGGTCAAAGCTCTGCACTTCCGCCTCGGTCAGCGCCGCTTTGCCCGCAGGCGCCACGGCGGCTTCCTGCGGCCAGACCACCGGGTCTTTGCGCGGCAGCCAGCTCTCGGATTTCAGGCGGGTCGGATAATCGTCGGATTGATTCTGGGCGTCCAGCATCGGATCCTCCTTCGGCGTCTCAGGCGGTTTCAGAAACAGGTTCGATCTCGGCGGCCGGGGCATAAGAGCCATCTGCGCGGTGCACTTCCTGCCCGGTTACCGGCGGGTTGAACGAGCAGGCCATGACCAGTTCGGTCTCGGCGGTCAGGCGGTGCTTGTCGTGCAGGTTCAGCGCATAGATCACCCCGGGCTTGATCGGATGCACCTGACCCGTGGCCAGATCCTCAATGCTCCCGGTGCCGGACACACAGTAGACACTTTCGAAATGGTGTTTGTAGTGAAACACATGCGAGGTGCCCGGATGGATGCGGGTGATGTGAAAGCTGAAGCCCATGCCATCTTCGGCCAGCAAAAGCCGGGTGCTGTCCCAGCCGTCGGCATTGACCAGACGGTTGGTTTGGCGGGCGTCGTTCAGATCGCGAACAATCATGGGGGTCTCCTTATTCAGCTGCGGTGCGCCAGGCGGCCATTTCGCGCGCGAAGGCGGTTTCCAGAATGTCGAGCCCGGCGGCGAATTGCGCGGGCGCAATGGTCAGCGGCGCGAGGATCTTGACGATCTCATCATGGCTGCCCGAGGTTTCGATGATCAGGCCCTTGTCGAAACAGGCCTTGCAGATGGCGGCGGCGGCTTCGCCACTGCCCGCATTGATGCCGCGCATCATGCCACGCCCGCGCAAGGTGGTGCCATGCGCATCGGCGATCTCTTGCAGGCGCGCCTCAAGGAAGGCGGCCTTTTCGGCGACAGCTTCGGCGAATTCATCATCGGCCCAGAACTTTTCGATCGTCGCCGTGGCGGTGACGAAGGCATGGTTGTTGCCGCGGAAGGTGCCGTTGTGCTCGGCGGGCGACCAGATGTCATGCTCGGGCTTCATCAGCGTCAGCGCCAGCGGCAGACCCATCCCCGAGAGCGATTTCGCCATGGTGATGATGTCGGGCGAAAGGCCCATCCCCTCAAAGCTGAAGAAGCCGCCGGTGCGGCCACAGCCCGCCTGAATATCGTCGATGATGAACAGCGCGCCATGGTCACGCGCGATGCTCTCGATCCGGCGCAGCCATTCGGGGGAGGCCGCGTTCAGACCGCCCTCGCCCTGCACGGTTTCGACGATGATCGCAGCCGGGGCGTCAATGCCGCCCGAGGGGTCGGCCAGTTGCTGCGCCAAGAGTTCAGCGGTGTCGATCTCGGTGCCGTAATAGCCATCATAGGCCGCGCGGGTGACGCCGTTCAGCGGGATGGCAGCACCGGCGCGGTGCTTGCCATTGCCGGTCGCGGCGAGGGCACCCAAGGTGACACCGTGAAAGCCGTTGGTGAAGGAAATCACATTGCTGCGGCCCGTCACCTTGCGCGCGAGTTTCATCGCCGCCTCAACCGCATTCGCCCCGGTGGGGCCGGTGAACTGCAGCCGGTAGCGCATGTCGCGCGGCTTGAGGATGTGACGCTCGAACGCGCTGAGGAATTTTTCCTTGGCATCGGTGAACATGTCCAGCCCATGCGCAATGCCATCGCGGCTGATGTAGGCGAGCAAGGCCGCCTTCAGATCCGGGTCGTTATGGCCATAGTTCAGCGAGGAGCAGCCCGCGAGGAAATCGGTATATTCGCGGCCATCGGTGCCGTGGATCGTGGCGCCGGTGGCGCGGTCAAACAGACGCGGAAAGCTGCGCGAATAGGAACGAACCTGGCTCTCGACGCGGGTGAAGGCGGTGCTGTTGATCGGCTTGTTCATGGAAAACTCCCAATAGGTCTTGCGGTCAGGCATCCTGCGGATGCGGGACCTTTTCAAATGAAGTGGCGGCGGCGGTCGCAGGAAGGGCCTGCGCCGCGAATGGCCCAAGGATCACCCGGCGCTCGCTGGCATGGCTTCCGTCCAGATGCCGGTCACGGTCCAGCCATTCCTGGGAGCGCATGGGGGCGTTGAGACGCCGGGCGACGCTCTCGAAAAAGCGCCAGGAGGCGGTGTTCTCGCGGGTGATGCTGCATTCGAGATGCCGGATGCCGGACAACGCTGGGCGGCCCAACAGCTCGGCGATCATCGCTTGCGCCAGACCCAGACCCCGGGCCTCGGGGCTGGTGCAGATCTGCCAGACAAAGAGCGTGTCGGGCTGCATCGGCGGCACATAGCCCGAGACCCAGCCCAGGAGCGCGCCCCCGCGCTCGGCCAGAACGCAGGTGCCTGCGAAATGCGTGCTTTGCAGCAAGTTGCAGTAGAGCGAATTGGCATCCAGCGCGCCGGACGCCCGCACGAGGCGCGCAATCTCGGCGCCGTCTTCCGCGCGCGGCGCGCGCAGGGCCACATCTTGCGCGGCAATCGACAATTTCCGCAGGCTTGGGTTGTGTTGCATGGGCACTCCGAAACTCTTTGGTTGCGGCAATATTGCTTAGTTTGCACTAAACATCAACCCTAGCGTCTGACTTTTGCCGAAGCGACCGCCTTGGTCTCCCCCGCGAATACCCCATTAAATCATTGAAAATAATTGGATAAATGCAAATGAGCGGGAAAATATATTGCCCTATATGCTTGAAAAATACTTAGTTTTAGCGTAGGAATTTGTTGGGGATTTGGATCAACACAATGGTAATTTCCAAATTCTCCGCGACACTCTACAAGAAAAGCTAAGTAAATTTTCCCAACGGATTCGTGCGATGGAAGACCGGACCAAGCTTGCCCTGACCGCCATGCGCCGGATCCTGCGCAGCACCGAGCTGCACGGCAAAGAACTGATGCGCGAAACCGGGCTGACGCCCTCGCAATTGATCTTCATGCACCTGCTGCAAGAGGCGGGCGAGCAGACCGCCGGATACATTGCGGCACGCATGGGCATCACCCAGGCCACGGCCACCGTGCTGATCCACAAGCTAGAGGCGCAGGGCGTGGTGCAGCGGCGGCGTGGCGAGCAGGACCGGCGGCAATCCTGGCTCTCGCTGACGGCCAAGGGCCAAGAGTTTCTGGCGATCGCGCCCGATGGGGCGCATGCGCAGTTTCACCGAAAATTCAGCGTCTTGCCCGATTGGGAACAGATGATGCTGATCGCCTCGCTGGAGCGGGTGGCGGCGATGCTCGCCTCGCCCGAGGAAGAGATGCTGCAATCGCGCGACCTGCCCTTCGCCCCCTGACCAGCAGCCCTCCCCCGGGCCACCCCCGGCCCGACGCGGGACCAATGTCACAGCCGCGACATTGCGGCGCCGAAAGTCGCCCTGCCCTGTCTGGTATCCCCCCGCCGATCCCCTTATGTATAAGCAACCTTAGGGAGATCAGAACGACGTGCAAAAAATAGCGCTGCCAGAGCGGCCGGAATGGCGGGCAGAAGCCGCCGAATTGGGTTTCACCTTTGCCGATATGCATGGCGAACCCTATTGGGACGAAACCTCTGCCTATCAGTTCAGCCTGCAAGAGATCGAAGACGATCTTGAGGCACCGGCGACCGAATTGCATGGCATGTGCCGCGCGGCGGTGGCGGAAATTCTGGCGCATGAAGAGCTGATGGCGAAAATGGGGGTCCCGCGCGAGCATTGGGACCTTATTGCCGAAAGCTGGCAGCGCGGGGACCCGGAAATCTACGGGCGCTTTGATCTGGCCTATGATGGCACGGGCCCGGCCAAGCTATTGGAATATAACGCCGACACACCGACCTCGCTCTACGAGAGCGCCTCGTTCCAATGGAGCTGGCTGGAGGGGCAGTTGGAGGCCGGGGTGCTGCAGCCGGGCGATGACCAGTTCAACGGCATCCATGAGGCACTGGTCGAGCGCTTCCGCGCGCTGTTCGCGCCGGGCACCGATCTGCATTTCGCCGCCGCCGCGGGCAATCCGGAGGATTACGCCACCGTCGAATGCATGGGCTGGGCCGCGCGTGAGGCGGATCTCGGCGCGCATTACACCGATCTCGACAAGATCGGGATCAGCGATGCGGGGCAGTTTCTGGATGCCGAAGACCGGGTGATCGGCCTTTTGTTCAAACTCTACCCCTGGGAGGATCTGCTGCGCGACGACTATGCGCAGCATTTGCGCAGCGCGGGCTGCATGATGCTGGAACCCGCCTGGAAGGCGCTGGTGTCGAACAAGGGGCTTTTGCCGGTGCTCTGGCAGATGTTCGAGGGCCACCCCAACCTCCTGCCCGCGTTCTTTGAGGCGGATATCGCCGAAGCGCTTGCCGGGCGCGGTCCCGCCGCCCCCGCCGTGGCCGAGGCCTTTGGCCGTGCGGAAGGGGCGCTGATCGCCGGGCGGGTGCGCAAGCCATTGTTCTCGCGCGAGGGGGCCTCGGTCTCGATCATCGAGAATGGCCAGTTGACCGAGACCGCCCCGCGCGACGATTACGCAGCGCATCCGCAGATCCTGCAGGCCTATGCGCCGCTGCCGGTATTTGACGGCTTTCGCCCGGTCGTCGGGGCCTGGATCATCGGTGAGGACTGCGCCGGGATCGGCATGCGCGAAGACCGCAGCCGCATCACGCAAGATCTGTCGCGGTTCAAACCGCATTTTATCCGGAATTGAGGGGGAGCACCTGATGAGACATCGTTCAAGAACCGTCGCGCTGAGCATTCTGGGGGCCGCTGCCTTTGCGTTGGCCGGGTGCAAGGACGACAGCGTCGAGGCCGAAGCCTTCCCGGATCTGCAAAGCTGCAAGGCCGAAGCCAGCCGCAGCGGGCTGATGTCCGCCGCCGAATGTGACGCGGCCTTTGCCGACGCGCAGGCGCTGCATGTGGAATCCGCACCGCGCTATGACAGCCTTGCCGTCTGCGAAGAGCAGCATGGCGCCGGGGCCTGCGGCTCGGAAGAACAACAGGTGGGCAATCAGCAGGGGTCGGGCAGCATCTTCATGCCGCTGCTGGCGGGCTATCTGATCGGCAATATGCTGGGCGGGCGCGGTGGCATGGCAGCATCGCAGCCGCTCTACCGCACGCCGGATGGCAAATTCACCAATGCAACCGGCAGCAGCACCCTGTCGTCGAACAGCGGCAAGGGCAAGATGAGCAGCGGTCTCTTTGCCCGTCCGGCGGCGACGGTGGGCAAACCGCCGATGACTCGTGCCACCGCCGCCTCGCGCGGGGGCTTTGGCAGCAGCGCCGGTTCGCGCAGCAGCGTCGGCGGCTGAACGCTGCCCCGGGGCAAAGCGACCCCCGCATGCCGGACTTCGCCCCGCGCCGGGGACATGCGATCGCCGCCCATGGATGCGCCGCCCCCCCGACGGGAGGGCGGCGCAGGGATGTGGTTCGGGTTTCGGTCAGCTCAGGTGGTGCGGCGGCTCCAGCCCCCAGACCGGCGTCTCCAGCCCCTCATACCGCGCCTTGAGTTGCAGCGAGAGATACCGCGAGTAATGCCGTGACTGGTGCAGGTTGCCGCCGTGGAACCACAGCCCCTCCTGCATCGTCGGCTTCCACATGTTGCGCTCTTCCCCCTCCCAAGGGCCGGGGTCCTTGGTGGTGTCAGAGCCGAGGCCCCAGCATTTTCCCACCTTATCCGCCACGTCCTGGCTGATCAGATCCGCCGCCCAGCCGTTCATCGAGCCATAGCCCGTCGCATAGACCACAAGATCTGCGGGCAGATCGGTGCCATCGTCCAGCACCACCGAACGGGCGGTGAAATGGCTGATCCCCTTGCCCGATTGCAGCTTGATCGAGCCGTCGATCACCAGATCGCAGGCGCCCACGTCGATGTAATAGCCCGAGCCACGGCGCAGGTATTTCATGAACAGGCCGCTCTCGTCATCGCCGAAATCCAGCATGAACCCGGCCTTTTCCAGCGCGGCATAGAAGTCTTTGTCGCGTTCCTTGATCTGGTCGTACACAGGCACATGGAAATCGGCCATGATCTTGTAGGGGATCGAGGCAAAGATCATATCGGCCTTGTCGGTGGTGATCCCGTTGGCCACCGCCTGTTCGGAATATAGCCCGCCAAGCGCCAGATCCATCAGGCTGTCGGATTTCACGATATGGGTCGAGGAGCGCTGCACCATGGTGACATCCGCGCCATGTTCCCAAAGCGCCGCGCAAATGTCATGTGCCGAGTTATTGGCACCGATCACCACCACCTTCTTGCCGCGATAGGCATCCGGGCCGGGGTGCTGGCTGGAATGCTGCTGCTCGCCCTGAAAGATATCCTGCCCTTTGAAGCTGGGCACAAAGGCCTTGCCCGACATCCCCGTCGCCAGCACCAGCTGTTTGGGGTGCATCACCACATCTTGCCCGTCGCGGTCCAGCACCACGGTCCATTCGCCCTTAGCCTCATCGTATGTTGCCGATTTCGCCGAGGTCGAGGACCAATAGTTCAGCTCCATCACCTTGGTGTACATCTCCAGCCAATCGCCCACCTTGTCTTTCGGGGCAAAGACCGGCCAGTTGTCGGGAAACGGCAGATAGGGCAGGTGGTCGTACCAGACCGGATCGTGCAGGCAGAGCGATTTGTAGCGGTTGCGCCATTGGTCACCCGGGCGCGGATGTTTGTCCACGACGATGGTCGGCACCCCTAGCTGGCGCAGCCGGGCCGACAGCGCGATGCCGCCCTGCCCGCCGCCGATCACCAGCACATAGGGCTGATCAGTATAGCCCAGACGCTCGGCCTCTTCGGTGCGCTTTTCCTTCCAGGTTTTGCGCTGGGGATCGTGGCCATGTTCGGCCCCCATCGGGCGGCGCAACTTGCGCGGCTCCTCATGGCCCTTCAGTTCATGCAGGGTGGTGAGCAGCGTCCAGATCTTGCCCTCCTTCATGCGGATATAGCCAATGCCACGCCCGGCCTTGGTCTCAAGCACCAGCCAGCCTTCGGTGACGCCATCGGCATGGCCGACCTCTTCCGCAGGATCGAGCATCAGCGCCGAAGGCACGATTTTGGGCAATTGCGCCGCGGCCATGGCGCCGATTTCCGCGCGGCCTTCGCTGGTTTTCAGGTTCCAGGTAAAGGCCGCAAGATCGCGCCAGAAGCCGGTTTCCAGAAAAAGTTCAGAAACGGCCTGCGCATTTTGCGCGATCAGCGCCCGTTCCAGATCGGCAACAAGCGCTGCCAGTGCGCCCTGTGGGGTTGAATCAAGCATGGTTTCCTCCCGAATGCTTTTGGGGTCAAACCGCGCCGCGCGCCCCTCCCCGGGCGATGCGGCGCGGCATCGGATCAGGTCAGATCAATCAAGATCTTCAGCTGCGTTCCCGCCGGATCGAGGAGCACGTCGAAACCTTCTGACACTGCCTCCTCCAGACGGATTTTCTTGGTCACGACCTTCATCGCCGGGATCGCGCCGGAGGCGATCAGGTCAATCACCCGCGGCCACAGATGCGTCGGATAGGCCCAGGAGCCGCGAATATCGACATCCTTGAAGGTGACCGTGTGCCAGTGCAGGCCGCTGTTGCCAGGGTGCAGTCCCACCTGCACGATCGTGCCCTGCTTGCGCACCGCCTCAAGGCAGCTTTGCAGCGCCTTTTCATTGCCGACGCATTCCAGCGCCACATCACAGCCCACGCCACCCTCGGTCGCCGCCCGGATCGCCGCGCCAATGTCGTCGCGTTTGGGGTTGAGGGTGATCACCTCGGGCAGGATCTCGCGCGCGAGGGCCAGCCTTGTGTCGTTCAGATCTGACACAAAGAGCTTGGTCGCGCCAAAGGCTTTGGCGGCCAGCAGGGTCAGCATTCCGATGGGGCCGGCACCTGTCACCAGAACCGACTGCCCCGCATGCACCTGCCCGCGGTCACAGGCGTAAACGGCCACCGCTGTCGGTTCGACCAGGGCCGCCTCTTCGTCACTCATTTTATCGGGGATCTTGACGACGTTATAGTCGTTCAGCAGCGCGCCCTCAGCCATCCCGCCCGAGATCCAGCTCAGCCCGGCCAACGCCAGCTCTTCGCTCAGATGAAACAGGCCGCGGTCGGCGTAGTAATCACCGCTGCGCGGCATGATCAGCGGCTGCACCGAGACACGGTCGCCCACTTTCACATGGCTGACCCCCGCGCCCACCGCCGTGACGGTGCCGCCAAACTCATGGCCCAACACCTGCGGCAACACCGCCTGGGTGAAGGGATGCGGCTCTGAGGGTATGAAAATCGGCCCATAGGCATATTCATGCAGATCGGTGCCGCAGATGCCGACATAGCGGTTCTTGATGGCGACCTGCCCCGGTCCGGGGGCGGGAATCGCCTCGATATCGTCGATCCGCAGATCCTTTGCAGCGTGGAAACGCAACGCTTTCAATTCGCTCTCCTCCTCATCATTCCGAAGACCACGGTGGCGCGCCCCGCCCGCCGCGCCAAAGCCGCCTTTTCACAGGGCACGATTTCAAGGGCTTATCCGCCCGCCCTGCCGCAGCTCTGCGCAACCTGTTGCACGGCGGCGCAACACTTCTGCTGCGTTGCAGCAATCACGCTGCACCACGCAGACAGCCCGGTTCTGCCCGGGCCCTATCTGGGCTAGGCTCTCCCCCAGCGGGCAGGACAGCGGAGGGCACCATGCAAGCCGATAGTGAGCATCTGGAGGAAATCGCCGCGCTCGCGCAGCGCGATGCCCGCCCCGACAGCGCCCGTGACCCGATCGTTGTGGAAAGCTGGCTGCGCTGCCTCGAAAAGCACGGGCTTGATCCGAGCACCCGGGCCGAGGCCTATATCGTCCCCGACCGGCAGCTGCGGGTGCACCGGGAACGCTCGGAGGAGCTGATCTCGATTGCCCGTTCGGGGATCGACAACCTCTACAAACTGGTGGCGGGGCAGAACTATGTGCTGCTGCTGTCGGATGCCGCCGGGGTCACGGTGGAATATCTGGGGGATGCGGTCAACAAGGAGGCTTTGCGCAAAAGCGGGCTGTTCATCGGAGCGGAATGGTCAGAGTCTCGGGCGGGCACCTGCGCCGTCGGGGCCTGCATTGAGGCAGGAGAGCCGCTGATCATCCATCAAAGCGATCATTTCGATGTGACGCATGGCGCGCTCTCCTGCACCGCCGCCCCGATCTATGACACCAGCGGCCAGCTGAGCGCGGTGCTCGACATTTCCCTCTTGTGCCCGCCCCGGCCGCGCGAAAGCCAGTATCTGGCGCTCAATCTGGTGCAGCAGACCGCCCGGCGCATCGAAATGGCGAATATCATGGCTGAAAGCCGCCGCGACTGGGTGCTGCGGCTGGCAGGCTCGCCCGATTTTCTGGATGTCGATCCTGAGGCCGCGCTGTCGCTGGATGCGGGCGGGCATGTCATTTCGATGACGAATGGCGCGGCGCGGCTTATGGCGCGCACCCTTGGCGTGGACTGGCGCCGCCCCGGTGATCTGCTCGGGCGGCATGTCTCTGAGGTGTTCGACCTTGATCTGACGATGTTTGAGGGGCTGACCCGGCAGGCCGCCGCCCGCGACCGCCTGATCGAGACGCGGGACGGCTATCGCCTCTTTGCCCATGCGATCGAGCCGCGCCGCGCGCCCGCCCCGCGCTTCAGCGCGCCGCGCCGGATGCCCGATGAATTGCGCAGGCTGGCCGGGGATGATCCGGCGATGACAGCCCTGCTCCAACAGGCGGCGCTGTTGGCGCAGCGGCAAAATCCGATGCTGATCGAGAGCGAAACCGGCAGCGGCAAAAGCACCCTCGCCCGCGCCATTCATGCCATCGGCGGGCGCGGCCCCTGCCTGACCGTGCCCTGCGAAAGCCTGACCGAGGCAGAGGCCGCCATCATGTTTGGCCGCGAGGAGAAGCGCCGGTTTGAGCCGGGCCTGCTGGACAGCGCCAGCGGCGGCACGCTGGTGGTCGACAATATTGATGAGCTGCCGTTGCGCCTGCAGGCGGGGCTGGTCAAATATCTGACCGAGGGCAGCTATCGCCCCGTCGGCGCCATCCGCGAGCGGCGGTCGCAAGCCCGGGTCATCGCCACCATCACAGGCAATCCCGAGACGGCGGTGGCCGAGGGCCGCCTGCGCCGCGACCTCCATGCCCGGCTCCTGGGCGCGCGGCTGGTGCTGCCGCCGCTGCGCCAGCGCCGCGATCTCCTGACGCTCGCGGATCAGATTTTCGCCGCCAGCCTCGGCCAGCGCGTCATCTTTGATTCCGACGTGGTCACCCTGCTGGCCGCGCACCGCTGGGCCGGAAATCTGCATGAGATGACCCAGTTGGCCCAATCCGTGGCGGCGGCCTGTGGTCAAAACGCCTCCGGTGAATGTGCCGTGTTGAGCCTGCGCGATTTCCCGGACCATCTGTCGCGCACGGCCGCCCCCAGTGAGAGCGTTCAGGCGGTTATTCTGGCGCGTCATCTGCAGGAGACGGGCTGGAATATCTCGGAAACCGCGCGGCGCATGGGCGTCAACCGCTCCACCATTCACCGCAACATCAAGCGGTTCTCGCTGCAGCAAGGCCATTAGGCCTTCGCGCCCCTGCCCGGACCGGCCCTCCGCCGATTGGCTCTCTGCCGATTGGCTCTCTGCTGACGGTAGCGGCCCGGTCAGGCACAACACGACACAACACGATAGAACACCCTGGCCGTGCCCGGTGGCATTGCCGCAGCGCAAACGGCATAGTGCCCGCGGGCACAGCCCGAAGCGCCGATGTCCGCACCGCGGACGCGGCCAGTTTGGCCCTGTCGGCGGCGCCCGCTCTGTTGTCCGATCCGATCCCGAAGGAGACCCTGATGACCCAAAGCCCCTGCCCGCCCCTGCCCGACGCGGAATGGCCCGAGAGCATCGCAGACCTGCGCAATGGCTTTGCCGGCGCCCTGAATGTCTATCGCACGATGGCGCATCACCCAGACCTGCTGCGGGCCTGGGCACCGCTGCGCCAGCATATCGTGCGCGACACGGCGCTCGGAGCCGCGCGCTCGGAAGTGGTGATCCTGCGCGCCGCGCATCGGATGGGCTCCGCCTATGAATGGGCGCATCACGTCAGCCGGGCGCGCGCCCTGGGGTTCAGCGATGCCCGCATCGCGGCGATGGGCGGCGATCCGGAGGGCGAGGACGGGCTGATCGCGCGCGGCGTTGACGCACTTTTTGACCACCGGCGCCTGCCCCCCGCCCTTGAGGCGGAGCTGGCGGCGGCACTGGGCCGTCCTGCGGTGATTGATCTGATAGCGACCGTGGGGTTTTACACGGTGCTCGGCCATCTGCTGATGACCTATGAGACGCCGCTCGACGACGCCATCGCGGCGGAAATGGCGGCGCAGCCGCTTTAGGCGGCAAGCCTTTGCTCAAGCCGCGCGGCAATCTCGCCCAATGGTGCCGCGAAACTGTCCAGCGCCTTGCTGGCCGACATCGCCGTGCGGATCCAGATCATCGAGACACAGCCAAGCACATTGCCCTGCAGGCAAACGGGCACCGCAATCGAGGCGGTCTGCGGCCGGAACTCGCCCGCATCGCGCAGCGCAACGCCCCGGGCGCGGGTCTCGTCCAGCATCCGCTGCAGACGCAGGGGCTCCAGAAACGGCATGTCCGCCGGATCGCCCAGGCGCCGCAGATGCGCAATGATCAGCGCCCGCTCCTCTTCGGGGCAAAATGCCAGATAGGCCCGGCCCGCCGAGGTGCGCAACACCGGCAGCCGGTAGCCGATCATCGCACGGTCAATAGAGAGGGGGGAGCGGCCATGCGTGGTTTCCTGAATGACCATGGCCGCATTGTCATAGACCGTCAGGTCGAGCGGCCAGACCAGCCGCGCGCCGTATTCGGCAAAGAGCGGCGTCGCCGCCTGACAGAGTTCGGTGGTCTGCGCCGAGCCATCGCCCAGCGAGGCCGCGAGCCGCGTCACCCGCACCAGATTGGCGCTGCCGGAAAACACCACATAGCCTGCCTCTTCCAGCGTTTCGAGCAGACGATAGACGGTCGGGCGCGGCAGGCTGAGGGCGCGGGCAATTTCGCCCGGCCGCGCCTCGCCCACCGCATTCACATGCCGCAAGATGGCGAGACCGCGCGTGAGGGCACGCACGGAATCTGATTTTTGCGGGGGGCCGGCGCGCTCTGTCATGCCGTCACTCTGGCACAGGCGGTCACCGGGCGACAGCCTCATGCCTCGGCGCGCACGGGGTTTGCCAAGGTGCCGATCCCGGAAATTTCCACCTCGCAGAGATCACCGTCGCGCATCCACAGCGGCGGGTTGCGGCGCGCGCCCACCCCGCCGGGGGTGCCCGACACGATCACATCCCCCGGCAACAGCGGCAGGATCGTCGAGCAATAGGCGATCAGCCGCGGGATCGAGGAGATCAGCATCGACAGGTCCGTGTCTTGCACCACCGTGCCGTTCAGCCGGGTTTGCAGATGCAGTCTGGTGGGGTCCGGGATCTTATCGGCACTCACCATCCAAGGGCCGAAGGCGCCGGTATCGGCAAAGGTCTTGCCCGGCATGAACTGATGCGTGTGCTTTTGCCAGTCACGCACCGAGGCATCATTGTAGCAGGCATAGCCCGCCACATGCGCCAGCGCGTCCGCCTCGGAAATCCGCCGCCCGGCCTTGCCGATGATCACCGCCAGCTCGCCCTCATAGTCGAACATGGTGCTTTCGCGCGGGATCACCAGATCGGCGCCATGGCCGGTCTGGCTGCCCGCATAGCGCGCGAACAGCACCGGATAGACGGTCTCTTCGCGGCCGGTTTCCTGAATATGGTCGTGATAGTTCAACCCCACACAGATGATCTTGTCGGGATTGGGGATGACCGGCGCGAGGGTCACGGCCTCCATCGCATGATCCGCCGCGGATCCGGCGAGCGCTGCCGCCCGGCCAGGATCGCCCGCCGCGAGAAAGTCGCGCAGCGTGGCCTCGGGCAGACGTGCGCCAAGATCGATGATGCCCGTCTCATTGTCGGTGACGATGCCATAGCCGGGGCGGCCATTATGGGTGAAGGAACAAAGTTTCATGGGTCAGACCATCTCCGGTTCAGAAAGGGGAATTGGGTTGGGAAGGATCAGCGCCACAAGCGCCTGCAGCTCTTCGGGGGTGTCGGCAGCCCCGAAGGTATGCCGGTCGGGACGCAGCACCACCGCGCGGGTCGCAAGACTGGCAAGATGCTCTGCCGCATCGGGTGCGGTGGCGGGGGTCAGCAGGGCGACCCCGTCCGGCAGGACCACCGCCGCGGCCAGTGCGGCCTCGGCCACCACCACCCATTGATGGGGAAAAGCCGCATCCATCAAGGTGCCATCGGCAAGGCGTGGCTGCCCGAAAAGACGCCCTGCGCCCGCGCCCTGCCCCAGCCCCGGCCCCAGCGGCGGCGCGATGGATTGCATGCGCGCAGTGCCGTCACGGCCGGGCAGCGCCGCACGCAGGGCGGTTTCAGTGCCGCAGGTATTGATCAGCCCGCCCAGACGCACCGCCGTCTGGATATATTCACGGGCATTCGGTTTACGCTCGCTCTCATAGCTGTCCAGCAGCGCCTCGGCGGCGGCATCGGTGACCTTGCCCTGACAGATCAGCGCCAGTTTCCAATAGAGATTGGCCACATCGCGGATGCCCGCGCACATGCCCTGTCCCATGAAAGGCGGCGTCTGGTGACAGGCATCGCCCGCGAGGATCAGGCGCCCCCGGCGCCAGTCATGGGCCACCAGCGAGTGAAAGACATAGACCGCCGTGCGCTCCAGCGCCGCTTCCCCGGGCGAAAGCCAGTCAGAGAGCAGCTCCCACACCCGTTCGGGCCGGGCGATCCCGGCACTGTCCTCATCGGGGCGCAGGGTGATTTCCCAGCGCCGCCGCAGGCCCGGGCCGCGCACATAGGTCATCGGCCGTTCGGGCACGCAATATTGGATCGAGTGATCGCCGAGTTCGGGTTTGTCCTTGTTCAGGATGACATCGACCACCAGCCAGCGTTCATGAAAGCCGTAATCCTCCATGCCGGTATCAATGTAGCGGCGGATCAGCGAGCGGGCGCCGTCACAGCCCACGACATATTTCGCGGCAATCCGGCGGATCTGGCCACAGCTCATGTCTTCATAGCGCAGCTCAACCTGCGCGCCCTGATCCTCAACAAAGAAGACGTCACAGCGGGTGCGCACCGTCACCTCGGGCCGCGCCTGCAACGTGTCGCGCAACAGCTTTTCCAGATCAGGCTGGTGAAAACGGTAGTTCGCCCGCCAGCCCTGCGGCCCCACACCCTGCGGCCGGGGCCAATCCAGCAGCAGCTTGCCCGCGCCGTCGACAAAGCGCATCCCCGGATGCCGCGCGGTCTGCGGCTCCATCGCCTCCGCAATGCCGATCCATTGGAACACCCGCATCACCTCTGCATCAAAATGCACCGCGCGCGGCAGGTGATAGGCCGCGGTTTCCCGCTCCAGCACCAGGGTTTTCAGCCCGCATTGCGCCAACAGATGCGCAAGCGTGGCGCCCGCCGGGCCGTAACCGACGATGGCGACATCGAATTCTTCCATGATCATCCCCGTTGTTTCGCAAGTTCACCGAACAGCCAGGGGCATTCCGCCACCGGTGGTGCCCGCCGCCCCCGGGCCGCCGCCTGAAGGCGCATGTCGCGCAGGCGTTTGCGCCCGCCCTCTTCGGTCAGATAGAGCCGCTCGTGGCCCCAAAAGCTCGGCCCGTCATGGGTTTCATGCGGCTCCCATTGATCGGGATCGATCAGCCGCCCCCCCCAGCCATTCTCGACAAAGAACCCGGAGGGGCTGTGGGCGTAAAAGCTGGTCATGTAGTCATTGGTGTGACGCCCGAGGGTATAGGCCAGTTGCCCCTCGCCGAGCTGCGCGAGGTCAAGCCCCTGCCCCACATCATCAAGGTTTTGATATTCCACCATGAAATGATGGAACCCCTCCTGCCCCGAGCCGACCATCGCAAAGGAATGGTGCCGGTCGTTCAGGTGGAAGAAGTACAGGCCATAGGGGGTGAGGCCATAATCCGACACCCGGAAATCCAGCAGATCGCGGTAAAAGGGCATCATCACGTCGATGTCGCGCACATGCAGCACCGCATGGCCCATCCCGAGCGGCCCGGTGACAAAGCCATCAATCGGGCGGCCCGGCACAAAGGGATCGGTGGCGATCATCGGGGCGTGGAACAGTTCCACCCGGTTGCCCATCGGATCCTCGAACCAGATCAGATCGCCGACAAAGCGCCGGTCCGCCAGCGCGGCACTGCCGATCTGCACCCGCACCCCCGCCGCATCGAGGCGGGCGGCGTATTGCGCGAGATCCCCCCGTTCCGCCACTTCAAAGCCGAGAAAGGCAAGGGTTTCACCCGGCTCATCCGACACCAGAAACCGCTGCGCCTGATCGTCCATGCGAAAGGCAAGCGCTTTACCGCCGCGGTCTATTTTCTGCATTCCCAGCAACTTGCCCGCGAAATCCGACCAGTCATCCAGCCTGTCGGACCGCACGCCAAGATAGCCCAGTGCAATGATTGCCATGGTTACCTCCGTCGGTTGAATTCGGTGGGCCCCGTCCTGACACCCATCGCGGTGCCGGAGGGGGCGGGGTGTTTGCGCGCCCGCAGGCGCGCCGGCGCGCGTCAGGGCTTCGCGATCTCATGGGCGCGGTCGAGCAGGCGTCCGGCCGCCGCCGGATCGGCCTGCATCGCCACCCATTTCGCCGGTGCATCGGCCAAAGCATCGGTCCAGAGCTGCAATTCGGCGCTGTCGGGATCGATAAAGGTTACTTTGGGGTCCGCCCGAAACTGCGCCTCGATCTCGGCATCGGCAGCATCGACCACTTGCGCGATCCAATCGGCCGCGCCCGCGCCCGCGGCCGCATCAATCACCGCGCGGTCGGCCTCAGACAGGCTGTCATAGGCGGCGCGGTTCATCAAAATAGCCATCGGTGAGGCGGTGAAACGCAGATCGGTGACCACAGGCGCCACCTCGTTCAGGCGGAAGGTGCGATAGGCGTCCATCACCCAGACCGCCCCGGACACCACCCCCCGCTCCAGGTTTTCATAGACTTGCGGTGCCGGGATTGACACACCCGAGGCACCCAGCAGCTCAAACAGGACCGAGCCGAACTGCGAGGGGGTGCGCAGCTTCTTGCCCGCCAGATCCGCGGGCACCCGCGCGCCATCCCCTGACATCAGGAACCGGTAGCCCGGCGTGGTGAAAAGCGCGATGACCTTGTAATCGGCATATTCACCGGCCAATGCCCCTTCTTCGGCCAGCGTGTTCAGCAGATGCGCGCCCTGCACCGACGTCTCCACCAGCCCCGGCACCTCCACCACCCCCGTCATCGGGAAAAGGCCCGGCGTATAGGTCGGCACCACCAGCGCAACATCGGCCACGCCCGCCTTCACCAGTTCGGCCTGGGCCGGGGGCGCGCCGAGGATCGACGCCGGATAAAGGCGGAAGCGCGCCGCATCCGACAGCTTGGCGTTGACCTGATCAATCCAGACCTGCAGCACCTTGGCCGAGTAAAAACCCTGCTGCGGCTCAAAGGATGACACCCGCATCTCCCGCGCCCCCGCGGCTGTGGCGGCGGCTGTGAACACGAGCGCCAGTGCGGCCGACTTCAACAGTGACTTCAACATGGTAGTCCTCCCATTTCAGCGTGAATTCAGAATGCGTGATGCGGCAGCCAGGTGACGATGGCGGGCAGCGCGATGATCAGCCCGACGCGGATCAGATCGGCCAGCACGAAGGGCATGACACCCCGCCACAGCTCGACCATCGCGATCTCGGGATTGGTGGTTTTCAGCACGAAGAGGTTCATCCCCACCGGCGGCGTGATCAGCCCCATCTCGACCACCATCACCGCGAAGATCCCGAACCAGACGAGGTCGATCCCCGCCGATTGCGCGATTGGCACGAAGAGCGGCACGGTCAGCAGCAGCATTGCCAGCGAGTCCATCAAGGTGCCGAGAACCAGATAGATGCCCAGCATCAGCAAGATCACCAGCAAGGGCTGATCGAGGAGGCCCGCGAAAAGGCCGGTCAGCGAAAACGGCAGCCCCGAGAGGGCGAGGAAGAAGTTGAAGAGATTGGCGCCGATCAGCACCAGATAAAGCGCGCCACAGGTCAGCGCCGTGTCCATTGCCGCGTCGAAGAAACCCTCCCAGGACAGGCGGCGGGCGAGGATGCCGTACAAGAGCACCACCGTCGCCCCGATCGCCGCGGTTTCATTCGCGGTGAACAGCCCGGAATAGAGCCCGCCCATGATCAGCCCGAAAATGCCCAATGGCGGCACAAGCTCCCGGATCGCCGCGATCCGCTCGGCCCCCATAGCCCGCGCCCGCTCGGGTGCCTTCGACCATCCGGCCCAAAGCGGCACCCAGATCGCCAGACAATAAAGCGTGACGGCCAGCACGATCGGCCCGGCGGTGGCCAGCAGCAGCTCGCGAATGGACTGCTCGGCGATGAAAGCATAGATCACCAGCACGGTTGAGGGCGGGATCAGAATGCCCAAGGTGCCCCCCGCCGCGACCGATCCCGCCGAAAGGGCGCGGGAATAGCCCGCCGCCTGCATCTCGGGCAGGGCGATGCGTCCCATGGTTGCGGTGGTGGCGAGCGAAGAGCCCGAGATCATCCCAAAGCCCGCCGATGCGCCGATGGTGGCCAGCGCCAGCCCGCCGCGCCGGTGCCCGATCAGTACCGCCATGGATTGATAAAGCCGCGCTGACAGGCCGCTTTGCGCCGCCAGATTGCCCATCAGCACGAAGAGGGGCAGCATCGTCAGGGTGTAATTGGTGATGCTGTCCCAGACCGTGGTCGCCCCCACCGCCATCGCGCCGCCGGTGCCGATGATCAGCCCGGTGCCAAGCACACCCACCAGCCCCAGCGCCACGGCGACCGGCACTTCCAGAAAGATCATCACGATGGCCACGGCAAAGCCGGTGCCGCCCAACAGCAATCCATCCATCTTATGCCCCCGCCTTGCGATATTCGAGCCAGAGGCCCACCAAAGCCGCGATCAGCGCCGCCAGCAGCGTGGCAGAGATCACCCCAAGCAGCATCGGCATCGGCAGCCCCAGATCGCGCGAGGTTTCCGGTGAGTTGATCTTCGACAGGGTGTTCTGCCCGACGATCCCCAGCATCATCGCGGCAAAGACCACCGAGGCCACAGCGCCCAGCCGCCCCAACGGGCGGCCAAAACGGTTGGGCATCAGTTCGGACAGCAGTTTTGCCGTGACATGGCTCCGCAGGGCGTAGCAGACCGGCATGGACAAAAGCGCCCCCAGCCCGATGGCAAAGGAGGTGGTTTCGATCGCCGCAGGGACGTTGCGCCCCGCGAGGCCGCGCAGCAGCACATCGCAGACGGTGACAGCCGCGCCGAACAAAAAGCAGCCGGACGCAGCACTCAACAAGGCAACGGATATGATTGGGCTCGATCTGCGAGACATCGGCGGCGCCCTCCCCAAGCGCAGACATCCCCCGCCCCGGCCGGGAAAGTCGTCATCAGTTCAACCGTCACCGCGGCCCGACCTCCACATCGGCGCGGCGTGTTCCTGAACTCTGTCTAACGGCAGGGACGGGGGCGGCGCAGCCCATCCGCGCCAACTTTCCGCCTGCCGGACACCAAGCGTCGACCCCCGGCCCCACCGTACAGCCGGGCACCCGTCGGCGACAGGAGACGGCATCTGCGCCATGACGACCCTGTCATGCGCCATCGACAGCAGGTTTGGCACGCCGCACGCCACGAGAAACCGCTCTTCCGCAGCCGCCAGACCAGGCTCCGGCCCGGCGTTTAATTCGCTGGCAGCAAAGCGGACTGCACCGTCGCAACGCGCAGTTCGGCGGCATTTCAAACGGCAGAAAGCCCGGACACACCGCAGCCGCGCATTCCCGCGTCAGCTGCGCCCGAGGGAGGCAATATCCCCGACAAGTGCCCGCGCGATATGGCGGCGCGTTGCTCACCCCATCGGCACCGCACTGCATGTCCTCCACAAGGAAAACAACAGCTTGCCTGCAACACGGCGCGCGATGACCCGCGTGGGCGGGCAGAATGGCGGCGCTGAGCGCGGGCGGAGGGACTTCGGTTTCTCCCCGAGCGCTCAGCACGGCCACAAGCAGATCGTTGCGCCAAAGACCAGCACGATGCGGGCTGGCCGCACATCGCGCAGGTTTGGCATGCGCGGAGGGCGCGCGGAGCCCGCCCCACAATCATCGTGATGCCACGCGGCTTTGCCCCGGGCACCGGAGCTACGATGCGACGGAGCGATAGAGCGGCGGGCGGGTGATGCGACGGGCGGGTACCGCGATCAACCTCAGATCCGGGCCAGCGCAATCATGGCTCAGGTCTCGGACAGAATGAACCCTGCGGCTTTTTCCGCAATCATCAGCGTCGGCGCATTGGTGTTGCCGCTGGTGATGGTCGGCATCACCCCGGCATCCACCACCCGCAGCCCGGCCACCCCGCGCAGACGCAGGCGGCTGTCGACCACCGCCAATGGATCATCCTGCGCCCCCATCTTGGTGGTGCCGACCGGGTGAAAGATCGTGCTCGCAATATCGCCCGCCAAGCGGGCCAGCTCCGCATCGCTTTGATAGGCGACGCCCGGCTTCCATTCCTCGGGCTGATAATGGGCAAGCGCGGGCTGTGCCACGATCGCGCGCACCTGCCGGATGCTGTCCGCGGCGATCTGACGGTCGGCCTCGGTGCTCAGATAATGCGGCGCAATGGCGGGCGCGTCCCGGCTTTCGGCGGAGCGGATCTGCACCCGGCCCCGGCTGGTGGGGTTGAGGTTGCACACACTGGCGGTAAAGGCGGGCACCCGGTGCAACGGCTCGCCAAAGGCATCAAGGCTGAGCGGCTGCACGTGATATTCCAGATTGGGATGCGGTTGCGACGGGTCAGAGCGGGTAAAGGCCCCCAGCTGCGAGGGCGCCATGCTCATCGGACCCGACCGGGTGAGAACATATTCCAGCCCGATCCGGGCGCGCCCCAGAACCGAATTGGCCAAAGTGTTCAGCGTCTTGGCCCCTTTCACCTTGAAAACCGCCCGGATCTGCAAATGGTCCTGCAGGTTTTCGCCCACCCCCGGCAGGTCCTGCTCCACCGTGATCCCGTGCCGCTGCATGAGCGCCGCCGGGCCGATGCCCGAAAGCTGCAGGATCTGCGGCGAACCGATGGCCCCCGCCGACAGCACCACTTCGCGCCGCGCCACCGGACGGCGGATGACGCCGCCCTGCTGCACCTCCACCCCGGTGCAGCGCAAGGCGCCCGCCGCATCCCGCGCCAGCTGGAGGCGTTTGACATGGCTCTCGGTCCAGACCGTCAGATTGCGGCGGTGGCGGATCGGCCGCAAGAACGCCTTGGAAGTGTTCCAGCGCCAGCCCGACCGCTGATTCACATCAAAATAGCCAACACCCTCGTTGCAGCCGGTGTTGAAATCGCGGCTTGGCGGCACGCCGTTTTGCGTGGCGGCGGCGGCAAAGGCCTCCAGAACATCCCATTTCAACCGCTGCTTTTCGACCCGCCATTCGCCGCCATGCCCGTGCAGCGCCGCAAAATCGGCATCCTTCGGCATGCCCGCATCCAGACGATAATGGTCCTCATGCGCCTTGAAATCCGGCAGGCTGTTTTCCCAGTTCCAGGCCGGATCGCCGGTCAGCGCGGCCCAACCGTCATAGTCGCGCGCCTGCCCGCGCATGTAGATCATGCCATTGATCGACGAGCAGCCTCCCAGCGCCTTGCCGCGCGGATAGCGCAGACGGCGGCCGTTCAGCCCGGCCTCGGCCTCGGTCTCAAACAGCCAGTCGGTGCGCGGATTGCCGATGCAGTAAAGATAGCCGACCGGGACGTGGATCCAGGGGTAATTGTCCTTGCGCCCCGCTTCGATCAGCAGCACGCGATGCGCCGGATTGCGGCTGAGACGGTTGGCCAGAAGGCATCCCGCCGAGCCCGCGCCCACCACGATATAGTCAAAACTCTCGTCACCCGTCATCGCCATCCCTCCCGCTCCGGCCCCGCCGCAGGCATTGCTGCGCAGGTATCATTATAACCCCGGGGCGCCAATAATCGGCATCCCCCGCCCTTTCGGACGCTGCTTTGGTTCTAATCTGCCGCCGCAGTGAAAATCCAATGACAAGAGACGCGAGGCATTATAAATGATATTTATATGAGCAGCTGGAATGACCCCCGCCTTTTACGATCCTTTCTCACCGTCGCGCGCGAGGGGAATGTCACCCGTGCGGCGGCGGCCCTGCATCTGACCCAGCCTGCGGTCAGCCTGCAACTCAAACGTCTGGCCGAGGATCTGGGCGTGCAGCTCTTTCAGCGCAACGCCTCAGGGATGACGCTGACGCCGCAGGGGGCGCTGTTGGCGGCCAAGGCCGAACAGGTGCTCGCCTCCTTTGTCGATCTGCGCCAGACCGCGCGGCAGCTGCAGCATCAGGTGACGGGCCGGCTGCGGATCGGCACGATCATCGACCCCGAGTTCACCCGGCTCGGTGCGCTGTTGCGGGGCCTGTTGGAAAGCGGCGCGCAGCTGGAGACAGAGCTGCGCCACGGCGTCAGCGGCGAGATCCCCGAGGCGTTGATCCGCGATGAGCTGGATGCGGGCTTTTATCTCGGCGACCTCCGTCAGATGGACCCGGCCCGCCCGGGCGAGGCGCAAGACAGCGCCTTCCAGGCCCTCCGCCTGACGCCGCTGACCTACCGCGTCATCGCGCCGCCGCAGATGGCGGGGCTGCTGAGCGGCAAGGGCTGGGCCGAGGTCGCCGCCCTGCCCTGGATCGGCACGCCACCGCAATCGGTGCACAACCGCCTGCTGACGCCGCTGTTTCAGGGCCTCGGGGTGCGGCAGAATGTGGTGGCGCGGGTCGATCAGGAGGCGTCGATGCTGGCGATGGTGCGCTCTGGTCTGGGGCTGAGCCTCTGCCGCGAGGCGGTGGCACTGCAGGAACGGCACAACCACGGGCTGGGCGTGGCCGAGGATCTGCGCCTGCAAACCTCGCTGAATTTCGTGATGTTGCAGAGCCGACAGACAGAGCCCGCGCTGGCACTGGCGCGTGAAACGCTGGAACGGATCTGGAGCGCGGGGGCCTAGGCGCGGCCCTCAGGGGCGCGCCACCCGCCAGACCGTGTTGCCGACATCATCCGCCACCAGCAGCGCGCCATCTGCGGCGATGGCCACCCCCGCCGGACGCCCGCGCGCCTCACCCCCGGGCGTGCGAAATCCACCCAGAACCTCCTGCGGCGTGCCCTTGGGCTTTCCCGCCTCGAAGGGCACGAAAACAACGGCATAGCCGCTGGCCGGGCGCCGGTTCCACGAGCCGTGTTCGCCCACAAAGGCCCCTTCTTCATAGCGCGGCCCGAGCTGCGCCCCTGCGGCAAAAGCCAGCCCCAGCGGCGCCACATGCGCGCCGAGCGCGTAATCGGGCGGCAGCGCCCGCACGACGAGATCCGGCGCGGTTTGCGGCACACGCGGGTCCGGCCTGTCGCCGTAATAAACATAGGGCCAGCCGTAAAAGCCGTCCTTTTGCACCGATGTCAGATAGTCCGGCACCAGATCATTGCCCAGCTCATCGCGTTCATTGACCACCGTCCAGAGCGCGCCGGTCGTCGGCTCAAACCCCATGCCCACCGGATTGCGCAAACCCGAGGCATAGATGCCCGCCGCGCCTGTCGCCGGATCGACCTCCCAGATCGCGGCGCGGTTCTCCTCAGCCGCCATCCCATTGTCACCATGGTCGCTGTTCGAGCCGACGGAGACATAGAGTTTGCCATCCGGCCCGGCGATCAGCCCCTTGGTCCAGTGACGGTTGGTTGCATTGGCAGGCAGATCAACAATTTTCCGGCCCGGCGCCGTGATCTGCGTCGCACCCGGCCGATAGGGAAACCGCATCAGCGCATCGGTGTTGGCGACATAGAGCGCATCCCCCACCAGCGCCATGCCGAAGGGAGAGGTAAGCCCTTGCAACAGCACGGATTGCATCTCGGCCACCCCATCCCCGTCTGTGTCGCGCAAAAGGGTGATGCGGTCGGGACTATCCACCTCGGCCCCGGCGCGGCGCATCACCTGCCGCTCGATCCAGCCGCGCAGCCCTTGCACCGGCAGCTTTTGCTTGTTGCTTTCGGCCACCAGCACATCGCCATTGGGCAGCACGGCCAGCCAGCGCGGATGATCAAGACCCGTGGCGAAGGCCTTGACCGCCAACCCCGGCGCAGGCGTCGGCGCGGTACCCTCCGGCCAGCCGGTTGCGGGGGCAATGTTCAGCGTGGGCAGAAGGCGCGTCTGCGGCGCGGGCAAGGCGGGGTCAGGCCCGACACTGACGATGGTTGGCGCGACGGAGGGGCTGCCGCATCCCAGCAAAACCAACAGGAACAATCCGGCGCGCAGGGGTTTTGTGTCCATGATGTGCCTCCTGCCCTGCAATCTGGCATGGCTGCCCCAAAAGGCCAGCATTGTTTCGTGCGAAAAGGCGGATCTGGTCCCATGGCGTGGCGTCAGCGCCCGCCGCTGCCCAGTGCCGGACCAGACGCACCGCCGGTGCCCCGATGCCTCAGCGGGCGATCAGCAGCTCAATCCCGCGGCGCTCAAATTCCTTGGCCTCGGCATCCGAGATCCCGTCATCGGTGATGAAGGAATGGATCACCTCCAGCGCCCCCAACCGGGTGAAGGAGGCACGGTTGATCTTGGTGCTGTCGGCCACCAGATAGACCCGGGAGGCGGCGCGGATCATCGCCTCTTTCAGTTGCAGATCGGCGAAACTCGGATAGGTCAGCCCGGAATCAAGCCCCACCCCGGCCGTTGCCAGAAACAGCTTGTTGGCAAAGATATTGCCGAAATACTCCACCGCATTATCGCCCGAAAGCGAAAGGGTCGGCGCCTTGAACTGGCCGCCCGGCATGTGCACTGCAAAGCCCGGCACCGTGCCCAGAATAACCGCAATGTTCAGCGCATTGGTGATCACCGTCAGATTGCGGCGGGTGACCAGCCGGGTGGCGACTTCGGTGGTTGTGGTGCCCGCATCCAGAATGATCGTGTCGCCATCCTTGACGAGCGTGGCCGCCAGCGCGCCGATCTTGCGCTTTTTGTCCATGTTTTCCTGATGGTGCAGCACCAGCTGCCCGCCCTGCGCGGGCTGCGCGTTCAGGAATGCACCGCCATGTTCGCGGGTGATCAGCCCCTCTTTCTCCAGCGCATCCAGATCCTGCCGGATCGTCGCCTCCGAGACCTGAAAGGCCGCCGCCAGTTCGCGCACCCGCGCCGAGCCTTCCTCTTCGATCCATTCCAGAATGCGCCGCCGCCGGGGTTCGGACAGCAGGCCCACAAGGGTATCGTCACGCGTGGCAGGCGGCTTGATCTGCAATGGCTACTCCAAACTCGCCGCGCGAGGGGCGCGCAGCGCGGGGGTCAAGGGGGCGGCGCGCGCAGGGCGACCCGCGCGTGGAGCATTTAAGCGCGCCATAGCCGGTTGGCAAACCGTCTTTATGTCTGCGGCACCGCGCAAAGGATGCAGCCTGCGCCGCGGGACGGGCGCGGTCACTTGCCCGCCGCCGCCTCCTGCGCCAGCGCGACGCGCGCCTGCAACCGGCTTTGCGCCTGATCAATCACCACGGCGGCAATGATCACCACGCCTTTGATCACCGTTTGCCAAAAGCTGGAAACCCCCATCATCACCAGCCCGTCCGAGAGGATGCCGATGACGAAAGCACCGATGATCGTGCCGCCGACACGCCCGCGCCCGCCCGACATCGAGGTGCCCCCCAGCACCGCCGCCGCGATAGCGTTCAGCTCAAAGGTCTCGCCGGTCGCCGGATGCGCGGCCTGCAATTGCGAGGCGATGATCAGCCCGACGAGGGCGGCGCAAAAGCCCGAGAACATGTAAACGAAAAGCTTGACCCGGTTGACCTTTACCCCCGACAGCGCCGCGCCGCGCTCATTGCCGCCCACCGCATAGATATGGCGACCCAGCGGTGTCCGATAGGCGATGTAGGATGCCGCGAGGGCCACGCCGACCAGTATCAGGATCGGCAGCGGCACCCCCAGAAAGCTGCCGGTGCCGATCAGCGGAAAGCTGGCCGAGCCGTATTCGGCCGAGCCGCCGAGGTTGGGAAAAGTCCGCCCCTCAGAGGACAAAAGCGCCGCGCCACGGGCGACATAGAGCGTGCCGAGGGTGGCGATAAAGGGTGCCACATTCAGCCGGGTGATCAGCAAGCCGTTGATCAGACCCACAAAGATCCCGACCCCCATCACGATCAGCGCGATTTCAAACGTGTTGAACTGCACCGACCAGCCGAGCCCCGGATTGATGCCGTAAAGCACCAGCCAACCCGCCACCATCGCGCAGAGCCCGACGATGGAGCCAACGGAAAGGTCAATGCCGCCGGTGATGATGACAAAGGTCATGCCGATGGCCAGAAACGCATTCAGCGCCACGTGCTTCGACACGATCACCGCATTGCCCATGCTCAGGAAATTCGGCGCCGCGAGCGAAAAAAACACCAGCACAAGGATCAGCGCCACAAAGGTGCGCAGCCGCAAGAGCAGCAGCAGCCAATTGGTCTGCGCGGAACCCGCCGGAGCGGTGGTTTGGGTCGTGCTCATGCTCATGACATCCTGTCCTTGCGGGCATTCGGGGTGGCGGCGGCGATCACGTCAGACGCTTCGGCACCAGAAGGAAATTCACCGCTGACCTGACCGTCGGCCATCACCAAAATCCGGTCGGACAGCTGCAGCACCTCTTCAAGATCGGAGGTGACGAAAATAATGCCCAGCCCCTCGGCCGCGAGACGCCGCATCAGGCGGAACACCTCGGCCTTGGCGCCGATATCAATGCCGCGCGACGGCTCGTCGAGCAGCAAGATTTTGGGATCGGTCATCAGCGCCTTGCCGATCACCACCTTTTGCTGATTGCCACCCGAGAGCGAGGAGACCGGATTTTCCGGGCTGGCCACCTTGATGGTCAGATCCTTGATGAAATCCCGCGCCCGCGCCGCCTCGGCCCCCAGATCGAGATGAAAGAGCCGCGCGAAACGCTGCAGCGCCGAGAGGGTGATGTTCTCGCGGATCGCCATGATCTGCACGAGGCCATCCCGCTTGCGGTCCTCGGGCACCAGCGCGATCCCGCGCGCGATCCGGCCCGCCACATCGCGTTCGGTCAGCGCCTGGCCCTCGACAAAGAACCGCCCCGTCGCGGCGGGGTGCTGCGCCATGATGCATTCCAGAAACTCGGTGCGCCCCGCGCCCATCAGCCCGTAAATGCCCAGAATTTCGCCCGCCTGCAGGCGCAGCGACACATGGTCCACCCGGTAGCCGCCACCCAGTTTCGGCAGGCAGATTTCTTCGGCGCGAAACACCTCCGGCCCCAGATCCGGCGCGGTTTTGCGGCCGTAATCCTTTGAATTTTCGCCGATCATCGCCCGCACGATCCAGGGAATATCCACCCCCGCCATCGGGCGCGCGCCGGTGATTTCGCCGTCCCGCAGCACGGTGATGTAGTCGCCCACGCGGATCAGCTCTTCCAGACGGTGGCTGATATAGACGATGCCGACGCCCTGCGCCTTCAACTCGTCAATCACCCGGAAGAGAATATCGACCTCCGCCGCCGACAGTGCCGATGTCGGCTCATCGAGGATCAGGATCCTGGCGTCTTGCGAGAGCGCCTTGGCAATCTCGACAATCTGCTGTTGGCCCACGCGCAACAGGCCCAAGGTGGTGTCGGGATCAATATCCTGCTCCAGCCGTTTCATCAACGCGCGGGTGCGGCTGCGTTGCAGGCCGCGGTCAATGTCGACACCCGCCCGCACCGGCTCATGGCCCACAAAGATATTCTCGGCCACCGACATGTTGGGAAAGAGGTTAAGCTCTTGAAACACAATGCCGATGCCATGTGCTACTGCATCGCCCTTGTCGCGAAAGCGCACCTCGCGCCCGCCCATCAGCACCTGGCCTTCGGTGAGTTGCTCGACCCCCGCCACCACCCGCATCATGGTGGATTTGCCGGCGCCATTCTCGCCCACCAGCACATTCACCGCGCCCATGCGCAGATCGAAATCCACGCCCTTCAGCGCGCGGGTGCCGGGGTAGACCTTGACCCCGCCCCGGATGCTCAGCCCGATGGGATGCGCCTCAGCGGCTGCGGGGGCGTTCATGGCAGCACCTCGATCTCGACCGGGGTCACCAGCCAGGGATCATTGGCGGTTTTCAGCGAGAGCGCGCCCAGAAACCGCAGGGTCTTGCCGGTGGGATCACCCTCGGGCAGCACCAGAAGGCCGCCCACTTTGTCGTTCAGCTCGCGCGCAAGTTTGGCATATTCGATCTGATCGCGGAAATCGGTGAAGACGAAGAAAGGCGCCACATCGCGCAGGCTGGTGCCCTTGAACACCGGGCCGAGCTGCACCGTCAGATCCGCCGCGCCATCGCCCGTCGTGTCGAGATCCAGCGTGCGCGCGCGGCTGTCGAGTTTCGCGGCGACGATCTTGCCGGTACCGCGCAGCGGAAAGGCCCAGGCCGACCCCGCCCCCGCGCCGCGGTTGCCATATTGCGCCCCGGCGGCATCAAGGCCCGCCGCCACCGCGCCGCGCAGCACCGGCACATCGACCGCGGCCGATGCCAGATGCGGCAGCAGTTTCGGCGCAAAGGTCTCGTCCAGCAGGTTCGCGATGCGGGTGGTGTCGCCGCTGGCATCGGCCGCCACCGCGGTCTGATCGGTGGGGGTATCCTTGACGATCTTGCAGCCAGAAAGGCCAAAGGGGATCAGGGCGCAGAGCGCCATCAGGGCAATTCGGGTCATCATTCTCTCGCGTGAAGAAGATACCGGCGCGCCCGCAGCGGGGCGCGCCGGATCCGGGCGGAAGGGCCTCAGTTGCTCAGCGCAAAGGTTTCCAGCTTGGCCGCATTGTCGCCATTGATCAGCACGCAATCCATCAGCTGCTTTTCATCGACCCCGGTCGAGCCGGTCTTGATGTATTGATCGGCCTGGGTCACCGCCATCTGCGCCTGATCATAGGCAGGCTGCAGCACGGTGGCCTTGATGCCGCCCTTCTGGATCGAGTCGCGCACGTCGTTCGAGCCGTCAAAGCCGACCACGATCACATCCTTGCGGCCCGCCGCCTCAAGCGCCGCATAGGCGCCCATCGCCATCGTGTCATTGCCCGAAATCACGCCCATGATGTCAGGATGCGCCTGCAGAATGGATTCCATCACCGTATAGGCCTCGGTCTGCGACCAGTTGGCGGTCTGCTGCGCCACCATCTCGAGATCCGGATACTGGCCGATCACATCGTGATAGCCCGAGGAACGGATCCCGGCGTTGGTGTCGGATTCCTTGCCCAAAAGCTCGGCAAATTTGCCCTTTTCGCCCATCAGTTTGACGAATTCTTCCGCCCCGAGTTGCGCGCCCTGATAATTGTTCGAGACGATCTGGCTGACAGCAACGCCGCTCGCGGTGATCTCACGGTCGATCAGGAAGGACGGGATGCCCGCATCCTTGGCCTTTTGCACGGCCGCCACCGAAGCATCCGCCCCGGCATTGTCCAGAATGATCGCCTTCACACCGGCAGCAATCGCGCTGTCAAAAAGCTCGGATTGTTTGTTGGCATCATCATCATGCACCAGCACCATGGTGTCATAGCCCAGCTCTTTCGCCTTGGCCGCCGCGCCATCGGCCTCGGCCTTGAAGAACGGGTTGTCATGGCTGGGCGTGATGATGGCGATGGTGTCGGCGGCAGATGCCAGACCCGGCAGCGCGCCGGTCATCGTCAGCGCCAGGGCAGACAGCAGCAAGCGCCGCTTCAAATGAACGGATTTCAGATTCATGGGATCCTCCCTCAACATGGCCCCCGGGGTTGGGGGCCGCTCCTCCGGTTCCGTTTGTGACGATTATCCACGATTCGTGTCAATGTTTCTTTTCGATTGATGACGTTTTTTGACAAAACGCAAATGCATGACGCTCAGATCAGGATGGGCCCACACACCTCAAACCTGAATTATTCGTATAATTATCAGATATATGCGGCTGAATTTCGGATATTCTCGACCCGCAGGCCGCGCAAGGCACTTGCCGGAGAAATCAAAATTCGATAGCAATCGAAAGTAAGCGAAAGGCGAGAGAGTCGACAGCACGCCAAACGGCCCCGTCGACCGCCGCCCGTGCTGCGACCGCTCTGGGAGGATGCGATGACATTGACGATACGCCGCAAGATCACGCTGGGTGTGGTGATCGGAAGCCGGGCGTTTTTCAGCCCCGCCCCCTGCCGCGAGGCCCGCGATCAGGTGCTGGCGCAGCTGGAGGCCTTGGGCTATGGCGCGATCACCCTGCCGTTCGAGGCGACAGCCAATGGCGCAGTGCAAAGCCTTGCGGATGCTGATCTTTATGCCGCGCATTTCCGCGCCCATGCCGATCAGATCGACGGGCTCGTCATCTGCCTGCCGAATTTCGGCGATGAGATTGCCGTGGCCGAACTGGTGCAGCGCGCCGGACTGAAAGTGCCGGTGCTGTTGCAGGCGAGCAATGACAGCCTCGACAAGGTTGATGTGCATTCGCGCCGCGACGCTTTTTGCGGCAAGATCTCGGTGACCAACAACTTCTGGCAATACGGCATCCCCTTCACCGAAACCACCAGCCACACCTGCGATGTGGACAGCGCCGAATTCGGCGCGGATCTTGAACGTTTCGGCCGCCTCTGCCGCACGGTGCGGGGGCTGCGCGGCGCGCGGATCGGGGCGATTGGCGCGCGGACCGGCGCGTTCCAGACCATGCGCTATTCCGAGAAACTCTTGCAGGCCGCCGGGATCACCGTGGTGACGGTGGATCTGTCCGAAATGATGGGGGCCGCCGCCGCCATTCCCGCCGATGACCCGGATCTGGCCGCGAAAATGGCCAGGATCAAGGCTTATGGCACCATTCCCGCGCATATCACCGAAGAGCAGATCACCAAACAGGCGCGCTGGACCCTCGCCGTGAACCGCTGGATCGACGAGACCGGCTGCGATGCCTCGGCCATCCAGTGCTGGCGCAGTTTGCAAGATAATTTCGGCTGCGCCACCTGCGTCACCATGTCGATGATGGGCGAAGAGCTGATGCCCTCCGCCTGTGAGGTCGATGTGATGGGGGCAATTTCGATGTATGCGCTCGCGCTCGCTTCGGGCGCGCCGCCGGCGATTCTCGATTGGAACAACAATTACGCCGATGTGCCCGATCTTTGCGTCTGCACCCATTGCGGCAATTTCCCCCGGAGTTTCATCGGCGACACGCCGGAGATTTCGGAGCTTGATGTGCTGGGCGAGGCGATTGGCCGCTCGAAGTGCTTTGGCGCGGTCAAGGGCAAGGTGAAACCGGGGCCGATGACCTACTTCCGGCTGTCGAGCGATGACCGCGCGGGCCGGGTGAAATGCTATCTCGGGGAGGGTGAGTTTACCGATGACCCCTTCGCGATGGATGGCGGCATTGCCGTCTGCCGGGTGCCGCGCCTGCGCGAGCTGATGCGTTTTGTGACGCAGAACGGCTTTGAGCATCACGTCGCCATGGTGCGCGGCCACCACGCCGGGATCGTGAATGAGGCGGTGGTGCGTTACCTCGGCTGGCCGATCTATGACCATGACACCCCGCCCGAACCGCAGCTCTATCTGCGCAACCCATTCTGAGGCGCCCCGATGACCCGCGAGACAACCCCCGAGACCCCCTTGCCCAATGACCACATTGCCACCATCCGCGCCAAGGCGCTGTGGATGCGCCGCCGGGCGTTCCAGATGGTGCATGCGGCGCAGCTCGGCCATCCGGGCGGCGATTTTTCCGCCATCGACGTGCTGTCGGTGCTCTATTTCGGCGTGATGCAGTATGATGCGGCGCGCCCCGATTGGGCCGATCGTGACCGGTTCATCATGTCCAAGGGCCATGCCACCGGCGCGCTCTATACCGCGCTTTGTGCGGCGGGATATTTCCCCGAGGACTGGCTGACCACCTATATGCAGCCGGAATCCCGGCTGAACGGCCACCCCAACCGCAACTATCTGCCGGGGGTGGAAACCAATACCGGCCCCTTGGGGCATGGCTTTCCGGTGGCGGTGGGGATCGCGATTGCGGGCCAGATGACCGACGCGCCCTACCGCACCTTTGTGCTGACCGGCGATGGTGAGCAGCAAGAGGGCTCGAACTGGGAGGCGGCGATGACCGCGGGCCACCGGGGGCTGAACCGGCTGACGCTGATCATCGACCGCAACCGCCTGCAACAGGGGGCGGGCACCGAAGACACGATCGGCCTTGATCCCTTGGATGCCAAATACCGCGCCTTTGGCTGGGAGGTGGTCGAGCTGGACGGGCATGACCTGACGGCGCTGCATGCGGCTTTGTCCGCAGACCCGGCGACGCGGCAAAAACCGCTCTGTATCATCGCCAATACGGTCAAGGGTAAGGGCGTGTCTTTCATGGAAAATCAGGCAAGCTGGCACCACGGCGTGCCCAGCGACGCGCAATTCGCACAAGCGATGGAGGAATTGGTCTGATGGCACATGCCGCACCTCTGGCCACGGGCCATCACGATTGCCGCAACGCCTGGGTCGCCACGCTGGAGGCGCTGGCCGAAGCCGATCCGCGCATCTGCGCGGTGGTGAATGACTCGGTCGGCTCCTCAAAACTCGGCGGGTTTCAGAAAAAATTCCCCGAAAGGCTGATCAATGTCGGCATTGCCGAGCAAAACATGGTCGGCGTCAGCGCCGGTCTGGCGAATGGCGGCCGCATTCCCTTTGTCTCCGCCGCCTCCTGCTTTCTGACCGGCCGCGCGCTTGAGCAGATCAAGGCCGATATCGTATATGCGGGTTTCAACGTGAAGCTGATCGGCCAAAGCTCGGGCATTGCCTATGGCGAGCTGGGGCCGACGCATCATTCCATTGAGGATTTCGCCTGGCTCCGCGTGCTGAACGGCCTGACGGTGATTGCGCCTGCCGATCCGTGGGAAACCGCAGAGGCGGTGAAATGGGCCGCCGCGCATGAGGGGCCGGTCTATATCCGCCTGTCGCGGATGCCGGTGCCCGATCTTGACGTGCCGAACCGCGTGTTCCGACCGGGTTTTGCCGAGGTGCTGCATGCGGGCAGCGACCTCGCGATCATCGCCAATGGCACCACGGCGCATCTGGCGTTGGCGGCGGCGCAGGGACTTGCGGCGGCGGGCATTTCTGCGCGCGTCCTGAACATGGCAACGCTCAACCCCTTGGATGAGGCGGCGGTGCTGGCGGCGGCGGAAACCGGCGCCATCGTCACGGTCGAGGAAGCCTCGGTCCGCGGCGGTTTGGGCGGCGCGGTGGCCGAGCTGACCTCGGCGCATCAGCCGGTGCCGGTGGAGCGGGTGGGCTTCCCGGGCTTTGTGCCCACGGGGTCGGTGGATTATCTCTTTGAAAAATTTGGCCTCAGCGTGGCGGGCATCACGGCCGCAGCCCGGCGGGCCCTGGCGAGGAAGCGGTAATGACCCCGCCCCGTATTCTGGCGATTGATCAGGGCACGACGAATTCAAAGGCGATATTGGTCGGGGCGGAGGGGCAGATCCACGCCCGCGCAGCGGCGCCGATGCAGAGCAGCTATCCGCAGCCCGGCTGGGCCGAGCAATCCGCCGAAGAGATCTGGGCCTCGGTGCAAAGCGCCATCGCCGAGATCGTCGCGCAGGCGGGGGCAGAGGGGATCGCGGGCATCGCCATCGCCAATCAGCGCGAAACACTGGTGGTTTGGGATGCGGCGACAGGCGCAGCGCTCTGCCCCGCCATTCTCTGGCAATGCCGCCGCACCAGCGCCCGGGTGGCAGATCTGCGCGCGGCAGGCGCCGAGCCTGCGGTGCTGGCGGCAACCGGGCTGGGGCTGAACCCTTTGTTCCCGGCCGCCAAACTGGCCTGGGTGCTGGAGACTGTCCCCGCCGCCCGCGCGGCCTCTGAGCGGGGCACCCTGCGGGCGGGCACGGTGGATGCCTGGCTTTTGTGGCGGCTGACCGGGGGCGCGCGCTTTGCCACCGACCATTCCAACGCCGCGCGCACGCAGTTGTTTGACACAAGCACCCTGTGCTGGAGCCCTGACCTGGCCGCCATCTTCGGCGTGCCGCTGGATTGCCTGCCGACGCCCTGCGCCTCGGATGCCGATTTTGGCAGCACAGTGGCAGGGGTGACGGCACTGCCCGCGGGCCTTCCGATCCGTGCGATGATCGGCGACAGCCATGCCGCGCTCTTTGGTCACGGCATCCGCGCGCCGGGCACGGTCAAGGCAACCTATGGCACCGGCTCTTCGCTCATGATGTTGGTGCCCGCGCGCCTCGCCTCGCAGCATGGCCTCTCGGGCACCATCGCTTGGACGCAAGGCGGCGTGACCACCTATGCGCTGGAGGGGAACATCACCGTTTCGGCGCAGGCGGCGGCCTTCATGGCACAGCTCCTCGGCGTGGCGGATGCTGCCGCCCTTTCGGCGCTGGCGCAAAGCGTGACGGACAGTGGCGGCGTTGCCTTTGTGCCCGCGCTGGCCGGACTGGGGGCACCGCATTGGGATGACGCGGCAACGGGCACGATCACCGGCATGACCCATGCCACGCGCCCCGCGCATCTGGCCCGGGCGACACTGGAAGCGATCGCGCTGCAAATCGCCGATGTCTTCAGCGCGATGGGCCGCGACGCCGGACAGATGCCAGAGGGGCTGCGGGCGGATGGCGGCGCCTCGGGCAATGATTTCCTGATGCAGTTGCAGGCCGATCTTCTGGGCTGCCCGGTTCAGCGTGCAGAAGTGGAAGAGGTCGGGGCACTCGGGGCCGCAGCGCTGGCCTTTGCGGCCCTCGGCCTTGAGTGCGGGACGACCGGCGCGCCACAGGGCGCGGCGTTCCTGCCCCGGCGTGAGCGCGCGGATGCCATGCAGGATCTTCGCCAGAACTGGGAACATGCGGTGCGCAAAGCGCGGCTGTGACCCTCGCGACGGCGCGCCTCGCACCCCCGGGCACCAACCAGCGGGTTGCGCCTGCCGTCGGAGAGCCCGGCCTGACGGGAACATGATAAGGGCATGATGTGGCCATGAGGCGCCGCAGCGGATCGGAGCAACCCGAACCGCTGCGCCCGGTTTCGTGGTCCGTGCGCCCCCGCCGCCCGCGTCCGCACGCGGCAACAGACCCGCATATTGCCTGACCGCCGGGGCACCCCGCCCCCACCGTATCCGGTAGTTTGGGGCCGTGCGGGCGCAATTCATGCGGGATCTTTAGACCACCAAATAGGATTGAGGTTGTGCAGCGCTCGGACTCCGGGTCCGGGACCTGCTCGCGCGGGCCACACGAATCACAACCACAACGGGCAGAGCCGCATGCGCTGACACGCGCACGGGGCAGGCACGGCACCCCTGGGGTTGCTCCTCCGGGCAGCCTGCCAGACAGGGCGCCGATCCCGGCGAAGAACCGCCATAAACTTTTGCCATAAGGCCCGTTTGAAGCCCCGGATCCGCATCTATCCGAGGGCAGAAAGACGCGGCCGCCCGGGCGCCTGAACGGCGCTCTGGCGCCTCCCTGCCGATCTGTTGGCGTGAAACCGCGCAGCGGGCCTTTTGGTGGGGTTTGCCGGACGGCGGTGAATGCGCAAGTACTTTCGCAGCAGGGTCAGACGGTGTCGTCAGACCACAGGTTCGAACCGCATCGCGCCACAAAATCACAACAAGGCCCATTGCGATCAAGGAGTGTACAGGATGAACTTTCGACGATGGCCACGCACCGATGTGGGCACAGTGCTGTTGCATTGGGTCACTGTCGCCGCAATCGTCGTGCTCATGCAGACGGGCCTGCGTTTCACCAGTGACGATGTCCATTATCTCTGGCTGCGCGACTTCGATGCCTACCTCGGGTCGGAAACCCTGTGGGAGCGCCATCTGATTGCGGCGGGCGTGCTGACTTTGGCCGCCGTTGCCTATGCCCTGTACATGTCAAAAGCGCGGCTGTGGGACCGGATCCGCCTGAATGGCGCCCGGCTGCAAGGGCTGTTCGGCACCGCGAAGATGTGCTGGTCTTGCATCAATGTCCTGCTGTACTGGGCGTTTTTCATCGCCGTGCTGGGAGCCTGCGCCACCGGCTGGCTGGCCTATTACGACCTGGGCGGCCCGCTCTTGCCGCTGCACCGCCTGTGCACCTGGGTCATTCTGGCCTTCCCGGTCCTGCATCTGCTGGCGCTTTTGCGGCTGGCGGGGGTTCCGCATCTGTTGCGCATCTTCCGCCCCAAACGGGTCGAGCCTGCGGCGGATGAGATCGACCTTGCCCATATCGTCTCTGACCTTCTGGCCGAAAAGCGCGCGGCGGAACGCCGGGCGCGTAGCGGCGCCTCTGCGAGCGCCAATCCCGCCGCCAAACCCCGGCAATCCCCCTGAGCGAGAGTCTGTCAATGTCTGTACTTCGAACCCACCCGCTCAGTTCTGCCCTGATGGGCAGCGTGGTGGCCCTTGGCGCCCTGCTCGCGGTGAATTGGTATCTGTGCCCGCATCTGATCGTGCCCGCGATCAGTGCGGTCGACGCACCGAAACTGGACGGTGACATCTCGGATGCGGCCTGGAGCGCCGCCGTGCCGGTGACGGTGCTCACCCGGCATGGCGGTGATTTTGGCGGCAGCGGGGAGAGCAAGATCACCGTCCGGGCGGTGCATGACAGCCAGAACATCTATCTGGCGCTGGATTGGGAGGATCCCACCCGCTCGCTGGAATATCTGCCTTTGTTCAAAAACGGCGGGGCCTGGCGCAGCGTCCAGACCGACAACCAATCCGCGAGCGAGCCTTATTTCTTTGATGACCGCATTGCGGTGATGCTGGCCGAGCCGGGCCTGCCCCTGATCGGTGGCGCGATTCACCTCGGGAAAAAGCCCCTGCCCGAAGCGCCCGGTTCAACCACCGGCCGCGGTCTGCACTACACCGATCCCGGCAAGATGGTTGATCTGTGGATCTGGCATGCCGCGCTCGGGGCGCAGACCGCGCGGGTCGAGGATGCCTATCTCGGGCCGCCATTGCCGTTCACCGCGGCACAGATGGCGGGAAAGACCCGGTACTTTGGCGGCATCAGCGAAGACGATCCCACCCATCCGCTGACGCAGGTGAATTTCATCCCCGCCCCCGGTGCGCAGGATGGCGCGGTGCAACCGCTGAACCTGCCGCGGTACAAGACCGCCGCCGTGGATGACATCAAATCAGACGCAGGGCTGAGCGATCCGCTTGACCACGAAAAGCTCTGGGCGCTGCAGGCCTCCGCCGCGGTTCCCTATTCGGCACAGGCCGATGCCGCGCTGGCCGATGGCAGCGTCATTCCCGGCGTGATGGTGGACGATGCGGGCCCCGTGGGGCCGCATGACACGCTGGCGCGCGGCGCCTGGTCCGGGGGCCATTGGATTCTCGAGATCAAACGCAGCCTCGCGCCCGGCGACAAGGACCTCGCCTTCAAGGACGGCATCATGCTGTGGTTTGCCGCCTTCGACCATTCGCAAAGCCGCCACAGCTATCACCTTCGACCCCTCATCGTGGAGATGCCCTAATGCCGAGAACATTCACCGTTGCTGTCCGGGATCAGAAATTCACCGTCGCCGCCGGGGACCGCCTGCTGGATGCCGCCCTGAAGAACGGGGTGGAACTGCCGCATGATTGCCGCGCCGGCCAATGCGGCGCCTGCACGCTGGAACTGACGCGGGGGATCACCCTCGGCGGAGAGGCGGGATGCGGCAATATCCTGGCCTGTCAGGCGCGCGTGTTCTCGGATCTTGAGGTCACCCCGCATGATGCGCCCGAAACCGTGCTGCAAAACGCGGTGATCGAAGACATTCGCGACCTTGCCGCCGATGTGGTCAAGGTGATCGTGCGCCCGCGCAGGCCGGTGCACTGGCTGCCGGGGCAATACATGAAGCTGCAGTTTCGCGGCTATCCCGCCCGCAGTTTCAGCCCGACCGCCGGGCTGACCGACGGCACCGTTGACGAGCGGTTGATCTTTCACATCAAAAAGGTCCGTGACGGGCTGGTGACGCCGAAGCTCGGGGCCGAGATTGCGGTCGGCAGCAAGCTGAAGGTGGAGGGGCCGTTTGGCCATTCCTTCCTGCGCGATGACCATCCCGGCCGCATCATCCTCTTGGGCAGCGGCACCGGCTTTGCCCCGATCTGGGCGATTGCCGCGGCCGCGCAACGCCGCGACCGGCAGCGGCCCATTCACCTGATTTGCGGCGCCAAGGATGCGCATGCCTTTTACATGGACACCGCCCTGCGCAAGGCCGCCCGCCATGAAGGCACTTCGGTTCAGGTGGTGCTGGAAAGCCTGCACCCGCCCCTGCCCGACGTGCATATCGGCACGCCCGCCGACCACATGCCCGTGCTGACCGCCGAAGACACGGTTTTTGCGGCGGGCGGCCCCCGGATGGTCGAGCGCGCGCGGGTGCAGGCAGAGGCGGCGGGCGCCCGTTTTTACGCCGATCCGTTTTCCCCCGCCCCGCAGCCGGACCGGGCCCCTGCCTACGGGCTGGCGCGCCTGACCCGCGCCTTTGGCCGCGCGCGCTGACCTATCAGCCCTCGCCGGACCCTGTCGGCGGCGCACCCACGATGTTGCGCCGCAAGAGCGCAAGGATCTGCTCGGCGTCATAGCCAAGTTCGGTCGCCAAAATCGCACAGCTGTCCTCGCCCAGAAGCGAGGGCGGCCGGGCGGGGGCCGGTCCCTGCCCGTCAAACAGGATCGGGCTGCGCACCATTTTCAGGTCACCCACCTGCGGATGTGTCACCGTCTCGATCAGCCCATGCGCCAGAACATGCGGTTGGGTAAGCGCCTCGGCCACGCTCAGGATCGGGGCATTCGGCACGTCAAACTCCGACAGCCGGTCAAGCCAGAATGCCGTGCTCTCCTGCTGCATCCTGCCGCAAATCAGATGTTCCAGCGCTTCGCGATGCTCCAAACGGTGCTGATAAAGGGCGAACCGCGGGTCTTCGATCAAGCCGGGCAAATCGAGACAACGGGCGAAATTGTGGAAAAACCGCTCGGTCAGGCAGGCCACGATGACATGCCCGTCCGCGGTGGGAAACGAGCCATAGGGCACGATGCTGGGATGGCGTGTGCCCACCGGCGCCGGATCTTTGCCCGAAACGAAATAGATCTGCGACAAATATCCCTGCATCGCAATCAGACTGTCGAGCATGGCAATTTCAACATGCCGCCCCTGCCCGGTTTGATTGCGCTCATGCAATGCCGCCAGAATGCCAAAGACCGAGAAGATGCTGCCCGCCAGATCCCCAAGCGGTATGCTCAGCTTGTTCGGCGACTGGTCGGGTTCACGGTTCATGTGCATGACGCCGGACAGGGCTTGCGCGACAATATCAAAGGCCGGTTTGTCACCATGCGGGCTGTTCTTGCCAAATCCGCTGATCGAGCCGTAAATCAACCGCGGGTTTTCCGCCTTCAGCGCCTCATAGCCCAGCCCAAGCCGGTCCATCACCCCGGGCCGGAAATTCTCCAGCACGATATCGCTTTTCTGCGCAAGCTGCCGTGCAATGGCGGCACCTTCGGGCGCTTTCAAATCGAGGCTTATGCTCTTTTTGCTGCGGTTCAGCGAAATATAATAATGGCTCATTCCCGCCTGAAAGGGCGGAAACTTCCGCGTCTCATCGCCGATCTCAATCGGCTCGACCTTGATCACCTCGGCGCCAAGATCGGCCAACACCATGCTGCCATAGGGGCCCGACAAAATCCTCGAAAAATCAAGAACCTTCACCCCGGACAATGGCCCCGGCCGCGGATCTTGCGCCGGAGCATTCTTCACCTCATCCTGCATTTTTCGACACTTTCATCACTGCGGTGGCGGTGGCCACCAGAACCTCGCCGCAGGCAATCTCGGCATCGGCAAAAATCAGACTGCGGGCAACATGCCGCAATGAAGCACGGGCCCGCAGAAAATCTCCTGCGGTTGCTGCACCAATGAAACGGACATCCATTTGGACGGTCACCACCGGTTGTTGCCCGACCGCTTTCCATGCCTCAATCGCAATCACCTGATCCAAAAGCGTGGCAATGACCCCGCCATGCACGCAGCCAATGCGGTTTTGATGCGTTGCATCTGTCTGCAAACCGTATTCAGGCGCGCCCGAAACATCGCGCCGACGCATCAGCGGGCCGATATGCGCCATGAAGCCATCCAGCTTCATGCTCTGCCAGTCCGATGGCACTGCATCCACAGTCATCACGCCCCCGCCCCCTCAGATCTGCGTTTCTTCCACGTCGTCCCGCATCTGCTGCAACGCCGCCGCAATTTTGGTGATTTTGGTGTCGGACAGCCGCTCCGAAATACCAATCGCCACCAGCGAGCGTTTCATCTTGCGGTTGCTGCCAAATATCGGCACCGCCACCACCGTCACCCCTGAAATATAGACGCCCTTGTCGATGGCAAAGCCTTGCTCGCGGGCCTGATCCACCTGGCCGCACCAGTCGTCGAAACGCGGCGGGTGATCCCATTTCAGCTTGGCAAACTCGGCCTGCAGGGTGGCGGTATCGAGGCTGTTGTAGGCCGCAAAAAGCCGCCCCGTCGCACTGATCAGCGCCGGAAACCGGCTGCCAAGATCCACCTGCAGCCGGAACGGCATGCTGGATTGCGACAGGGCAACCACCACCATCTGGCCGGGCTCAGACAATTGCGTGGCGATGCTGGTGACCCCGAATTCCTGCGACAAGGCCGACAGCCGCGGCTGCACCAGGCTCGAGAAGGAGTTGCGCTGCATCGCCGCACGGGCGAGCGGCAGAATGCCGATGCCGATCGTGTAGCGTTTGGTGGTCGTATCGAAATCCACCAGCCCCTCATCTTGCAGGATTCGCAGGATGTGCAGGCAGGTGCTCGGCACCAATTCCAGACCCCGCGCAATCTGATTCACCCCGACAGGTTCGGGCGCCCGCGCCAGCAACCGCAGAATGGCAAGGGCGCGCGTCACCGCCGGAACCTGCCGTTTAGTCGTTGTTTTGCTGTCTTCTTCCAACATCGGCTCCCCTCAATCCATGTCATTTCATTGTACAGATACAATAAATGAATCATATTGACAATACTTCACATCGATCCTTACCCTTGTCAACGAAGCTGACGGCCCTCTGCGCTGTACGGTGGCGAGGTTGGGGAGGCGAGGTTGGGGAGGCAATGGCGCATGGCGCGACTGACGGAATTCACGTCCTATGCGGACGCACAGCGGCACTATTCAAAAGAGGCGCTCTGGGCCTTGTTCGACGGCACCCGCGAGCGGTTCAACATTGCCCATGAATGTGTGGACCGGCACGTCAACGGCCCCAATGTGGCCCTGCGGGTTGCCCATGCGGAGGGCGCGGATGAGGTCATCACCTTTGCCGAACTCTCGCGCCGCTCCTCGCAGATTGCGCATTTCCTGACCACTCAAGGCATCCGCAAGGGAGAGCGCGTCGCGGTGATGATCGAACCGTCGCTGGCTTTCTATTGCGCCATCTTCGGCATCATCAAATCCGGCGCGGTGGCGGTGCCGATGTTCTCGCTCTTCGGGCCTGAGGGGATCGCGCTGCGGGTCGGCGATTGCCAACCGGCGATGTTCTTCACCAATGCCGAGAAAGCGGCCGATGCGGCTGCGGGCGGTGCCCGGAATGTCACCATTGTCGATCAGGCGTTTCTGGACGGGCTGAACGACTTGCCCGCGCATTTCGACTGGCAGACCTCGGGCAGCGACCTTGCGGTGCTGCAATATACCTCGGGCACCACGCGGCAACTGCCCGCGGCGGTTCACCACAATCACCAATCCATCGTCACGCTGATGGTGGCCGCGCTCTATGCCACCGGCATCCGCCCCGGCGACCGGTTCTTTTGCCCCTCCTCCCCCGCCTGGGGGCACGGGCTTTGGCACGGCACGCTGGCGCCTTTGGCTCTGGGCGTTTCGACCGGCACTTTCAGCGGCCGCTTCGATCCGGTGCGGCTGTTGCGCGCCCTGCAGGATTTCCGCATCACCAACCTGACGGCGGCCGCCACCCATTACCGGATGATGCGCAACGCCGGCGTGGCCGGGGAATACAGCTTCTGTTTCGACAAGCTCAGCTTTACCGGCGAGCCGATCGATACCGAAACCGCGCAATATGTGGAGCGGGTGTTTGGCACCAAGGTCCGCTCGATGTACGGCACCACCGAAATCGGGGTGATCATCGCCAACTATCCCGGTGCGGAAGATCTTGAAGTGCGCGATGGCGCGATGGGCAAAGCGGTGCCGGGGGTTGAGGTCGAGGTGCAACTCCCCGACGGCACGCCCGCGAAACCCGGCGAAACCGGCGAGTTGATGGTGAAGAAACGCGGGGAATGGTTCCCGACCAAGGACCTCGGCCGGGTCGATGCGGATGGCTATTTCTACCACGGCGGCCGCGCCGATGACGTGATCATCTCGGCGGGCTGGACCATCGGCGCGGTGGAGGTTGAGGATGCCATTCTGCGCCACCCCGATGTGGCCGAATGTGCCGCCATCGGCGTGCCCGATGCGCTGCGGGGGCAAGTGGTCAAAGCCTTCATCATCCTGAAATCCGCCCCGCGGGACGGATTGAGCGATGAGATTCAGGACCTCGTGCGCACCAAGCTCAGCCGCCACGAATACCCCCGTCAGATCGAATTCGTCACCAGCCTGCCGAAGACCCCGGCGGGCAAGGTGAACCGGAAAATCCTGCGCGATCAGGAAGCTCAGAACCGGGTGGCGGTCGAATAGCCGCCCTCGGACACCCATTGGAGGAGAAGCACATGAACGAAACACTGCACCGGAAATTTCCCAAGATCACCGAAGAGGGCCTGGAAGATCTGCGCCAACGCGTCGGCGTGAAGATCGAGAAAACCGTCGAACCCTGGTGCTATGAAGCGACCCGCGACAATATCCGCCATTACGCGCATGGGATCGGCGATGACAATCCGCTCTGGTGCGATCCGGATTACGCAAAAACCACGAAATATGGCGATGTCGTCGCCCTGCCCAGCTTTCTCTTTGCGACCAGCCGGATCATTTCGGGCTATGTCGGCGGGCTGCCGGGGGTGCATGCGATGTGGTCGGGGGCCAATTGGACCTGGCACAAGCCGATCCTGCGCAACACCGAGTTCCGCACCGAGGCCTACCTCAAGGATCTGATCGAGCATGATACCCGTTTTGCGGGCAAGGCGATCCAGCAGATCTATCACGTTGATTTTTATGACGCGAAAACCGGCGAGATGCTGGCCGAGGCCGACAGCTGGTGTTTCCGCACCGACCGCGATCAAGCACGCGAAAGCGGCACCAAATACACCGAGGCCAAGGAAAAGGGCCGCCGCGTCTACACGCAGGAAGAGCTCGACGCCTATTACAAATATTATGAGCAAGAGAGCATTCGCGGCGCCGAAACCCGTTATTGGGATGATGTCGCCGTGGGCGAGGAGCTGCCCACGATGGTCAAGGGGCCGATGACGGCCACCGGCTTTATCTGCTACGCACAGGGCTGGGGCGGTCTTTACATCCGTGCCAACAAACTCGCCTGGCAGCTGCAGCAAAAGCACCCCAGCGCCGGGATCAAGAACCGCTTTGGCATTCCCGATTGCCCGGAACGTGTTCATTGGGAAGAAGAATTTGCCTTGGAGGTTGGTGCGCCGGGCGCCTATGACTACGGCCCGGAGCGGACCTCCTGGCTGACGCATCAGGTCACCAACTGGATGGGCGATGACGGCTTCCTCGCGCAGGCCAAATGTCAGGTGCGCCGTCACAACCCGGAAGGCGACATCATCCTGATCCACGGCACCGTCACCCGCAAATTTGAAGAAAACGGCCGCCACAAGCTGGAGATCCAGCAGCGGGCCGAGCAGCAGGATGGCGAACTCTCTGCGGTGGGCTCTGTCATTGTCGATCTTCCCAAGCGCTGAACGCGCCTGAGAAGCAACCAGCTAGGGAGGCAAGGTTGCAGATTTTCGGGAGACTTCTGAGCAAAATTGAGGACATCCTGCATTTTGCAGGGTGCCTCGCGCTGATCGCCGTTGCGGTGATCATCAATGGCGACATCCTGCTCCGGCTGTTCTTCAACCGGCCGGTACAGATCCAGTTCGAGCTGACGGCACTCTATCTGATGCCGGCACTGGCAACGCTGTCATTGTCCTATGTCTTTCGGGACGGCGGGCATCTGGCGCTGGACTTTTTGCCCAACAATCTGCCCGGCCGCATGGGCTGGCTGATCGCCAAGGCGCGCCTTTTGCTGTCAACGGCCTTTTTCGGGGCCGTCACCTATATGTCCGGAAAATTTGCCCTGAAGGCACTGATGCATGGCGATGTCCAATATGGCGCCGTGGATTGGCCGCTGGGCTATGCCTATGCCGTCATCCCGCTGGGATGCGGTGTGCTGGTCCTGCGGCTGATCCATGACACGCTGGTCCATCGCCCGGAGCCTCAACGCTAAGCACGCATATAAAAGGGAGGGAAACGACATGAACATTGCACGCAAATTGGTGGTGGCACTGACCGGCGTTCTGGCGCTGGGATCGGGGTCTGCCGGGGCGGAAACGTTGCGGCTGGGGGATTTCCAGTCCACCAGCCATATCATCACCATCGAGGGCACGGCGAAGTGGATGGCGGCGGTCACCGCAGCCACCGATGGCGCGGTGACCTTTGAGCATTTCCCGGCAGAGCAGGCGGCGAAAGCCAATGCGCAGCTTGACGCCGTGGCCAATGGCATTCTGGATGTCGCCCTGCTCGGCGCCTCCTACCATGCCGAAGTCCTGCCGCTGAATTCGGTGGTCGGGCTGCCGGGCTTTTACGGCTCTGCCGAACAGGGAACCGTGGCGCTGCAAAAACTGCTGGCGGAAGGCCCGCTGCGCGACGAGATCCTTGCCACCGGCGTGACGCCGCTCTTTGGTTTCGTGCTGCCGCCCTATCAGGTCTTGTCGAAAGAGCGTCTGGGCAAGCCCGCAGACTGGACCGGGCTTGACGTGCGCACCTCCGGCTCGACCCAGGCAATGACCGCGCGGGCTCTGGGGGCCGTCGGTATCTCGATCCCGGGACCCGAGGTCTATACCGCCGTCGAGCGGGGCCGTCTGGATGCGGTATTGTTCCCGCTGCCCTCGGTGCCGGGCTACAAGCTGAACGAGGTGGTGAAATACATCTCCACCAATGGCTCGTTTGGCGGTTACAGCTTTATCATGGTGATGCGGACCGAGGTTTTTGACGGTCTCGCGGCGGATGTGCAGGCGAAACTGCTGCAGCTGGGCGGCGAGACGGCCCTGCATGTCGCGCAGGCGCAGGATGCGTCGGTTGCCGGGCTGATTGCCGAGTGGAAAGCACAAGGCATTGATACCTATGAATTCACGCCCGAAGAGCTGGCCGAGGTGAGCACCGCGCTTGCCGCCGTCGGTACCGATTGGGTCGCGCGGCTGAACAACCCGCAAGCGGAAGCGGTGCTTGAGACCTATCGCGCGGCCACCAGCCAATAGAACGCCGCCCCCTCAAGCCACCCCGGGGCGGTCGCGCGTGCAACCGCCCTGCACCTCACTGGAGCGCGAGTTCAGTCGATGCTAACATTTGCCGCAATACTCCTCCTGCTGGCCGTGCTGATGGCCATCCGGATTCCGATCGCCTTTGCCATGGGCATCGCAGGCTTCGTGGGGCTGTCCACGCAACTCGGGCTGCGCCCGGCGCTGTCGGTGCTGGAGCGGACCTTCTTCGACTCCTCCTCCTCCTTCATCCTGGTGGCGATCCCGCTGTTCATCCTGATGGCCGAGCTGTTGACCGCAGGCGACGTCACCCGCCGCGCGATTGTGGCCTGCCAATCCTGGATCGGGCATGTGAAGGGTGGCCTGGCGATGGCCACCGTGGCGGCCTCGGTCATCCTTGCCGCGCTGGTGGGCAGCTCCACCGCCTCCACCGCCGCGATGGCTTCCTCGGCCTTCCCGGAGATGCGGCGGCACAACTATTCCGACCGGCTGGCCGCGGCCGTGGTCAGCGTCGGCGGCACGCTCGCCGTGGTGGTGCCGCCCTCCATCGTGCTGGTGGTCTACGGCGTGCTGACCGAAACCTCGATTGGCAAATTGTTCATCGCGGGCATCATTCCCGGATTTCTGACCGCAATCGGTCTGGCCGTGGTGATCAAAATCATCGCCAGCACCACCGATCAGGCCCCGAAAGGCGCGCCCTTTGTCCTGAAAACCGCCATCAGCGAAAGCCGCCACGTGCTGCCGATGCTCCTGTTGATGGTCACCGTCATCGGCGCCATCTATGGCGGCATCGCCTCCCCCTCCGAAGCGGCGGCCCTCGGCGTCATGGGCGCGCTGATCATCGTGTTGTTTCAGCGCAGCCTGCATTTCGCCGCCTTCAACCGCTCGGTCAGCGGCGCCATCCGGGCCACCGTGATGATTGTCACCATCGTGGCCTGTTCGGCGATTTTCTCAAATTATCTGGCCTTTACCCGGATCACCCAGGGCCTGCTGGAATTCGTCGCCACCACGGATCTGCCGCGTGAGGCGATCATGGCGATCATCATCGTGATCTTGCTGGTGATGGGCATGTTCATGGACCAGCTCGCCATCTTGTCGCTTGCCATGCCGCTGGCGTTTCCCACGGCGATGGCGCTGCACTATGACCCGGTCTGGTTCGGGATCGTGGTCACCAAAACGGTGGAGATCGGGCTGTTGACGCCGCCGCTGGGCCTGAATGCCTATGTGGCCGCGGCGCAGACGCGGGTGCCGCTGGGCACGATCTTTCGCGGGATCCTGCCGTTTCTGGCCATGGAAATCGTGCTGCTGCTGATTTTGCTCTGCTTTCCCCAGATCACGCTTTTGCTGCCGCAACTCATGCAGCGCTGACGCCCCCGCGGCATCACCACAGAACCATCGGAGACCGAGGACATATGACGATCCTGAAAAGCAGCCTGACGCCAACCGCTCCCGAGTTTGCCGAGAACCGCCGCGCGATGCTGGCGCAATATGACACCATCGCCACCGAGGCCGCGCGGATCCTTGAGGGTGGCCCCGTCGCGTCGCGCGCCCGGCATGTGGCGCGGGGGAAACTCTTGCCGCGCGACCGCATCGCCGGGCTGCTCGACCCCGGCGCGGCGTTTCTGGAAGTGGGGCTTTTCGCCGCCTCCGGGCTTTATGACGATGAAATCCCCTCGGCCGGGGCGATCGCGGGGATCGGCCGGGTTGAGGGGCGCGATTGCATGATCCTGTGCAATGACGCCACCGTCAAAGGCGGCACCTATTTCCCGATGACCGTCAAAAAACATCTGCGCGCGCAGGAAATTGCCGAGGAAAACCACCTGCCCTGCATCTATCTCGTGGATTCCGGCGGTGCGAACCTGAACAATCAGGATGAAGTTTTCCCCGACCGCGACCATTTTGGCCGCATCTTTTACAATCAGGCGCGGATGAGCGCGAAGGGCATCACCCAGATCGCCGTGGTGATGGGCTCCTGTACCGCAGGCGGCGCCTATGTGCCCGCGATGAGCGATCAGACGATCATCGTGCGCGAACAGGGAACCATCTTTCTGGCCGGTCCGCCCTTGGTCAAAGTCGCCACCGGCGAGATTGTTGACGCCGAGACCCTCGGTGGCGGCGACACCCATACCCGCCTCTCGGGTGTGGCAGATTATCTGGCCGATGATGACCGGCATGCGCTCGCCCTTGCGCGCGAAATCGTCCGTCATCTGGGGCCAAAACCGCAGCCGGGGATTGATCTGCTGCCGCCGAAACCGCCGCTCTATCCGGCGGAAGAGCTGATGGGCGTGGTGCCCGCCAATGACAAAACCCCTTATGACGCGCGCGAAATCATCGCCCGCCTTGTGGATGGCTCGGATTTTGCCGAGTTCAAGCCGCGCTATGGCACGACATTGCTCACCGGGTTTGCGCATATCGACGGGGTGCCGGTCGGGATCATCGCGAACAACGGCGTGCTCTTCTCGGAAAGCGCGCTGAAGGGGGCGCATTTCATTCAGCTCTGCTGTCAGCGCAAGATCCCGCTTCTCTTCTTGCAAAACATCACCGGCTTCATGGTCGGCTCAAAATACGAAGCGGGTGGCATAGCAAAGGACGGCGCCAAGCTGGTCAATGCCGTCTCCACCGCCTCGGTGCCCAAGATCACCGTGATCATCGGCGGTTCGTATGGCGCGGGGAATTACGGCATGTGCGGGCGGGCGTTCGGGCCGCGTTTCGTCTGGATGTGGCCGAATGCCCGCATCTCGGTCATGGGCGGCGCGCAGGCGTCCGGCGTGCTGGCCGATGTCAAACGCGCGGGGATCGAGGCCAAGGGCGGCAGCTGGAGCGCGGAAGAAGAACAAGAATTCAAACGTCCGACGATCGAGATGTTCGACCGCCAGTCGCGCCCGCTCTATGCCTCGGCGCGGCTCTGGGATGACGGGATCATTGACCCGCGCAAAACCCGCGAGGTGATCGCCCTCTCGCTGCACGCAACGCTCAATGCGCCGGTCGAAGACACGACCTTTGGCCTGTTCAGGATGTGATGATGAAACCGCCTTTTGCCAAACTTCTGATCGCCAACCGCGGCGAAATCGCCTGCCGCATCATCCGCACCGCCCAGCGGCTGGGGATCCCCACGGTGGCGGTCTATTCCGATGCCGACCGCGATGCCCTGCATGTCAGCCTGGCCGATGAGGCGGTGCATATCGGGCCAGCCCCGGTGGCGCAAAGCTATCTGCGCGCCGAGGCGATCATCGCCGCCGCCAAAACCACCGGGGCCGAGGCCATCCATCCGGGCTATGGCTTTCTCTCGGAAAACCCGGACTTTGTGGAGGCGGTGACGGCGGCGGGTCTGGTCTTTGTCGGCCCTTCTGCCGCCGCCATCCGGGCGATGGGGCTGAAGGATGCGGCAAAAGATCTGATGATCGCGGCGGGGGTGCCGGTGGTGCCGGGCTATCAGGGCAGCAATCAGGAGGCTGGCTTTCTGGCCGGGGAGGCCGCCCGCATCGGCTATCCGGTGCTGATCAAGGCCCGCGCGGGCGGCGGCGGCAAAGGCATGCGCATGGTCGAGCGCCCCGGGGATTTTGCCGAAGCCCTCGCCTCGGCGCAGCGCGAGGGTCAGGCCTCTTTCGGCGATCCGCATGTTTTGGTTGAGAAATACATCACCGCGCCGCGCCATATCGAGGTGCAGGTCTTTGGCGACAATCATGGCAATGTCGTGCATTTGTTTGAACGCGACTGCTCATTGCAGCGCCGCCATCAAAAGGTGATCGAAGAGGCCCCCGCCCCCGGCATGACACCCGAATTGCGCGCTGCGATGACCAGCGCGGCGGTCAAGGCCGCCGAGGCCATTGCCTATAGCGGGGCGGGCACCATCGAGTTCATCGTCGATGGTTCCGGCCCGCTGCGCCCCGATGGCTTTTGGTTCATGGAAATGAACACGCGGCTGCAGGTGGAGCATCCGATCACCGAGGCGATCACCGGCGTTGATCTGGTCGAATGGCAATTGCGCATCGCCGCTGGCGCCCCCCTGCCAATGGCCCAGAAAGACCTGACCATCACCGGCCATGCCTTTGAGGCGCGGCTCTATGCCGAGGATCCGGCCAAGGGGTTTCTGCCCGCCACCGGGCGGCTGGAACATCTCGTCTTCTCGGAAACCGCGCGCAATGACACCGGCGTGCGCAGCGGCGATGACATCAGCCCCCATTACGACCCGATGATTGCCAAAGTCATCACCCATGGCCCCGACCGCGCCACGGCACTTGCCGGGCTGGTCACCGCGCTGCGCGACACCCATGTGGCGGGCAGCGCGACCAATGCCGAGTTTCTCGCCCGGCTGGCGCTGCATGACGGGTTTCAACAGGGGCAGTTCGACACCGGCCTGATCGGGCGAAATCTGGCCGCGCTGACCACCGCCACGCCGCTGAACGAAGAGGCGATTGCACTGGCCGCCCTCGCCGCCCTCCGGCTTGACCCCGGCGATCCGGCGCTCGGCTGGCGTCTTTGGGGCAGCGCCGCCCATGCGCTCCGGCTGATGCACGCGGGAGAGATGATCGAACGGCGGCTGACCCTGCAGGGCGGGGGACGCATCACCCTCTCGGGCGGGGACAAAGAGGTCGTGCTCGACCGGATGGTGCAGGACGGAACTATGATCCACGCGCGCTCTGGTGACAGCGCGCGGCGGATCGCGGCACGGGTGGTGACGCGGGCGCGGCGTGCCGATTGGTTGATTTCGGTACAAATGGCGGGCACGGTATGGGATCTGACCCTGCCCGATCCGCGCGACGGCCGCGCCGCGACGGCCGCGCAGGGCCACGCCGTGCTGGCCCCGATGACCGGCACCATCGTCGCGCTGCGCGTGACCGAAGGCGACAGCGTGACCGAGGGAGACAGACTGGGTGTGATCGAGGCGATGAAGATGGAAACCGCGCTGGTGGCGCCGCGCACCGGGATCATTGCCAAGGTGCATTGCGCCACCGGCGATGCGGTATCGGGCGGCGCAGTGCTGATCAGCTTTGGGGAGGAGGAGACCGCCGCATGACGGAGAGCATTCGGATTTATGAGGTGGGGCCGCGCGACGGGCTGCAGAACGAAAGCCGGATCATCCCGACCGCGGCAAAGATTGCGCTGATTGATCTTTTGTCCGCCGCCGGGTTTCAGAAGATCGAGGCGACCAGTTTCGTCTCGCCGAAATGGGTGCCGCAACTGGCCGATGCGGCCGAGGTGATGGCCGGGATCACCCGCGCCGCCCAAACCGATTACGCGGTTCTCACCCCGAACATGCAGGGGTTTGAGGCGGCGAAGGCCGCGAAGGCGGATGAAATCGCGGTCTTTGCCTCGGCCTCCGAAGGTTTCAGCCGCAAGAACATCAACTGCAGCATTGCCGATAGCCTTGCGCGCTTTGCCCCGGTGATGGCGGCGGCGCAATCGGCCGGAATTGCCGTGCGCGGCTATGTCTCTTGCGTGACCGAATGCCCCTATGATGGCGCGGTCGCCCCGGCGGCGGTTGGCGATGTGGTGCAGCAGCTGCTGGCGATGGGCTGCTATGAGGTTTCCCTGGGGGATACCATCGGCCGGGCCACGCCTGATCAGGTGCGGCGCCTGCTCGATCACCTTTTGAGGGATGTGGCGCCCGCACAACTCGCCGGGCATTTTCATGACACGGGCGACAGGGCACTGCACAATGTCGCCGCCGCCGTCGAGATGGGGCTGCGCACCTTTGACAGCGCGGTCGGCGGCCTTGGCGGCTGCCCCTATGCGCCGGGCGCCAAGGGCAATGTCTCAACCCGGCCCCTGGTGACCATGCTGCAAGAGTGCGGCTTTCACACCGGAATCGACACCGAAATCCTGGCCGAGGCAGAGGCCTATCTCGCCCGCATTCACACCATGTCCGCCTGACCAAGGGAGCAGATCCAATGACCTTTGCCACCATCCGCCTGAGGACCGACAGGCGCGGCGTTGCACAACTGACCCTGGCGCGGCCGGACAAGCACAATGCGATGAATGCGCAGATGATCGCCGAGCTGACCGAGGCTGCGGCGCAGCTTGCGCAGGATCCTGCGGTACGGGTGGTTGTGCTCTCGGGCGAGGGCAAGAGTTTTTGCGCCGGGGGCGATCTGGCATGGATGCGCGCGCAGGCCGACAGCGACCGCGCGGGCAAAATGGCCGAGGCGGGCGCCCTGGCCCAGATGCTGGGGACGCTGAATGCACTGCCGAAGCCACTGATCGGCAAAGTACATGGTGCCGCCTATGGGGGCGGCATTGGCATGGTGGCGGTCTGTGACATCGTGGTCGCCGAGCAAGGCACCCGCTTTGCCCTGACCGAGACGCGTCTGGGGCTGATCCCGGCGACGATTGGCCCCTTCGTGCTGGCGCGCATGGGCGAAGCCTTTGCCCGGCAGGTGTTTTTCAACGGCAAGCCTTTTGACGCGACCTTTTTGCACCGGGCCGGGATGGTGGCGCAGATCTGCACCGCAGAGGGGATGGAGGCGGCGATTGAAGCCGAGGTCGCCGCCGTCCTCGACTGCGCGCCGGGCGCGGTCGCCTCGGCCAAGGCGCTGTGCCGTGCCCTCGCCGGTCCCGACCCGCGCGCGGCGGCGACCCTGACCGCCACTGCGCTGGCCGATTGCTGGGAGACCGAGGAGACCCGCGAAGGCATTGCTGCATTTTTCGCCAAGACCACCCCTTCATGGCGACAGCCGGCCTGATCCCCGGCAAGACGATCCGCCCGCCGCTTTTTCCGGGCGCGGCCCCTGTCCCGAACCGCCGGGCTTCGGGACAGCAAAGCTGCCGCTGTGGCGCAAGCCCCCGAGACGCGGCACGCTGAGACGCGGCAGGCTGAGACGCGTCACCCGGCATTGCGACGCGCGAAGAACTGGCACGCACAAAACCGGCACACAAAAACCGGCAGGCAAAGGATCTGGCGCGCGGACAACCTGGCGCGCCGCAGGAAACAACACCCGCGCCCCACGGACGCCCGCGCGTTCCGGCCTCCCCCCCCGCGCCAGGCATCCGGCGTGACGGTTATCCGGCGTGACGGGCATCCGGCGTGACAGGCCATGGTCACAAAATCCTAACCTTGATCCGGCAATTCAGCGCTTTGCCCCCGGGGTACAGACGTGAATTTACCAGTTGTTGCAGTTTTTGTGAAACACCCGAGCGTGAAACTCGATGGGATCGATGTCATGAAGAAATATGTTTACAGTGTTTCGGGTAAGCTGTTGTTGGCAGCAGGGGCAGCGATCACGGTCATTGTGCTTGCCTATACAGCCGTCTCCGGGTGGCGAACCTCGACCAAGGTCAATGCGCAGGTCATGGAACTCGCCACGCAAAAGGCCAGCTGGGCTGCGGGTCAGGTCGGCTTGCAGATGACCGTCGCCAGCTCCACCGCAACGGCGTTGAGCGCGATGATCGCGGGCTATATCGAGGCGGGCGGCGCGACCAAGGCCGGGGTCAAGGAGATGCTGGGGCAGGTGCCGTTGCAATATCCCAATCTCTACTCCGCCTGGATGGCCGGTATTCCCGACGGTCCGACCAACACCCTCCTGTCGGGTGACGACGGCAACAATGAAGATGGTGTTTTCACCCCCTATTGGACAAAGAACGCCAACGGCGGTCTTGATTTTTCAACCTTTGCCATTGCGCAGGATCAGGAATATTTTGCCGTGCCCCTGAGCAGCGGCAAAAGCGTGGCAACGATGCCCTATTCCGACACCAGCGGTGTCATGATGACCTCGCTCGCGGTGCCGGTGCGGTCAAATGGCCAGATCATTGGTATTGCCGGCGTCGACATCACGCTGAACAATATGTCGACGATGATGGCACAGATGGAGACATTCGACGGCGGTCGGATGATGCTGGTCGACAGCGCGGGCAATTGGGTCGCCAATCCGGATTCCGCGCTGCTGACCAAAGCCTATGAAGAGACCGGCAAAGATGACCTTCAGGCAGCCCTCGCCGACGGCAAGCCCCGTGTCGTGCGTGGTTTTAACGACAACACCACGCGCCTGATCTATCCGTTCACCGCCCCGGGCATGAACCGCACCTGGGCCACCATCCTCGACGTGCCCGCCGCCGTCTTTTCGACGCCGGTGCGCAATGAGGTGATCGCGACGATCATCGGGGGTCTGGTCATCCTGGCAATGACCCTCGTGACCATTGTCATCGCCTCCGGGCGCATGGTCCGGCAGCCGCTGGGCGACATGCTGGGCGCGGTCAACGCGCTGGCGGACGGGTCCTATGACATTGTGGTTCCCAGCGCCGACCGCCGGGATGAAATCGGCGATATGGCGAAATCGGTCGAGGCGTTGCGGCAGAACCTGTTGGAGAAATCGGGGCTGGAAGCCGAACAGGCGCGCCTGCGCGATCAGGCCGAGGTCGAGCGCGAGCGCCGCCTGGCCGATGAGGAACGCAGCCGGCAGGAACGCGAAGAGCGGCGGCTGCAGGATCAGGAGCGCGAGGCACGCACCCTGGCCGAGCGCGAAGAGATGCGCCAGAAGGACGAGCGCGAGCGGGCCGAACGGGCCGCAGAACTTGCCAAGGTCATCGACAATCTGGCCGTCGGTCTGCGCGGGTTGGCATCGGGCAATCTGGATGTCGCCATCGACGGGCAATTCCCGGCGGTCTACGATCCGCTCCGGCTGGACTTCAACAACACCGTTGACCACCTGACGCAACTGGTCTCCTCGATCAGCAGCGCCACCCGTGAAATTGCGGGCGGCACGCAGGAAATCAGCCGGGCAACCACCGATTTGTCGCGGCAAACCGAGAATACCGCCGCCACGCTGGAGGAAACCGCCGCCGCGCTGAACGAGCTGACCGCATCGGTCAAATCGGCGGCGCAAAGCTCGCGTCATGCCGATGGTCTGGTGCGTGAAACCTCGAAAAAGGCCGACACCACCACCACCGTGGTCGAGGAAACCGTGACGGCGATGCAGGCGATTCAGGCCTCCTCCGAGAAAATCTCGAAGATCATTGATGTGATTGACGATATTGCCTTCCAGACCAACCTGCTGGCGCTGAACGCCGGGGTTGAGGCCGCCCGCGCGGGCGAGGCAGGACGCGGCTTTGCCGTCGTTGCCTCGGAGGTGCGCGAACTGGCGCAACGCTCCTCTGCGGCGGCACGCGAAATCGATGAGCTGATCTCGAAATCGGGGGTGCAGGTGGCAAGCGGGGTGACCTTGGTCGGCCGCACGGGCGAGGCGCTGAAATCGATCATGGAATCGATCGGCGTGATCTCCAGCCATGTCGGCGACATCGCGTCTTCGGCCGATGAGCAGGCGGCGGGGATCTCCGAAATCAACTCGGCGGTCAGCCAGCTGGACCGCGCCCAGCAGGAAAGTGCCGCCACATTCGAGGAAACCTCGGCCGCCTGCATGGCGCTGGATGGTCAGGCACATGACCTGCAGCAGCTTGTAGGGCAGTTCCGCATGGGGCAGACCGGCGCGGGCTGGGCCACGGAACACGGCAGAGCGGCCTGAGGGCCACCGCGCGGCTCCCGGTGACGGGGGCCGCTGCCGATCCCAATGGCGCTTCGCGAGACCCCGCGCTTCAAAAAGCCCGGCGTGTCGCAAAGCCCTTGCCTGTCGCAAAACCCGGCGTTCGGAGCGCAGAGCCGGGCGCCATTCAGCCCTTGGCGGTGGCCATCATTTCGGCCACGCCTTTGCGCAGGATCGCCTGATCTGACCCGCAGACAAAGAACGTCACCCCTTTCGCCCGCCATGCCGGGATCTGCGCGGCCGCGCCCACAAACAGGCCCACCGCGGTGCCCGCGCGTTTGCCCGCCGCGATCACCCGCTCAATCGCAAGGTCGAGGTCGGGCGAGGGAAAGGCCAGGCCCATGGATTGCGACAGATCAGCAGGGCCGATGAACAGCATGTCGACATCGGCGCAGGCCGCAATCTCATCCAGATGATCCAGCGCGCTTTCATCCTCGATCTGGACGATCACCACGCTCGTCTCATCGCTGGCGGCGCGGTAGTCCGGGATGCTCATGCCGCCATAGTTTCCCGCCCGGGGCGAAGGCGACAGGCCGCGCTTGCGGCGTGAAAAGCGCACGGCGTCGCAGATTTTCTCGGTGCCGTCGCGGTCAAGCACATGCGGCACCATCACCCCGGTCAGGCCCAGATCCAGAAGCGGCGCAATCCAGTCGGTGCCCGCCCCCCAGCGCCGCGACAGCAAGGGCAACCCCACCGCCCGCGCCGCGAGCGAGAGCAAATCCATCTGCCCCAGATCAATCGGCGCATGTTCCTGATCGACCACCACGAAATCGAGCCCGGCGAGGCCCATGATTTCAACCGATTGCGGCGCGGGTGTTTTCAGGAAACTCCCGATCAGCACTTCGCCCGCCCTGATGCGCGCCCTCAGGTTCTGTGTCATCGCATTCTCCCTGTCGTTTCCCTTAAGATGCGGACGAAGCCAGAGCTTCGACCACCAAAGCAATCCCCTGCCCGCCGCCGATGCACATGGTCACCAGCCCGAACCGCCCGCCGGTGCGCTGCAACTCATAGAGGGCTTTCACGGTCAGAATGGTGCCCGTCGCCCCCAAAGGATGCCCCAAAGCGATGGCGCCGCCGTTGGGGTTCACCTTTGCCGCCGACAGACCCAGCAGACGGTTCACCGCAATGGCCTGCGCCGCAAATGCTTCATTGGACTCGATCACATCCATATCCGCAAGCGTCAGCCCAGCCCGCACCAGCGCCAGCGGAACCGCCTCGACCGGGCCGAGCCCCATGACCTCGGGCGGCACACCGGCAACCGACCAGGACAGCAGACGTCCCATCGGCACGAGACCGCGCGCGGCAACCTCGGCACCGCCCGCCAGCACCACGGCCGCCGCCCCGTCATTGATGCCGCTCGCATTGCCCGCCGTCACCGTGCCATCCGTGCGAAAGGCCGGGCGCAGGGCCGCCAGTTGCGCCGCCGTGGTGCCCGCGCGCGGATATTCATCCTGCCGGACAAGCGTGTCGCCCTTGCGGCTTGGAACCGGCACCGGCACCGGCACGATCTCGGGCAAGAAGCGGCCCTCGGCAAGCGCCTCCCCCGCCCGGCGCTGGCTTTCGGCGGCGAATGCGTCCTGATCTTCGCGGGTGATGCCGTGGCGCGCGGCCACAGTCTCGGCCGTGATCCCCATCGCGCCGCAGCCAAAGGGATCGGTCAGCGCGCCCAGCATCCAATCGGTCACCGTGGCATCACCCATTTTGCGGCCTGCCCGCATCTCGCCCAGCGAATAGGGCGCGCGGCTCATCACCTCGGCCCCGCAGGCCAGCGCGATGCGGCTCTCGCCCGCGCGGATCATGCTTGCCGCCGTCGCAATGGCCTGCGCCCCCGATCCGCACAAACGGTTGAGCGTCAGCCCCTGCGAGCTGGCCGGCAGACCCGCGCCCAGCCCGATCACCCGCCCGAGATAGAGATCGCCCGGCTGCGTCGGAATGACATTGCCCACCACCGCATTGTCCACCGCTTCGGCCGGGATGCCCGCGCGGGCAATCGCCTCCTTCGCGGCGATGATGCCCAGCCTGTCCGGCCCCAGACCAGAAAGCGCGCCGCCGAAACTGCCAATCGGCGTCCGTGCGGCCCCGAGAATGTAGATGTCCTGCTCTGCCATATCCTGTCCTTTTGCGGCGAAACCGCCGCTGCTGAGGTGTTTCGCGCCTGCCTCGGGCTTTGCTTCAGCCGTCCAGCCCGATGACCTGCGCGGCATTCGTGCTCACCATCGCGCGGATCTGCGCATCCGAATAGCCAAGCGCCAGACAGGTCGCCACCGCCTGCCGGAACCCCTCCAGCGGCGTCAGCGTGCCCACCTGCCCCAGATCCGAGCACAAAATCGTCCGCCCGGTCCCGACGCGGTCAATGAAATGCTGCAGCTCTTCCGTGGTCCGGGTGCGGAACTTCGACCCTTCAAGGAAGAAGGCCAAAGAATGCTCGACCTGCGCGCCCATATCGGCGATTTCCACCGTATCCTCCATGGTGGCGCCGACGATGTCCTCGGGATGGGTGAAAATCAGCCGCTCAACGCCGCGCCGTTTCGCCTCGGCAAAGACCTTTTTGGTTTCGCTGACATGGATATGCCCGCTGGCAAGCGCGAGCCCGGTGGCGGCGCAGACATCCAGCACGTCGAGCAATTCGGGCAGCATCCGGCCGCCCGCATCAAACAACGGCACCGCGCTTGCGGGGCGGATCTTTTGCGTCGAGGCCGGATGCGACCAGCCCGAACCCGCCTGCCAGCGCAGATGATTTTCGGCCGAGAGCGTCGGCAACCAGACGATTTTGCCATCCATCGCGGCGGTATGCTCCACCGCGTAGGCATTCAGCCCGCCCACCACATTGTTCAAGGCAATGCCCGAAAACACCCTGGTTTTCAGCTCGGGGTAATGATGGCCGATCATCGCGGCGCACATCACGCCGGCATAGTCGTGGTCCTTGGTTACCACCGCCGCGAAGCCTGCTTCGGACAGCATCCGGGCCAGTTCCAGATGATCCACCGCGCGCGGCGCGATCGAGGGGCCGCTGTGCACATGCGGATCCACCGCGCCCTGCAGGATATCGGCGATATGCGCCGCCTGCTCGGGGGTCATCGTATCCGAAGATGTCATGGTGTTTCCTTCCGGGTTCAGGTGCAGTTTTGCCCGCCGGACCGATGCGGCGGGACGGCAGCAGCTGCGGCAGCAGCTTGTCAGGGGCGGCAGGCCGCCAGCGCCTGCAGATTCAACTTGTCCCGCTGATCGGAACTGTGTTCTATTATTTTTCGATTGCTGCGCTTGTCAAGCGCCGAAGTGGCGCGTGGCGGCGCCGTTGATCGCGGATGCCGCCGAAACCTGCACGGTTGCACGGCGAAGAGATGCGGTTGTAAGACCTTGGAGAGACCTATGAGGAAGAAGATGCGGATGCCCGAGAATGACCTGAAATCAGCCGAGGGGCTGCAGTCCGTCATCATCACGCTGCAAATCGTTGAGCAGGTGGCGCGCACCGGACGCGGCGTCGGGGTCACCAGCCTTGCCACCGCCCTCGGCACCAGCAAGAGCCGCATCCACCGGCATCTGCAAACCCTTGTGCAGCAAGGATACGTCCTGCAGCACGAGGATTCAGAACGCTATGAAATCGGGTATAAGCTGGTGTCGTTGGGCCAGGCCGTGCTCGACAACAGCGGGTTGGTGGGCTCGACCCGGGATTCGCTGCTGGCGCTGCGCGACCGGCTCGGCCATTCCGCCGTGGCCTCGCAACTGACGCCCGACGGGATGCTGGTGATCACCACCATCCCCGGCCCCTCCCCCATTGAGATCGGCGTCCGCGTGGGATCTTTGCTGTCGTTTCACGGTTCAGCCCAAGGCAAGGTTGCCACCGCCTTCTCGTCGCCCGCCTTCCAGCAGCGGGTTCTGACCGGCACCCTGACGCCCTTCACCCCGCAGACGATCACCGACCCCGAGGCGCTGGCCGCCGAATTCGCGCAGATCCGCAAATGCGGTTGGGCGGTGGCGCCGAATCAGGCCGCGATGGGGCTGAACACCGTTGCGAGCCCGATCCTTGATGGCACCGGCATGGTCTGCGGCGCGGTGGGGATCGTCGACCTCACCCAGTCTCTCGGCGAGGTGCCCGCGCCCGCGCATATCGAGGCGGTGATGGACACAGCCCGCAAAATATCGGTCCTGATGGGCCATTCGGGCAGCTTGCCGCTCGGCTGAGCCGGGCCAAGCCCCGCCTCAGAAACACTTTCACGCCGCGCCTATCTCTGGCCTCCGCGTCTGTCACAGGACAGCGGGCGGGCCCCGGCTGCTCCGGTGTCAGCCGCGCGCGACGCCGCTGTTTCGCGCAATTACAGCCCGGGAGGGAGGGACTTGACAGCGCAGACCCTGGCCAAATATGTTCCGTTTGTAAGAACGATGTACCGCCAAGAGAAACATCATCGGTGAACACCGGCGCAGATGGCGGACGGCCACGGCGGCCTGGCTCCGCATCGGGGCGACCGGAAAGGCCAACAGAATATGGCGTCCCGTTCGCAGGGCGGCCGCCACAGACGCTGGGCAGAGGATCGCCCGAGAGAGATATCGGCAGCCCTCGGGCGGCCGGGAAAGGGAACCGATGTACGATAAATCCGACCCGCGCGCGGCACTTGCGGCGACCACAGGCCAATCGATGCTGAACCAGACCGGCCTCGTGGCCGAAGAGCAGGCCGCCCTGTTTTACGAGACGGGCCCGCAATGCAGCGGCCCGGAGGGAAAGACCTGGCTGCACCGGGCGCAGAACTTTCTGATCGCCTACAGTCAGGCAGCGCAGGGCGCGGTTTTTGAACGCCCCGCGCAGCCGGACGAATATTGCGTCCTGCTGCCGCAGAACGGCGCCGAGATCACCTGGAACGGCCAGACGACCTCGGTTCCCGGCTTTTCGATTGCTTTCGTGCCGCCGGGCGACAGCCGCGTCACCACGCGCGACGGCGGCGAACTGGTCCGCCTGTTCACCAGCCGCAATGCTGACCTCGTGGCCCTGTGCGGCAATGCCACTGCCTATGACACGCCGCGCCACCACATACCGCCGCTGCAGGACTGGCCGATGCCAACGGGCGGCTGGGCCCTGCGCCACTATTCCCTCGATGTCGCCCCCGAAGCGGGACGCTTTGGCCGGATCTTCCGCTGCACGACGCTGATGGTGAACCTGCTCGACCCGTTTGAAGGCCCGCGCGATCCGGCCAGGATGTCGCCGCATCACCATGATGATTTCGAGCAAGGCTCGCTGGCGCTGAAGGGGCAGTTCACGCATTACCTGCGCTGGCCCTGGACAAGCGATATGGCCGATTGGCACCCCGATCAGGCCTTGGAGATGGGCGCGCCTTCCCTGCTGATCATCCCGCCGCCGGTCATCCACACCACCCGCGCCTCGGGGGCGGGCACCAATCTGCTGGCCGATATCTTCAGCCCGCCGCGCGCCGATTTCTCGGCCAAGGCCGGTTGGGTGCTGAACGCCGCCGACTATCCGATGCCCGGCGCATAGATCCCAAAAGCAAGGGCGGGGTACATGCATCCCGCCGAATTGACCCATGACACTTCAGGGAGGAGACCCGAATGTTGCTCAAGAGAAGAACCCTGCTGCAAGGCGTCGCTGCGGCCAGCGCGCTGGTGGCCATGCCCTATGTCGCCCGCGCCGCCGGCCGGAAGATGCGCATCGCCCATGCGGCCAGCGAGGTGCATCCGGGGCATATCCTGACCACCAGCTTCCGCGATGCGCTGGAGGAATTGATGCCGGGCGGCTTTGACGTCCAGATCTTCCCGAACCGCCAGCTCGGCGATGACAAGCAATTGCTCGAAGGGGCGGTGGCGGGGCTGATGGATGTGGTGGCGGTCTCGGGCGTGCTGATCCCGCTTGTCACCGGGCGGCAGGCGATGAACGCCTGGCAAATGCCTTTCCTCGTGCGCGACTACGACCATTTTGGCGCGCTGGCCCTGGGCGAGACCGGGCAAAAGATCCTGGATGATCTGCGCCCTGCCGGTCTGGTCGGTCTGGCCACGGCCGACACCGGTCAGCGCAATTTCATGTCGGTCAAAAAACAGGTGAGCGCGGTATCCGACTTTGCCGGGCTCAAGACCCGCATCGTGCCGGTGCCCTTGCATCAACAGATCTGGGAGGCCGTTGGCACGGCGCCCGTCGGCCTGCCCTATGGCGAGATTTACGGCGCGCTCGAGACGGGCGTCATCGATGCGGTCGAGATCAACGTCTCGTCCATGATGGGCGAAAACCTGTGGGAGGTGGGCAAGCATTTCACCCTGACGGGCCATTACCCCTGGCACATGGCAACGCTGATGTCCGAACAGTTCTGGGACGGTCTGAACCCCGAGGAACAGGCCGCCGTCACCGAAGCGGGCCGCCGCTCGGTCACCAGCACCCTCACCTATGCCAAGACCCAGGACCTTGAGGGCCGCGAGGCGCTCAAAGGCAAAGGCGTTGAGTTCTCCGCCCTGACCGACCTTGCGGACATGCAGGCGCGGGTTGCCGGGCTGACCGCGGAATGGGCCGCGAAAGATGCGCTGATCGCGGAGCTGGTTGCGGCGGCAGGCAAGCCCGCCTGACGCATGGCCCCTGACCACCTTCCCCGCATCCGTGCCCACACGCGCGGGGAAGGCGCAACCTGAAAGGACGAATATGATGCAGGACAGGGCCGGAGGTTTTGCCCGTTTCGTTGCGGGATACGTCGGTATCATCCGCACGCTGGCGGGGCTGTGCATGGCGTTGATCGTGGTGATCATGCTGGCGCAGGTCTTTTACCGCTATGTGCTGAGCGACAGCCTGATCTGGGCAGAGGAGCTGTGCCGGTATCTCCTGATCTGGCAGAGTTTCCTCGTGCTGGGGCTCGCCTATACGCGCGGCGAATTCGTGGCGCTGGATTTTGTGCCGGTGATGCTGAGCCCGCGCTGGCAATGGATCCTGCGGGCGGTCATGGCGGTTCCGATCCTGCTGTTTCTGGGCGCAATGGCTTGGTACGGCTGGGACTTTGCTTCCCGCTTCCACCGCCAGACCATCCCCGCGCTCGACTTTATCTGGACCGCTTTGACGGGCGAGGCGCTCGGCCTGTCGATTTTCTACGTCTACATCAGCGTGACGGTGGGCATGGTGCTGCTGGCCCTGCATGTGGTGGCAGACCTCGTGATGACCTTTCGCCCGCAATGCCTCGGCAACCTGCCGTCCTGGCCTGCACATGACACCGCCCCGGAGACGATATGACCAGCTTTTTCCTCCTTTTTGCGGGATTCCTCGCCTCCGGCGTGCCGATTGCCCTGGGCCTGGGCATTGCGGGCACCGCTTACCTGTATCTCTCCGGCAACGGGATGATGGCCCTGATGCTGCCGCAGCGGATGATCGCTGGCATTGACCAGTTCGTGCTGTTGACCATCCCGCTGTTTCTGTTGGCCGGTGCGCTGATGAATGTCGGCGGCGTGACCGAGCGGATCGTCTCGTTTGCCCGCGCGATGGTCGGCCACCGGCGCGGGGGGATGTCCTCGGTCTCGATCCTCTCCTCAGGGTTTTTCGCGGGCATTTCGGGCAGCGCCACCGCCGAGGCCTCCGCGCTCGGCGCCATCCTCATCCCCGCGATGGCGCGTCAGGGGATGCCGCCCGCCTATGCCGCCGCGCTGATCGCCGTCAGCTCGGTCATGGGGCCGATCATTCCGCCCTCGATCACGATGATCATCTATGGCGTGTTGTCGGGGGCCTCGATCGGGCAGCTGTTCCTGGCCGGGATCGTGCCGGGGATCGGCATCGCCACCGGCCTGCTCTTCTATGCCAGCTGGCGCGCGCGGCGTGACGGCTTTCCCGTCACCGCCAAGATGACCCTGCACGAGCGTCTGTCGGCGACGCGGCGCACCCTGCCCGCGCTGATCCTGCCGCTGATCATTCTCATCGGGATCAAGGCGGGCATTTTCACCCCGACCGAGGCCGCCGCCGTTGCCGTTGGTTATGCGCTGATCATCGGCTTCATCTACCGCGACCTGACCATCGCCCGGGTCTGGGAATCCCTGATCGCCACCGCGCTCGTCTCGACCTCGATCCTGTTCATCACCTCGATGGCGAGCATCGTTTCCTTTGTCTTCACCCTTGAGCAGGTGCCGACGCTGATCGCCAATGCCATGCTCGCGGTGACCGACAATCCCTGGATGATCCTGCTGCTGCTGAACATTTTCCTGCTGATCCTCGGGATGTTTCTGGAGCCGATCTCGATCCTGATCCTGACCATGCCGATCCTGATGAAGTTTCAGGCGCTGATCGGCATGGACCCGGTGCAGTTCGGCACGGTGGTGGTGCTGAACGTGGTGATCGGCATGGCCACGCCGCCGGTGGGGATCTTGCTCTTCATCACCTCGGCAATCTCGGGCGTGCCGGTGCTCAAGGTCATCCGCGAAGCGCTGCCCCTGATCGGGATCTGCCTGCTGGTTCTGGCGCTGATCGCCCTCATCCCGCAGCTGTCGCTGTTCATTCCGCGCTTTATGATCTGAAAGATCCCCATGACCGAGCAACGCACCATCCTGATCGTCGTCGCCCACCCCGAGCCGGGATCCTTCAACCATGCCCTGGCGCAGGGTGCGGCCGCGCGGCTGCGCGCGGCGGGGCACCGCGTCACCCTCTCCGATCTCGCGGCTGAAGGGTTTCGCGCCGATCTGGGGCCGCATGACATGCAAAGCCGCGCGGACCCGGAGCGCTTTCATGTGCAGGCCGAGCAAGCACATGCAGCGCGGACGCAAAGTTACGCGCCCGAGATCCGGCGCGAACAGGCCCGCGTGGTTGCCGCTGACAATCTCATCCTGCAGTTCCCGCTGTGGTGGGGCGGGCCGCCCGCGCTGATGAAAGGCTGGATCGACCGGGTGCTGAGCTATGGTTTCGCCTATGTGGACGGGCGGCGCTTTGACACCGGCCTGTTCACGGGACGGCGGGCGATGATCAGCGTGACCACCGGCGGCACGCCCGAACGGTTTTCGGAAACGGGCGTCTATGGCCCGATTGAGCCGCTGTTGATGCCGGTCCGCCGGCTAGCCCTGGAATATATGGGCTTTGCGGTCGCCCCCTCCCATGTCGCCTATGGGGTGCCCCGCAGCTCCGAACAGGACCGCCAAGCCTATATTGAGCGCTTTTCTGACGCGGCCCTCGCGATGGCGGCAGAGCCTGTGGCCCCGACGAATGCCTGGCAGACCGCGCTCAGCGAGGTGCCGGACGGGGCCTGGGCGCTCAAACGCTGATCTCAAAAACGAGGCAAATCCCGCCCCCCCGGGCAGACAGTTTTGCCTGAAATGCACCGGCTGTCGCAGGTGCACAAAGGTTCACGCATCCCAACCCTGCCTTCCGCAAGCGCGGGCGGTGCTTTTCGCGGCATCGCCCGCGCAACCATACCTTAGCCCAGCCGTTGCCACTGCCCGTTGGCGCGCGACGAGTAGATGCAGGCCGCGATAAAGCGCATCCCCTCCAGCCCCGCGTCAATGCCGGGCAAATCCTCGGGTAAGGCGCCCGCGGTGATCGCATCCGCCGCCCCGGCATAGAGGGTGGCAAAGGCCTCCAGATAGCCCTCGGGATGCCCGGCGGGCACCCGCGCCGCGCCCTGAAAACCGGGGCCACCCCGGGTCAGGGTCTGCGCGGGTTCGCCCAGCCGGGTGAAGCGCAGCAGGTTCGGCGTGGCATGGTTCCATTCCAGCCCCGCCTCCGTCCCCATCACCCGCAGCCGGATGTCATTGTCAAACCCCGGCGCCACCTGACTGGCCCAGAGCATCCCGCGCGCGCCACCCGCAAAGCGCAGCAGCGCCTGCGCATTGTCATCCACCCGCCGCCCCTCGACAAAGGCGGTGAGTTCGGCGGCCACCTCCGTGATGGGCTGGCCACTGACATAGCAGGCGAGATGTGCAGCATGGCTGCCGATGTCGCCCACCGCGCCCCCCTCGCCCGAGCGGGCGGGATCGGTGCGCCATTCGGCCTGTTTGCCGCTCTCGGGTCGGGCCAGCCAATCCTGTGCATATTCCACCTGCACCACCCGGATCTGCCCCAGCGCCCCTGCGGCCACCAGCCGCCGCGCCTCGCGGATCATCGGATAGCCCGCATAGGTATGGGTCAGGATAAAGAGCGCCTCAGAGGCTTTGGCGATGCGGGCCAGTTCCTCGGCCTCGGGCAGGGTCGCGGTCAGCGGCTTGTCGCAGATCACATGGATACCCGCCTGCAAAAACGCGCGGGCGACGGGCAGATGCAGATGGTTCGGGGTGACAATCGCCACCGCCTGAATGCCATCCGGACGGGCGGCCTCGGCCCGGGCCATCTCTGCATAATCGCTGTAGGAACGGGCAATGCCCAATTCGTCGGCCGAGGCTTTGGCGCGGGCGGGGTCTGCCGAAAGCGCCCCCGCCACCAGATCAAACCGCCCGTCGAGCCGCGCCGCGATGCGGTGCACGCCGCCGATGAAGGCGCCCTGCCCGCCACCGACCATGCCCAGCCGGATCCGCGCGCCGCTCATGCGCCAAGCCCGAGCATGCTGCGGATCTGGCTGCGGTCGACGCTGCCCCCCGCGAAATCGTCAAAGGCATGCGGCGTCGGCTCGATCAGATGCCGGGCGATGAAGGGCGCCCCCTCTGCCGCGCCCTGCGCCGGGGATTTCAGCGCGCATTCCCATTCGAGCACCGCCCAGCCGGTAAAGCCATATTGCGTCAGCCGCGAGAAAATCGCCGAGAAATCAACCTGTCCATCGCCGAGGCTGCGGAAGCGGCCCGCGCGCTCGGCCCAATTGGCAAAGCCGGAATAGACGCCCTGCTGCGCCGTCGGATTGAACTCGGCATCCTTGACGTGGAAGGCGCGGATGCGGTCGTGATATCGGTCGATAAAGCCAAGGTAGTCCAGCTGTTGCAGCACGAAATGCGACGGATCGTAGGCAATCGCCGCGCGCGGATGGCCCTCCACCGCCGTCAGGAAACGCTCAAAACTGGCGCCATCCATCAAATCCTCGCCCGGATGCAATTCAAAGGCATAATCGACGCAAAGCGCATCATGTGCATCCAGAATGGGACGCCAACGGCGCGCCAGCTCGGCAAAGGCTTCGTCGATCAGCCCGGCGGGACGCTGCGGCCAGGGGTAGAGATAGGGCCAGGCCAAGGCACCCGAAAACCCCACCTGCACCTCAAGCCCGAGGTTGCGCGAGGCGCGCGCCGCCTTGATCACCTCGCCCGCCGCCCATTCGGCCTGCGCCTGCGGCTTGCCGCGCAGGGCCTCGGGGGCAAAGCCGTCGAATTGTGGCGCATAGGCCGGGTGTACGGCCACAAGCTGGCCCTGGATATGCGTCGACAATTCGGTGATCGCCACCCCCGCATCGGCGCAGATCCCCTTGATTTCATCGCAATAGGTCTGGCTGTCGGCGGCGCGGTCCAGATCGATGAACCGGGCGTCGCAGGGGATCTGGATCCCCTTGTAGCCGAGGCCCGCCGCCCAGCCCGCAATCCCCGCAAGCGTATCAAAAGGCGCGGCATCGCCGGCGAATTGCGCGAGGAAAATCGCCGGACCTTTCATGCGATCCTTTTTGTCATTCATGGGCATTTCAGAATTCCTAGGCTAGCAAAGCGCGCGCGGCATCGATCCCCAAAGCCTCGGGGCGGGCGCAGCGGGTGGTGAGCGGGATGAAGCGGCCTTCCTCGCCCGATTGCAAAATGGCGGTCATCACCTCGACCACATGCAGCGCGAATTCATCGTTGCAGCGGTGGGGGCGTCCCTCGGTGATTGCCTGCGCCATATCGGCCAGGCCCGCCGTGCGGTAATCGGCGACCATGCCGCGGGGGATCTCGCGGTTCGGCGGGCCGAGCGGGTGATCCCAGGCGGGCAGATCGGCGGGCTCGGCCCCCTTGGTCAGCCGCACCGGACCGTCAAAGAAATTCGGGTCCGGCACATGCAGCGTCCCCTCGGTGCCATACAGCGCCATCGGCGCCAGATCGTGCTGCCAGACATCCCAGCTGGCGACGAGCGTGATCACCGCGCCGCTGTGAAACTCCAGCAAGGCATGGATCGTGGTCGGGGTTTCCACCGGGATCACCTCGCCCCGCCGGGGTTCCGAGCCGATGGTGCGGGTGGGCGAGGGCGTGGCGCTCAGCGCCGAAACGCGGGCGACCGGGCCCAGCAATTGTACCAGATTGGCGATGTAATAGGGGCCAAGATCAAGGATCGGCCCGCCGCCTTTCAGGAAGAAGAAGTCCGGATTGGGGTGCCAGGCCTCCATCCCGTGGCTCATCACCGCGCAGGTGCCCGAGGTGATCCGCCCCACCGCGCCCGCATCAATCAGATGCCGCGCCAGCTGGTGCGAAGACCCAAGCACGGTATCGGGCGCCGAACCCAGCCGCAGACCGCGCGCCGCCGCGAGGGCGGCCAGATCGCGTCCCTCCTCCAGGCTGAGCACATAGGGCTTTTCGGAGTAGACATGCTTGCCCGCCTCCAGCGCCGCTTTCGATACCGCGTAATGCGCGGCCGGAATGGTGAGGTTGAGCACCATATCCACCTCCGGATGCGCCAAAAGCGCCTCCGGGGTCATCACCTCCACCCCAAATTCGGCACCGCGCGCGGCGGCGGCTTCGGGGTTCACATCCGCCACCGCGCGGAAGCTGATGTTCTTGAAATTCACCGCCCGCGACAGATAGGAGGTCGAGATATTGCCACAGCCGATCAGGCCGATCCGCAGAACTTGGGTCATGTCAGTCTCTCACAGGGCTTGGAACGAAGCGCGGGCATTGCGGGCAAAACGCGCGAAATCATTGGGATTGTCATGCTCGGCCACCAGAATTTCGCAGCGGCTGTGGGCCTTGAGCGCGGCATGGATCGCGGGCCAGTCCATCGTGCCAGTGCCCGCATCGGCCCAGCCGCTTTCATCCGCCTTTTCCCCCGCCGGGGCGAGATCCTTGAAATGCGCCGCAGTGATGCGGGCGCCGTGGCGGGTGATCCAGTCCACCGGATCGCCGCCGCCGCGCACGATCCAGGCGATATCCGCCTCCCAGTCGATCATCGGCGCCTCCGTCAGCAGGATCTCCATCGGCACCGAGCCATCGGCCAGCGGCGTGATCTCGAAATCATGGTTGTGCCAGCCAAAGGCCAGACCGCGCTCGGCCATCAGCGCGTGGCAGGTGACCAGCCGCGCCGCAATCGCGCGCCAGCCCGCCGCCTCGGTCGGGCGGTGATCAGGGTGCAGCCAGGGCGCGAAAACCCGCGACACCCCAAGGGTCTTGGCCAGCGTCTTGACCCCGTCAGGATCGGTCTCGACCATCTCGAGGGGGACATGCAGAGAGGGCATGGTCATGCCCGCGGCATCAAGGGCGGCGCGGGTCTCGTTGGCCTCGGCGAAATTGCCAAAATAGCCCTCGGCGGCGTTGTAGCCAAGCGCGCCCAGACTGGCGATGATCTTGGTATAGGGGGTGAAATTGCGGGCCGAGAAGAGTTGCAATGAGAGGATCATCAGACACCTGTTGGTTTAAAGCCGCAGCTCGCTGCGGGCGTCAAAAAGGGAGGAACGGGCGGGATCGAGCCCGATGGTGATGGTTTCGCCACTGCGAATGGCGGTTTGGCCGTCGATGCGGATGCGGAATTCATCCGTACCGATCCGGGTCCAGAGCAGCGTGTCCGCCCCCATCGGCTCGACGATTTCCACCACCACCTCGGTCTGCACCGGGGCGCGGGCGGCGGCCTCGCCCACCAGCACATGTTCGGGGCGGATGCCAAAGACGGCGGGGCAATTGGCGGGGGGCGGGGCGGCGAAATCATAGCCCGGCACCGGGATCGTCAGCGCCCCCTCAAAGCTGAGGCCCCGCAGATGGCCCTGCAGGAAGTTCATCGGGGGCGCACCGATAAAGCCCGCCACATAGAGGTTCGCCGGGCGGTTGTAGATGTCGAGCGGGGCGGCAAGTTGCTGGATGACCCCGCCCTTCATGATCGCGATGCGGTCGGCCAAAGTCATCGCCTCGACCTGATCATGGGTGACGTAGATCATCGTGTTCTGCAGGCTGTTGTGCAGCCGTTTCAGCTCGACCCGCAGCTCGGCGCGCAGTTTGGCATCAAGGTTCGACAGAGGTTCGTCGAACAGGAACACATCCACATCGCGCACCAGCGCCCGGCCGATCGCCACCCGCTGCCGCTGACCCCCGGAGAGGGCGGCGGGTTTGCGCTGCAACAGCGGCCCCAGATGCAGGATCTCGGCCGCCCGCGCCACCCGGCGGGCAATTTCTGCCTTGGGCAATTTGGCGTTCTTCAGGCCAAAGGACAGGTTCCCCTCGACCGTCATCTGCGGGTAAAGCGCATAGGACTGGAACACCATGCCGATGCCGCGCGCCGAAGGTTCGGCCCAGGTGACATTCTTGCCCTCGATCCAGATCTGCCCGCCCGAAGGCTCCAACAGCCCGGCGATACAGTTCAGCAGGGTGGATTTGCCGCAGCCCGAGGCGCCCAGCAGCACCAGAAATTCGCCCTTCGGAATGTCGAGATTGAGGTCTTTCAGCACCGAAACCGCGCCGAAATTCAGTTGCAGATCGCGGATCGAGACCGAAATCCCCTCCAGTGCCGTTTGGGATTCATCAAACATCGGATGTCCTTTCTCAGCCCTTGACCGCGCCCGCGGCGATGCCGCGCACGAAGAGCTTGCCGGAAATGAGGTAGATGGTGAGCGGCACGATCCCGGTGATCAGCGTCGCCGCCATGTTGACGTTGTATTCCTTGACCCCCTGCACCGAGTTGACGATGTTGTTCAGCTGCACGGTCATCGGATAGGTGTCGGGCTTGGTGTAGATCACGCCGAACAGGAAATCGTTCCAGATGCCGGTGATCTGCAGGATGACGGCGACGGTGAAGATCGGCACCGACATCGGCACCAGCACCTGCAGAAAGATCCGCCAGAATCCCGCGCCATCGACCCGCGCCGCCTTGAACAATTCCTCGGGCAGCGAGGAGAAATAGTTGCGAAAGAGCAAGGTGATGATCGGCATCCCAAAGACCGTATGCACCAGCACCAGCCCCCAGACCGAGCCCATCAGCCCCAGTTCGCGCAGGATGATCACGATCGGATAGATCATCACCTGATAGGGGATGAAGGCACCGAAGATCAGGATGGTGAAGAACAGCTCGGAGCCTTTGAACTTCCAGTTCACCAGGGCATAGCCGTTCACCGAGGCGACGATGATCGAGATGACCACCGAGGGCACGACGATGCGCACCGAATTCCAGAACCCGCGCGACAGGCCATCGCAGTTCAGCCCGGTGCAGGCCTCGGACCAGGCTTTGACCCAGGGTTCAAAGGTGATCTCGACCGGCGGGGCAAAAATGTTGCCCATGCGGATTTCGGGCATGCCCTTCAGCGAGGTCATCACCATCACCCAGAGCGGCAGCAGGTAATAGAGCGAGACCAGACAAAGCGTGCCATAGATCATCACCCGTTTGCCGGTCAGCCCGGTTTTCGGCCGCGCGCCCGCCGCGCCCGAAAGAAGACGTTGGGTCGAGGCCGGGGCCTGACGATGGAGGGGGGAAAAAGACGTATCAGCCACGGCGCTTGCCTCCGAATTCCAGAAGGGCCCAGGGGATCACGATCACCAGCACCGCGAGCAGCATCATGGTGGAGGCGGCAAAGCCCTGGCCGAGGTTTTGATTGGCGAACATGTAGTCATAGACATATTTCGCAGGGACTTCCGAGCTGATGCCCGGGCCGCCATTGGTCAGCGCCACCACCAGATCGTAGAGCTTGACGATGCCCGCCCCGACGATGACCACCGCCGTCACAAACACCGGCCGCAGGATGGGAATGACCACGACGAGATAGGTTTTCCAGGCCGGAATGCCGTCCACGCGGCTGGCTTTCCAGATGTCCTCATCCACCCCCCGCAGCCCGGCCAGCATGATCACCGTCACGAGGCCGGTGCCCTGCCACATCCCCGCCATCAGCAGCGCCACGATCACCAGCTGCGGGTTGTTCAGCGGATCAAAACTGAAACTCTCCCAGCCCATGCCGCGCACAATGCCCTGCAGGCCGAAATCCGGGTTGAGGATCCATTGCCAGACAAGGCCGGTGACGATGAAGGACAAAGCGTAGGGGTAGAGGATGATCGTGCGAAACGCGCCTTCAAAGCGGATCTTCTGATCCAGAAGCGCGGCGAAGACAAAGCCGAGCACCATGGACAGCACCAGCGCCAGAATGCCGTAGACCGCCAGATTTTCCACCGAAGCGACCCAGCGCGAGGTGGACCAGAGCCGGTCATATTGGTCGAGGCCGACGAAATCGAGTTTTGGCAGCAGCTTGGATTTGGTGAAACTGTGCACAACCGTCCAGAGCGAACAGCCGATGAAAATGACGGTCGCGGTGACCACCATCGGCAGGGCCGCGATCTTGGACATGGGATTGCGCAGAAGATGGCGGGGACGCGCGGTGCCGGACATGGGCGGATCCTGTCATGAAGGGCATCCCGGGCCGCCACTATGGGAGCTGCGGCGGCCCGGAACGGGGGAGGTTACTTGTCGTTCTCGATGATCTGGGCAAAGCGCGCCTGCGCATCTGCCGCCGTCATCGCGGACCCAAAGAACTCCGCCATCAGATCCTCGACCTGACCGCGCGAATCCGGCGAGATCAGCTGGTCCACCGAGGGGATCACATTCCCGGCCTTCAGCGTCGCCAGCCCCTTTTGCATACAGGCGCCCGCCTTGGTCAGATCGACATCGCCGCGCACCGGCAACGAGCCCTTCTTCAGGTTGAACGCCACCTGCGCCTCGGGCGAGATCAGCACCTGCGCCAGTTCCTTTTGCGCGGCGGTGACCGCCGGATCCTTGTTCACCGGGAAGTAGAAGGCGTCACCGCCGGTGGAGATGACCGGATCGCCGCCCATCCCGATAAAGCAGTCGTAATCCGTGCCCGCCACCTTGCCGGCCAGCGCGAATTCACCCTGCGCCCAGTCGCCCATCACCTGCGCACCCGCATCGCCGTTGATCACCTGGGCCGTGGCCAGGTTCCAGTCCTGGACATTGCTGTCCTTTGAGAGGTCGCGCGCCGTGGCCAGCTCTTCAAACACCTGTGTCATCTCGGGGCCGGTCAGCACCGCAGGATCCGCCTGCCCGAAAGCCGCCGTGTAGATTTCGGCCCCGGCAAGACCGGCAATCAGCGTCTGCAGCAGGGTGTTTTCCTGCCAGCCCTGCTTGCCCAGCGACAGCGGCACCTTGCCCGCGGCCACCAGCGCGGGGGCTGCGGCCTTCAGTTCCTCCCAGTTGGTGGCGGGCGCAACGCCTGCGGCCTCAAAGGCGGCGGGCGAGGTCCACATCCATTGCGGCGAATGGATGTTCAGCGGCACGCAATAGACTTTGCCATCGACCGTGCAGGCATCCAGCAACGAGACCGGCTGCACGATGTCGCGCCAATGCCCGGCCTCGGCAATATCGGTCAGGTCCTGCATCAGACCGGCCTCAACCAGTTCCTGCGCCTGTTGCCCGTGGTTCAGCTGCGTCGCCGCCATCGGATCGCCCCCGAGGATCCGCGAAATGATCACCGGGCGCGCCACCGTGCCCGAGCCCGCAATCGCGCCATCGACCCATTTGTTGCCGGTCTGCGCCTCAAACATCGCGGCCAGCTCTTTGACCGCCGCCGCCTCGCCGCCCGAGGTCCACCAATGGGTGATCTCCAGATCTGCGGCCGCCGCCACCGCGGGCAACAGGCCCACGGGCAGTGCCACAAGCGCGGTCGCGGCCAGCAAATGGCGCATTTTCTTGCCCGTTTGACGGGTGGTCTGATCGGTCATGGTCCCTCCTCCCTCAGGGCTTTCGCCCTTTTCCTGTGCCTGCGTCCGGCCCTGCCCGACGCGGTGCCAACGGCCTGCCGGGCCTGCCGCCCTGCAACCTGAACGAATGCTCAGCAACGCCTCCTCGCGTTCTGAAATCGTTTACATAGGCTGTCACGGGTTTTTCATTGCGTCAACAAGAAATGTAAAGCATTACATGGGAGAGATTTCAGCAGCAGCAAAACGACGGCACGGAGGCAGCTATGTCAGTGAGCATCAAGGATATTGCGCGCCTCTCCGGGGTCTCGACGGCCACTGTCAGCCGCACCTTGTCGAACCCGGAACTGGTCTCTGAGGAAACCCGGGCGCAGGTGATGGCGGTGGTCGAGGCACAGGGCTACCGGGTGAATTCCATGGCGCGCAACCTGCGCCGCCAGCGCGCCGATTCGGTTCTGGCGATCGTGCCGGATCTGGGAAACCCGTTCTTCTCGGCCATTTTCTCCGGCCTGCAGCAAAGCCTGATGGCGAGCGGCATGGATCTTCTGGTGACCGACAGCCGGTCCGCACTGGAACAGGGGCATTCGCTTTTGTCGCATCTGCGCAATGCGCGGGTCGATGGGGTGATCTGTCTGGATGGGGGCCTGCCCGCCGCGGTCCGCACCGAGCTGGCCAAGCCCGAGAATGCCGACCGCGTGGTCTTTGCCTGCGAATGGTTTCCCGAAGGCGGCTTTCCCTCGGTGCGCAGCGACAACCGCGCCGGGATGACCCTCGCGGTCGAGCATCTGGTCGGGCTTGGCCACCGCGACATCGCCTATCTCTCGGGACCGATGAGCAATGTGTTGTGCACCGAGCGGCTTGCGGGAACCATTGCGGCGCTGGGCGCGCATGGGATGGACCTGCCCGCGAGCCATATTGGCGACGGGGATTTTTCGCTGGAAGGCGGACGGGCGGCGGCGGAATGGGTGATGCAGCTGACACCGCGGCCCACGGCGGTGCTCTGCGCCTCGGATCAATTGGCCATCGGCCTCGCCTCGGGGCTGCATGCGCGCGGGATACGGGTGCCCGAGGACATTTCGCTGGTGGGGTTCGACGACATCCAATCGTCAGAATATGTCATTCCGGCGCTGACCACTGTGCGGCAGGACCGGTTGCGGCTGGGCGCCTGTGCGGCGGAACTGCTGCGGGCGCGGTTGTCGGCGGATCACCCGGCGGCGGATACGGTGATCACCATCCCCGTCAGCCTGCAAATCCGCGGCTCTACAGCGCCGCCGAAGACCCTGTAACAGATGGTGAAGCCGGGCATCGGCTGACGTCGCCCCTGGCGCCATCGGCATTTCTGCGGCGCCAATGTGACCCATCGTCTTTGGGGATGGCGGCGGTCCCCCGGTGCCGACACCGTTGCGCGGACAGCACTGCGGGGGCAGCACTGCGGTGACAGCACCGGGGGACCTCGGCCCCTGCATGATCATCCCCCATGCCGCTCCCGTCCCCGGCCTGACCCCGGGGTTCCCGTGAGAAACCCGGGACATATTCACCGCGCCGGGACGGACAGCACCCGGCTTTCGCAGCAGAAATCAGGCTATTTCTTCTGGACCACCTGCCGCCGCAACCAGGCGGTAAAGTCCGTGGCCAGCTTGCTCGTCCGCCCCATGGGGCGCGCGACGAAATAGCTCTGCCCCAGATCCGCCTCAACCGGGGCCAGACAGACCAGCCGCCCCTCTGCCAGCTCTGTCTGGATCAGGTAGCTGGGCAATATGGCAACCCCCATGCCCGAAACCGTGGCGGCAATGATCAGACTGAATTGGTCAAACTGACTACCCCCGCGCGGCGGCGGGCTGCCGGGCGCGATGCTCTGGCTGAAGCGTTCCCACAGATGCGGGCGCGACATCAGATGCAGCAGCGGCAAGGTCAGCACATCGGTGGGCGCGCGCAGCGGATGCGCCTCCAGCAAGTCGGGCGCCGCGACCACCATCAGATCTTCGGGGCAGAGCGGGGTCAGCTGCGCCCCGGGCCAGTCCCACCCCCCGAAGTGAACCGCCAGATCAACCTGCTCTTCGTTCAGATCAAACGGGTCCGAGCGGCTGTAGACCACGAATTCCACATTCTCCTGCTCGGCGCGAAAATGCTTGAGACGTGGCATCAGCCAGCGGGTGGCAAAGGTCGGCGGCGCCGCAATCGTCAGCACTTTGGCACTGACCCCCGCGGCCATCGCATGCCGCAGGGTGCGTTGCAACCGGTCGAGATCACCCAACAACGGCGTCGCAAGCGCGCGCCCCGCCTCGGTCAGCCGCACCCCCCGCCCCTCGCGCCGAAAGAGCGGCGTGCCGATCTGCGCCTCGAGGTCGCGCACCTGCCGACTGACCGCGCCCTGCGTCAGCCCCAGCTCCTCAGCCGCCTCGCTGAAACTCTCATGCCGGGCCGAGGCGCTGAAGCAGCGCAAGAGGGACAGGCTGGGAAGGCGGGCAGACAAGGGGCACCTCAACGCATGCAGGATATGCACAAATAAATGCAGGATGGTCGCATTTTATGCAATCAACTTCTTCGCTACTCTGCCCTCGGGAACAGGAGAGCTTGGATGGTTTTGCACAGCGTCGAATGGGAAACAGCCACCGGAACCGGGGACCACAGCGCCGTTCTGGCAGGCGGGGGGCATCATGCTGGATAGTCCCGCCGCCTTCCGCCGCTCGGCCCGGATGTCGGGGATCGAGATCTCGCAGATCGTGCAGATCACCGAACAGGCGGCGCAGCTGCGCGCCGAGGGGCATGACATTGTTGCCCTTTCCACGGGCGAGCCTGACTTTCCCACGCCGAATGCGGTGATCGAGGCCGCCCATGCGGCGGCGCTGAACGGGCAGACGAAATACACCGCCACGGCGGGTACGCCGGCCCTGCGCGATGCCATCGCCAAGATAAACGGTGTGACGCGGGCGCAGGTCGTGGTGTCGACCGGCGCCAAGCAGGTGCTGGCCAATGCCATGCTGGCCACGCTTGATCCGGGCGATGAGGTGATCATCCCCACGCCCTATTGGACGAGCTATTCCGATATCGTCGCGATGGCGGGCGGCACCGCCGTCACCATCCCCTGCGAGATGAGCAGCGGGTTCAAGCTGACCGCCGAGGCGCTGGCGCAGGCGATCACGCCCCGCAGCCGGTGGCTGATGCTGAACTCGCCCTCCAACCCCTCCGGCGCGATCTACAGCGCGGCCGAGATCCGCGCCTTGGCCGATGTGCTGGCCGATCACCCGCAGGTCTGGGTGCTGGCGGATGAGATCTATGAACATCTGAGCTATGTGCCCTTCACCAGCTTTGCCGCCGTCGCGCCGGAACTGGCCGGGCGGACGCTGGTCGTGAACGGCGTGTCAAAATCCTGGTCGATGACCGGCTGGCGGATTGGCTGGGGTGTCGGGCCGGTGCCGCTGATGCAGGCGATGGCGGCGGTGCAGGGGCAGATCACCTCGGGCGCCTCCTCGGTCAGCCAGGCGGCGGCGCTGGCGGCACTGACCGGCGATCAGGCGGATCTCGCCGTGCGACTTGAGGTGCTCGACACCCGGCGCAAGATGATGGTGGCCGGGCTGAACGCCATGCCGGGCATCATCTGCCCCGAACCCGACGGTGCGTTTTACGTCTTTCCCGACATTCGGGGGATGATGACCCGGGGCGGGTTTGCTACCTGTACCGAGGCTTGCCAATGGCTGCTGGACAAGGCGCATGTCGCCATCGTGCCGGGCGCGGCCTTTGGTCTGCCGGGGCACGCCCGTATATCCTTTGCCTATGGCGAGGATGATTTGAACAAGGGGCTGTCGCGCATGGCAAAAGCCCTCAAGACCCTGCGCTGACGCGCGACCCAAAAGGAGACATATCATGGATCACTCCACCGTTCTGACCGCGCTTGGTTTCACGCAGGCGGAACTCACCGGCGGCACATTGGCCGTCCGCTCGCCCATTGATGGCGCCACCGTTGCCACCATCGCCGAGACCCCCGTGGCCGAGATGGCGGGCGTGATCGCCACCGCGCAGGAAGCGTTCAAGGCCTGGCGTGCGGTGCCCGCGCCGCGCCGGGGCGAACTGGTGCGTCTCTTGGGCGAAGAGCTGCGGGCCTCCAAGGAGGCGCTGGGCGCGCTCGTCACGCTGGAAGCGGGCAAGATCACCTCGGAAGGTCTGGGCGAAGTGCAGGAAATGATCGACATCTGCGATTTCGCGGTCGGCCAGTCCCGCCAGCTCTATGGCCTGACCATCGCCTCCGAGCGTCCGGGCCACCGCATGTCGGAGACCTGGCACCCGATGGGGCCGGTGGGCGTGATTTCGGCCTTCAACTTCCCGGTGGCGGTCTGGTCCTGGAACGCGGCGCTGGCGCTGATCTGCGGCAATCCGGTGATCTGGAAACCCTCGGAAAAGACCCCGCTGACCGCGCTGGCCTGCATGAAAATCCTGGCCCGTGCCATTGCCCGCTTTGGCAAGGATGCGCCCGAAGGTCTGTGCCAGATTGTCATCGGCAAGACAGATGTCGGCGAGGCGCTGGTTGCCTCGAAACAGGTGCCGATCATCTCGGCCACCGGATCGACCCGCATGGGCAGCATTGTCGGGCCGAAAGTCGCGGCACGCTGGGGCCGCTCGATCCTTGAACTCGGCGGCAACAATGCGATGATCGTGGCCCCCTCGGCCGATCTCGACATGGCGGTGCGCGGCATCGTCTTCTCGGCGGTCGGCACCGCCGGCCAGCGCTGCACCAGCCTGCGCCGCCTGATCGTGCACAGCTCGATCAAGGCCGAACTGGTGGAGAAACTGAAGGCCGCCTATGCCAGCCTGCCCATCGGTGATCCGCGCAAGGCGGGCACACTGATCGGCCCGCTGGTGGACCAGGCCGCACTCACCACGATGACCACGGCGCTGAAAAACGCCACGGCCGAGGGCGGTGTCGTCTTTGGCGGCGCGGTGGTGACCGAGAATGTGCCGGGGGGTGCCTATATCCAGCCCGCTCTGGTCGAGATGCCGGGCCAGACCGAAACCGTCAAAACCGAAACCTTCGCGCCGATCCTCTATGTCATGAGCTATGAGACGCTGGAGGAAGCCATCGCGCTGCAAAACGACGTACCGCAGGGACTGTCGTCCTGCATCTTCACGCTGAACGTGCGCGAGGCCGAAACCTTCCTCTCCTGCACCGGCTCGGATTGCGGCATTGCCAATGTCAACATCGGCCCCTCGGGCGCGGAAATCGGCGGCGCCTTTGGCGGCGAGAAAGAGACCGGCGGCGGCCGTGAAAGCGGCTCGGACGCGTGGAAAGGCTATATGCGGCGTCAGACCTCGACGGTGAACTATTCCGCGCAGCTGCCGCTGGCGCAGGGCGTGTCCTTCGACATCTGATCCGATCCCCAACAGGCCGGGCCCCGCCGGGGGCCCGGTCCCAACGCACACTGATGCCTCCCCCCTCCGGCACTTCCCCACACCTGCATCACCGCACAGATGAAACGGCTGAACTCATGCATCCCGACGCCATCCGCACGCTCTTTTCGCAAGCCATGTCCGCCATGTACCGCAGCGAGGTGCCGCAATACGGCACACTGATGGATCTGGTTCGCGACGTGAACGCCCAAACCCTCGCCGCAGACCCCGCCTTGCGGGCGCAACTGGCAGCTGCGGGCGAGCTCGACCGGCTGGACGGTGAACGCCATGGCGCGATCCGGCTGGGCACGGCGCAGGAACTGTCCCTCATCCGCCGCATGTTCGCCGTGATGGGCATGGCGCCCGTGGGCTACTACGACCTTTCCGTCGCGGGCATTCCCGTGCATTCCACCGCCTTTCGCCCGGTCGAGGCGGCCTCGCTGCGCCACAATCCGTTCCGGGTGTTCACTTCGCTCCTGCGTCTCGATCTGATCGAGGACCGGGCGCTTGCCGCCGAAGCCGACGCCATCCTGAGCCAGCGAAAGATCGTCACCGACGGCGCCCTCGCGCTGATCGAGCGGGCCGAGGCCAAGGGCGGCCTGACCGAGGCCGAGGCAGAAGATTTCGTTCGCGAGGCGCTCGAAACCTTCCGCTGGCACAGCGATGCCACGGTGAGCGTTGAAACCTATGCGAAACTGGTGGCGGCGCACCGTCTGGTGGCCGATGTGGTCAGCTTTCGCGGGCCGCATATCAACCACCTCACCCCGCGCACGCTGGACATTGACGCCGTGCAGCGCATGATGCCTGAACGCGGCATTGACCCGAAAGCGGTGATCGAAGGCCCGCCGCACCGCGCCGCAGACATTTTGCTGCGCCAGACCTCATTCAAAGCCCTGCAGGAGGAAGTGCTGTTCCACGGCACCCCCGGCACCCATCTTGCCCGTTTTGGCGAGATCGAGCAGCGCGGCGTGGCGCTGACGCCCAAGGGCCGCGCGCTTTATGATGACGCCCTTGCCCGGGTGCGCGCCGCAGAGGAGGGCAGCTATGCCGAGCGGCTGGCCACGGGCTTTGCCGCCCTGCCCGATGACCATGGCGCGCTGCGCCGCGCGGGTCTGGCCTTTTACCGCTACCGCGCCGCACAGGGCGCGCTGGCGCGGCCTGCCGACAGCATCAAGGCCTTGATCGACATGGGCGCATTGATCGCCGATCCGCAGGTCTACGAGGATTTCCTGCCGGTCTCGGCCGCCGGGATCTTTCAATCGAACCTTGGCTCCGAAGATCAGTCGAACTACCGCCCCGCCGCGAACAAAGACGCCTTTGAGGCCGCGCTGGGCGCGCGCGTGGCGGATGAAATGGCGCTTTATGCCGCGACCGAGGCCGAGAGCCTGTCTGTGGCGCTTGCCGCCCTCGGACAGGCGCATCTTCTGGCGGGCCACAAGGCGGCCTGATGCAGAGGTCGCCCCTCCCGGACGGGCCGCTGGCCGCGTTTCGGCATCACCTGCGCGCCGGGGGCTTTGCCGGGGATCTGGCCGAAGACGGCGCCACCCGTGCCGTCTTTGCCACGGATAATTCGGTCTATGAACTGCCGCCCCTGGCCGTGGTTTTCCCCCGCACGCCGGAGGATCTGAACCGCATTGCCCGGGCCGCGACGGCCAGCGGCATCGCGATCACGGCGCGTGGCGGCGGCACCGGCACCAATGGCCAGTCGCTGACCGACGCCGTGGTCGTGGACTGCTCGCGCCATCTGACGGTGATCGAGGAGATCAACACCGAGGAAGGCTATGCGATTGTGCAGCCCGGTGTGGTCCTCGATCAGCTGAACCGGGCATTGGCGGGCAGCGGCCTCTTCTTTGCGCCCACGGTTTCCACGGCCTCGCGCGCGACGCTGGGGGGCATGGCCGCGACCGATGCATCCGGCAAAGGATCGCGCCTGCACGGGCGCACCTCGGACCATGTGCTGGGGATGGAGCTGGCGCTGGCCGATGGCAGCGATCTGACGCTGGAGGCGGGGCCGTCCGGCGCAAAAGGCGCGCGGGCCGCCGCGCTCTCTGCCCTCATCCGGGAGACGGCAGAGGCCGAAGCCGCCGAAATCGCCCGGGTGTTTCCGGTGATGAACCGGGGTCTGACCGGGTACAACCTGCAACAGGCCTGTCAGAATGGCACGGTGTCGCTGATCAAGCTGCTTTGCGGCTCGGAAGGGACGCTGGCGCTGACCAAACGCCTCCGGCTGCGGCTGGTGCCAAAGCCGCAGCGCCGGGCGTTGATTGTCTATGCCTATGACGACATGACCGCCGCCCTGCACGATGTCGGCCGCCTGCTGGCGGGCGACCCTGCGGCCATTGAATTCATCGACGACAAGATTCTGACGCTGGCGCAGCAAGACCCGGTATGGGGCGCGGTGGCCGGGGTTCTGGAGCATGACGGCAGCCGCCCGGTGCGCGGTTTGAACTTTGTTGAAGTGACCGGCGCGCATGACGCGGCGATCCGCACGGCGGTGGCCCGTTTCAGCGCCCTCGCGCCCGCCCCTGCCAGCCTCATCAATGCGCGCGCCGTGACCGACGATGCGACCATCGGCGAATTATGGTCGCTCCGCGCGAAATGCGTCGGGCTTTTGGGGCGGATGGACCCGACACGGCAGGGGACGCCCTTTGTGGAGGATGCGGCGGTTCCGGCGGAAAACCTGCCCGCCTTTGTCGCCGGGTTTCGCGCCATTCTGGATGCGCACGGCCTGAGCTACGGCATGTTCGGCCATGCCGATGTGGGCTGCGTCCATGTGCGCCCCGCGCTCGACATGCGGCTGCCCGATGACGCCGCCATGATCCGCGACATCTCGGATGCGGTCCACCGTCTGGCCCGCGATCATGGCGGGCTGATCTGGGGCGAGCATGGCAAGGGCTTTCGCGGTGAATATGTCCCCGATGTCTTCGGACCCCGCCTCTATACTGCCCTGTGCCGGATCAAGGCGGCTTTTGACCCCGACAACCTGCTCAACCCCGGCAAAATCGCCAGCCCCGATCCCGCACAGAAGCTGACCCCGCTGGACGCGGTGCCCTTCCGGGGGCCGCTGGATGCGCGGATCACCCCGGCACTGTCGCAAACCTATGCGGCGGCGATCAAATGCAATGGCAACGGCCAATGCATGGGGCGCGACCCCGATGAGGCAATGTGCCCGTCGTACAAGGCGACCGGCGACCGGCTGCGCGGCCCGAAGGGGCGCGCAGCCCTGTTGCGCAGCTGGGCGCGCCAGCAGTCGGCCGCCGCGGCGGGCGCCGAAACGCCCGGGTTGCGGGCACTTGAGGCAGAGCTTCATGACAGCCTCTCGGATTGCCTCGGCTGCAGGGCCTGCGCCGCGCAATGCCCGGTCCGGGTCGATGTTCCACAGATGCGCAGCCGCTTCTATGCGTCTTACTTCAGCCGCCACCGGCGCCCCCTGTCGCACCATCTGCTGGCGCGGATGGAGGATCTGGCCCCCCTGATGCGCGCGGTTCCCGCCTTCAGCAATGCCGCGCTGCGGCTTTTGGCGCCGGTGCTGCGCGCCACCGGGCTGACCGATCTGCCGCAAGTGCGCCCTGCCCCGCGGCACCGCCGCGGCCACCCCGGCACGCGCGGCAAAGTGATGCTGATCGCCGACGGCTTTCTGGGCACCTTTGATGGCGCGGTGATCGCGGCCTGCGCCGACCTGCTCGGCCATCTCGGCTATGAGGTGACCTGCTCAACCCCGGTCAAAACCGGCAAGGCGCTGCACATGCTGGGCCTGAGGCGGGCGTTTTCGCGGCGTGCCGCCGCCAGTCTGGCGCAGATGCGGGAGTGGCAGGGTCAGGGATACCGGCTGGTCGCGGTGGAGCCTGCTTTCGTGTCGATGTTCACCGCGGAATATGCGGAAGAAGGCACCCCCCTGCCCGAGGTTACCGCCATTGACCGCTTCTTGCTTGAGGCGACCGACCCCGCGGTTGATCCGGCGGCAATCTGGCGCGCAGACCGGCCGGCCGCCGCCGATGCCCGGCCCTACAGCCTGTTCAGCCATTGCACCGAAGCCGCTGCCGATCCGCAAACGCCCGCCCGCTGGGCTGCCGTGTTTGCCCGGTTCGGGCTTGCGGTGCAGTCCGAGCGCAGCGGCTGTTGCGGCATGGCGGGCACTTTCGGGCACATGCGCGACAAAGCCGCATTGTCAGAGCGGCTCTATGATCTCTCATGGCGGGGGCGGATCGAGATTGCGGGCGAAAGGGCACTGGCCACCGGCTTTTCCTGCCGCTGTCAGGCCAAACGCTTCTCCGGGCGGCGCCCTTTGCATCCGGTCGAGGTGCTGAGCGCGGCCTTGCGCCGCCGCTGACCCGCGCGCTCAAGCCAGAGCGTCGAATTCACGGTGAATCTTGCCCGAGACTTCGGCGGCGCCCGCAAAACGGTCAATCCCGTAGCCGGCCAGCATCGGCACCTCTGCCTCCCCCGCGATCAGCGCCGCAAGCGCTTCGCCGACGGCCGGGGCAATCTGAAACCCGCCGCCGCTGCCGCCAAAGGCGTGAAACAGCCCCGGCGTCGTGCTGCTGGCGCCGATCACCGGCAGCATATCGGGCAGATAGCCCTCAACCCCGGACCAGACACGGATGACCTCGGCCCGCGCCAGCATCGGAATCGCGCGCGCGAGCATTTGCATGCCGCGCAGGGTCTTGAAGGGCGGGACATGGGTGACCGCGCCGCCCGGCTGGGAATGCGTGCGCGGATAGCCCGAAAAGATGATATTGCCGCGCGCGATCTGCCGCACGATGACATCCCCCTCAACCATATGCACCGAAGGGTGCAGCCGATACGGCAAGGGCTCGGTCACGAATTGTGGCGGGCCTGCGCTGAACATCGGCACCGCCTCGCCAAACTGCGCGGCAAGCGCGCCAGACCAGGCACCGGCGGCATTCACCAGCACCGGCGCGGCACAGCGATGGCCCTGCCGGGTCTGCAGCACAAACCCACCGGAGACCGCCTCAACCGCGGTCACCTCGGCCTGCTCATACACCTGCCCCCCGGCCCGTTGCAGCGCGCGCGCCACCGGCGGTGTGCTCAGACGCGGATTGGCCACCGCGCTGCGCGGGGAAAAGGCCGCAAGGGCAATGTCGGCCGCCAGAAACGGGTATCGCGCATGCAGCTGATCGCCCTCCAGCAGCGTCGAGGTGACACCAAAGCGCTGCGCCGTCGCCACATCATGCCGCAATGTCTGCGCCCCTTCGTCGCTGCGCGCGAAATAAAGGTGACCCGTGCGCTCGATCTCGCAGGTTTCGCCGGTCAGCGCCTCGTAGCTTTCCCACAATGCCTGCGCGCGGATCGACAAGGGATATTGCCGGGCCGAACGCCCGTGCAGCCGCAGATTGCCGAAATTTGTCGCGCTGGCCTCCGCCCCGATCAGCCCGCGCTCGAACAGGGTCACGCGCAGCCCGCGCCGGGCGAGGAACAGGCCGGTGAAGGCCCCGAAGAGCCCGCCCCCGATGACCACCACGTCGCTTTCATGCCGGGCGATCATTCTGCGGCCTCGGCGCCGGGCGCCAGCAAGGGGATGGGACGGACCGGCGCCTGCGCGCGCAACCGCCCCGGCACCTGGACGCTGGCAGCGGCAACCAGTTCCGCCAGCGCGGGCGCGCAAAAGCGGCCCTGACAGCGGCCCATGCCGCAGCGGGTGATGGATTTCACCCGGTTGATCTCGGTCGGTCCCAAGGGGGCCGACAGGGCACGACGCACCGCGCCGATGCTGACGCGCTCGCAACGGCAGAGCGTTGTTTCATCGGGCAGATCACCGATGCGCTCGGCGGGCCAGCGGAAAGCGCCGGTCATCGCATCCTGAAACCGGCGCTGTGCCCGCAGGCGGCGGTGGTGCGCATTGACTTCCAGCGGATCGGCGGCGGGCAGCCCCAGAACCCGGAGCATATCTTCCGCCGCCAGCGCACCGGCTGCATCCGCCGCCTCGGCCCCCGCCGTGCGTGCGCCATCCCCCGCAATCCAGAGCCGCGCCCCTGCCCGGCCCATCGCATCGCAGCGCGCAAACCATTGCCGATGCCGCGGATCATGGTCGAATGCGGCGCCTGCCAGTTCGGCCAGTTGGGTTTCCGGCCGCAGGCCATATCCCAGCGCCACCGCATCCGCCGCCAGCCGCACCCGCTGCCCCGCCGCGGTGGCGTAGTGCAGGCCCATGACCCGGTCACCACCCTCGATCTCCAGAAGCCGCGCCGCCGAGATGATCGGCACGCCGCCCCGCCGCAACTCGGCCATCAGCGCCACGCCCTGCAGCGCGGTCCGGGGCGCATGGCGCAGCATCGCCGGAAAATGCCGCAGCTTTTGCGCGAAGGGCGTGGTGTCCAGCACGGTCAGCTGGCGATGGCCCAGCCGCAGATACTGCGCCGCCGCAAGGTAGAGCAGCGGCGACGACCCGGCGAAAATCACCCGCCCGCCAATGAAGGCCGCATGACGTTTCAGCGCCACCTGCGCGCCCCCCAGCGTGAAAACCCCGGGCAGCGTCCAGCCCGGCAGCGGCATCAGGCGGTCCGTGGCCCCGACCGCCAGCAACAGATGGCTGTAGCGCAGGCTGTCATATCCTGCCGGTCCCAGCAGCTCCAGTTGCGTTCCGTGACAGCCCCAGACCAGCGTATCGGGCCGAAAGTCACATTGCGCCAGCACGGCATCCTCGCCGCGCTCCCGGGCCAGAACGCCCGCCGCGGCGCCCCGGAACAGGCGGTCGCCATAGGCTGCCACAGCGGGCCCGAGCCTGCGGGTGCCCTGCCCGCCCGGGCGGGCCGCCTCTTCGAGCACCACCGGGCGCAGACCAGCCGAAACCAGCCTGCGCGCGGCCGCCAATCCCGCCGGACCCGCGCCGACAATGACAACCGACGGGCTAGTCATCGCGCCCCCCCGGCAAATCGGAAGGGCTGGGAAGATCGGAAGTGCTGGACAGACCGGAAGTGGTGGGCAGACCGGAAACCCCGGGCGCATCAGGCCCGACAGGCGCATCAGCACCGACGGGCGCATCGGGCGTGGAGCGCACCGACAGCCCCTCGCAGAGCTCGACCATGCAGGCGCGCAGGCGATGGCCGTCCGCATCCCAGACCGTGCATTCCTGACAGCTGCCCATCAGGCAAAACCCGGCGCGCGGCGTGCCGTCAAATTCAGAGATCCCGATCCGGGCCGCGTGGCGCAGCAACGCCGAGACGAGGGTCTCGCCCCGCTGTCCGATGATGTCAGCGCCATCGAAACGGATCACCACCGCGCCTGCCGAAGGGCCCGGGGCGGGGGCAGGATCGCGGTCCAACGGCAAAAAGAGGCCGGGCTGCATTTCTATCACCATGCAATAGGAATTATTCCCATATGAAAGTGACAAAACGGTCTGTGGTCAAGCCCCCGCGTGCAACCGAACCCTCACCGCGCGACAGAAGGGATCAGCCGAACGAGATCGACCGCGCCGCCGCCAGGATCATCGGCGCAAACGAAGAGACGATTTCCGCCCGGCTGTAGCGCAGGGTCGAGGCCGCGATGGAGACCGCCCCGATGACCCGCCCATGCGCTCCCAGAACCGGCGCGGCAATGGATGCGTCGCCGTGATAGAGCTCCTCGAAGGCCGCCGCAAAACCCTCGAGCCGCACCCGCGTGATGATCTCATGCAGCGCCGCAATGTCGGTCACCGTGTTCTGGGTGTGGGGCCGGATATCCGATGCGGCCAGTACGGCATCCACCTCCTCTTGCGGCATGCGCGACAGAATCGCACGCCCCGGCGCGACGCAATAGGCCGGCAGCCGGGTGCCAATGGTCACATCGGTGTGCAGCACATGGCGGCTGAGAAACCGCGAGATGAAGACGATCTCGGTTCCGTCGAGCACCGTCAGGTTCACCGTCTCTTCGGTTTCCTTGCTCAGATGCTGCAGCACAGGCATGGCCCGGTCCACCAGCCGCGAGGTGCGGGTGAAGTGATGCGCCAGATCGAGCGATTTCACCGACAGCTCGAACTGGCGGGTTTTGGAATCCTTGTCCAGATAGCCCAGCGTTTGCAGCGTATGGGCAAAGCGCTGCGCCCCGCTGAGGTCGAGCCCGGTCTGCTCGGCGATCTCGGAGAGGGTCATCCGGGGATGGCGCGAATCAAACGCCTCGAGCACGCGAAAGGCCTTGGCGACCGATTGCACCATCAGCGCGTCGGCCTTTTTCGCCGGCCTGGTTTCCTCTGAACTCACCTGATCCTCCACATTCTCAATCGTTGTCAGGGGCCTGATGCCCGATCTGTCCGCCCCTGTCCTGCATAAATCGCCGGAATCCCAGCGCCACGCAACAACAGGATTGACACATGCGCTAACCGCCATTTAATTCTAATATAAATTATCACAATGCAATGGACGCTATGACAAACTTCATTCTGACCGAGAAAACCGGCAATGTTCTGTGCATCACGCTGAACCGCCCCGAGAAGATGAACGCCTGGAATGCCCCGATGCGGGACATGCTGGTCGCAGCGCTGGACGCGGCCGAGGCGGATGACGACATTCGCGCCATCATCCTGACCGGCGCGGGGGACCGTGCCTTTGGCGCGGGGCAGGATCTGAGCGAGAGCAAGAGCTTTGACGCCGAGCGGGCGGAAAGCTGGATGGGCGAGTGGAAAACGCTCTACGCCAAGTTCCGCGAAGGCTCGAAACCCATCGTCGCGGCCTTGAACGGCGTGGCGGCGGGTTCGGCGTTTCAGGTCGCGCTGCTGTGCGATCTGCGTGTGGCGCATCCCGGTGTCCGCATGGGCCAGCCGGAGATCCTGTCGGGCATTCCCACCGTCACCGGCAACTGGATCATGCGCGAGATGATCGGCCTCGGCCGCACCATCGACCTGACGCTGACCGGGCGGATGCTTGACGCGGACGAGGCCTATCAGATCGGGCTGATCAGCCGTCTGGTCGCCGAAGATCAGGTGATGACCGCCGCGATGGCACTGGCGCAGGATCTCGCCAGCAAGCCGCCAGTGGCCATGCGCCTCAACCGTCAGCGCATCGCAGAAGTGACGCAGGCTGGCTATGACGACGCGATGACCTCGGGCATTCGCATTCAGCTCGAGGCCTACAAGACAGGCGAGCCGCAGGCGATGATGGAGGAATTCTTCGCCAAACGCGCCAAGGCCTGACCCCTGTCCGGCGCCCGAATGCCGGGCGCCGGGCCAATCAAAAAAAGCCGTAACCCACCAACAGCTGGAGACACCAGAATGACGTCAAAATCTTCCCTCTCCCTCAGCCGCCGCAGCCTTCTGGCCACCGGAGCCGCAGCACTTGCCATGCCGATGCTGGGCCGCCGCGCGAACGCTCAGGTCACCTCCATCACGGTGGCGGACCCCGGCGGCCCCTTTTCCTCGGGCTATCGCAAGGCCTTCTACGACCCGTTCACCGCCGCCACCGGCATTGAAGTCGTCTCGGTTGCCCGCGACGCAGAGCCGACGGCGCAGTTCAAATCCATCGTCGAGACCGGCAGCTATATCTGGGATGTCTGCACGCTGACCCTGTCGGCGCGGCTGATCATGGAGCAGCAGGATCTTCTGGACCCGCTGAACCTCGATCCGGCGCTGACCGCCGACATCATGCCCGAGGCGGTCCACCCCAACTTTCTGGGGATCGACGTCTATTCCAGCGTTTTTGCCTATAACACCGAGGCCGTGGAAAAGGCGCCCTCGAACTGGGCCGAATATTGGGACACCGAGAATTTCCCGGGCCGCCGGTCGCTGCGCAAGAACCCGATCGACACGCTGGAACAGGCGCTGATGGCCGATGGTGTCGCCCCGGCCGACCTCTATCCGCTGGATGTGGAGCGCGCCTTTGCCAAACTGGATGCGATCAAGGAAAAGGTCGACGTCTGGTGGACCGGCGGCGCGCAAACTTCGCAGCTGCTGCAAAGTGGCGAAGTGGACATGATCAGCGGCTGGAATGCCCGCCTTCAGGCCGCCATCGATTCCGGCGCACCCGCAAAAATCGTCTGGAACCAGGGGCTTTATTCGATCGAAGGATGGGGCCTGCCCAAGGGCGGACCCAAGGGTGATGCCGCGCGGCAGTTCGTCGCCTTCTGCACCAAGGCCGAGCAACAGGCCCTGTTCACCGACGATCTGTCCTATGGGCCGACCAACCTCAGGGCCTATGACCACATCGACCCCGAGCGCGCGAAAGTGCTGACCACCGCACCCGAAAACCTCAAGGGGATGACGCTGGCCAATGACGCCTGGTGGCAGGAACACAAGGACGAGATGACCGAGCGGTTCAACCTCTGGCTTCTGACCTGATCGCACCTCTGTCCCTGCAACGACTGCCGGCGGCGCCTGCGCCTGCCGGCGGCTTTTTCGCGCCCCGATGCGCGACTTCCGTGATCGGATTTCCATGACACAGCACACCGCCAAAATTCAGATCGATGGTCTGTCGAAGAACTACGGCACCTTCACCGCCCTGAAGCCCACCCATCTTGAGGTGCAGCGGGGCGAATTTCTCACGCTGCTCGGGCCGTCCGGTTCGGGCAAGACCACGCTGTTGCAGATGGTGTCTGGCCTCGTGCCCGCCACCTCGGGGCGGCTGTTGGTCGATGGCGCGGACTGGACCGACCGCCCGGTGCATGCGCGCGACATGGGGCTGGTGTTTCAGCATTACGCGCTGTTTCCGCATATGACGGTGGCCGAGAATGTGGCCTTTCCGCTGAAAATGCGCAAACTCGACGCTGCGGATGTGGCGCGGCGCGTGGGCGAAACCCTTGAAAAAGTGCAGCTTTCTGCCTTTGCGCACCGTTTTCCGCGCGAACTCTCGGGCGGGCAACAGCAGCGCGTGGCGCTGGCGCGCTGTTTTGTCTTTCGCCCCGAGGTGATCTTGATGGACGAGCCGCTGGGCGCGCTCGACAAGGCGCTGCGCGAAACGATGCAGCTGGAAATCCGCCGCCTGCACCGCGAATTCGGCACCACCCTGATCTATGTGACGCATGATCAGGAGGAAGCTCTGGTCATGTCGGACCGCATCTGTGTGATGAACCATGCGCAGGTTGAGCAGATCGGCACGCCGCATGAGATCTATTCGCATCCCGAAACGATTTTCGCCGCGACTTTCATTGGCCATTCCAACATCCTGCGCGGCCGGATCGCGGGGCGGGATGCGGATGGCATGGCGCGGATCGCCACCGCTGCGGGCACGTTTTCGGGCCGGTTCGGCGCGCGGGACGCCGAGGCGGCGGAACATGCGCTGATCGTGCGCCCCGAGCAGCTTTGCCTCGGCCCCGCCACCGGACCGGGCATGAACGAGCTTCACATCACCCTGCGCGACATCGTCTATATCGGATCGGACAACCGGCTGCTCCTGACCCTGCCGGATGGCACGGAATTCACCATGCGTCAGGACCCGGCGCGCACGCAGGGCCTGCGGATCGGCGAAAACCTGAGCGTGCATTGGCCGCAAACGGCCGGACGGGTGGTTTCATGAGCATGGCCCCCCTGACAGCGCGCCGCCCCTGGCTGCGCCCCGGTCCCCTCTGGCTGGCCGCCCCCGCGCTGGCCTTTGTCGCGGTGTTCCTGCTCTTGCCGATGCTGCGGCTGATCGGGCTAAGCCTGCAAGAGGCCGATACCGCCGCCTTCACCCTTGGCCATTACGAGAAACTCGCTGAAACGCCGGTCTATCTGCGCATTCTCGGCATCACCTTCCGCATCGCGGCGCTGACCGCCTTCTTTTCGGTGCTGCTGGGCTATCCCGTCGCCTCATGGCTCGCCGCCCTGCCCGACAGCAAGCGCAGCAAATGGCTGTTTCTGGTCCTGCTGCCGTTCTGGACATCCTATCTCGTCAAGACCTTCGCCTGGATGATCATGCTGGGCGACAAGGGGCTGATCAACTCGATCCTGACCGGGACCGGCATGGCCGAAAGCCCGTTCCGCCTGATGTACAACGAGTTTGGTGTCATCATCGGGATGGTGCATGCCATGATGCCGCTGGCCATCCTGACCATGGTCCCGGTCATGGTCAATATCGACAGCCGCCTGTCGCTGGCGGCAGGCAGCATGGGCGCGCGGCGGGCGCAGCGCTTCTGGCTGATCGAATTTCCGCTGGCCATGCCCGGTGTGGCGGCGGCGGGGTTGCTGACGTTCATCACCTCGCTCGGCTTTTTCATCGTGCCCGCCTATCTCGGCGGACGTGGGCAGACCATGCTGGCGCAGATCATCATCGTGCAGGTGCAAGAACTGGTGAACTGGGCCTTTGCGGCGGTTTTGTCGGTGATGCTCGTGCTGGCGGCATTGGTGGCGATCTGGTTTTATGACCGTCTCTTTGGCCTCTCCTCGCTGACCTCGGCCAGCACATCGAGCGGGAAATCCCACAACCCCTGGCTGCGCCGCCTTGGGCAAAAGGTGCTGGAGGGTCTGGCATGGCTCTCCGCGCCCTTTGACCGGATCGGACGGGGCGGCAGCGACCGGCAGCCGTTCAAATTCGCTTATGTGCTGATCCTGTTTTTGTTTTTGCTGGCCCCGGCGATGATCGTGCTGCCGCTGGCCTTCACCTCGGATCAGGCGCTGACCTTCCCGCCACCGGGCTATTCCACCCGCTGGTTCGCGCAATATTTCAACTCGCCCATCTGGATCTCGGCCACGATCCGCAGCTTTGGCGTGGCCTTTGCCACGGCAATCCTGGCGACGGTGCTGGGCGGCATGGCGGCGCTGGCGCTGGCCAGATCCGACAGCCGCTTTGGCAAGGCGATCTTTGCGCTCATGCTCGCGCCGATGATCGTGCCGCGCATCGTGATCGCCGTCGGGCTCTTTTATCTGATGGCACAGATCGGGCTGGTCGCCTCCAACATCGGGCTGATCCTCGGGCATACGTTGCTGGCCATTCCCTTCACCTTCATCGCAATCGGCGCGGTGCTGAAGGGCTATGACTGGCGGCTCAATCAGGCGGCGGCGACGCTGGGCGCCGGACGGCTGACCGTTTTGCGGCTGATCACCCTGCCGCTCCTGCAGGGCGGGATCATATCGGCGGCCCTCTTCGCCTTTGTCACCAGTTTTGACGAGCTGACCATCGCGCTCTTCATCAGTGGTGGCCTGAAATCAACCCTTCCCAAACAGATGTGGGACGACATGTATCTGCAGCTGAACCCGACGCTGGCGGCGGTCTCTGTGGTGGTGCTGGGCATCGTCACCCTGCTCCTGATCCTCGCGCAAAAGCTGCAAAAATCCTGACATCCCCAAACCTCCGGCAGGGCGAGCCCCTCGTCCTGCCATCTCTCCCCCATTGAGGTATGAAATGAACATCAAAGGCCTGGCAAAGACCTTTCACGATCTGGCCCAAGCGACGCCGGACCGCGTCTTTGCCCGTACGACAGACGGCACCGAAATCACCTTTGCCGCCCTTTCGGGCGCGGCGGATGCGATGATCTCCTGGTTGGTCGGGGCAGGTGTGGCTCCCGGCGACAAGGTGGCGGTGATGACGCGCAACAGCCCCGCCACGCTGGCGCTGGTGCATGGCCTGCTGCGCGCGGGCATGATCTGGGTGCCCGTCAACCCCGCGCTGGTGGGCGAAGGGCTGGCCCATGCCATCGGGCTGGTCGAAGCGGCGGTGGTCGTCTGTGACCCCGACCTGCGCGAGACGGTGGCCGCCTGCGCCGTGCAGCCGCGCGAGGGCATTCTGGTGCTGGATGCGGTTGCCCTGCCCGCCCCGCCGCAGGTGCCCCAACAATTTGCCTTCCCCGCCCCGGAGGCGCTGGCCTCCATCATGTTCACCTCGGGCACGACCGGGGCCGCGAAAGGTGTACAGGTCACGCAAAAGATGCTCGAAATCGCGGCGCGGGGGGTTGAACTCGCGGGCGAGGTGACGCCGGGCGACAATCTCTTCATGTGGGAACCCTTCTACCATGTCGGCGGCGCGCAGGTGATGGTGCTGCCGATCCTGTGCGACATCACGCTGACCATTGCGGACAAGTTTTCGGCGACCCGTTTCTGGGACGAGGTGGCCGAGGCGGGCTGCACCCATATCCACCATCTGGGCGGCATCCTGCAAATCCTGCTCAAACAGCCGCCCTCGCCGCTCGACCGAGCGCATCAGGTGCGCATCGCCTGGGGCGGCGGCTGCGCGGAATCCGCCTGGCGCGCCTTTGAAGAGCGTTTCGGGATCACCATCACCGAATGCTATGGCATGACCGAGGCCTCCTCGATCAGCGCCTGCAATACGGCGGGTGTGGTCGGGGCCATCGGTCATCCGCTGCCCTGGTTTGACATCCGCGTGCAGGACGAAACTGGGCGCATCCTCGGCCCGGGCGAGGGCCGGGGCGAAATGATCATCACCAGCCCCGAGCCCGGCGCGATTTTCGCGGGCTATTACCGTGCCCCGGAGGCGACCGCCAAGGCGCTGCAAGCCGATGGTTTTCACACCGGCGACATGGGGTCATGGGGCGCCGACGGCCTGTTGCGGTTTCATGGCCGCATGTCCGACAGCCTGCGCTGCAAGGGCGAAAACGTCTCGGCACATGAGGTTGAATCGGTGGCCAACCGCCACCCCGATATTGCCGAAAGCGCGATGGTCGGCGTGCCCGCCGAAATCGGGGAATATGACATCCAGCTGTTCATCCGACTGCAACCCGATGTCACCCCCGACCCGGAGGCGATCTCGGGCTGGCTGGCCGGGCGGCTGGCCCCCTATCAACAGCCGCGTTTCATCGCCTTTCTCGACGCCTTTCCCAAGACCCCCAGCCAGCGCATCCGCAAACATCTGTTGCCCATAGCCACCACACCGCGCTGGGAGCGGCAGACGCGAAAGGTCACCACATGACAAACAGCACGGAGGTTCTGATCACCGGCACCGGCATGTTCGCCGGCCGCATCGCGCTCGACATCGCGGCCACGGCGAAACGGCCGGTCACGGTGGTGATTGCCGGGCGCAACGCCGATCGGCTGGCCTGGCTGGAGACGGCGGGCAATGCGCGGGCGGCGATGTTCGGCACACCCGCCCGCTTTCGCGCCCACAAGATCGACCTGATCGAGCCGGGCGCGAGCGAGGCACTGCTCCGCCAGTATCAGCCAAAAATCGTGGTGCAGGCGGCCTCGATCCAGACCTCCTCGGTGATCTCGGACAGCGGGAACCGCTGGACAGCACTTGTGGCGGAGGGCGGCCTCAGCGCCACCGCCATTTTTCAGGCGCTGATCTCGGCGCGCATGGCCGGGGCGATTTCCCGCATCGCGCCACAGACGCTGCTGATCAACTGTTCCTTCCCTGATGTGGTCAATGGCATGATCCGGGCGATGGGCCATCAGGTGCTTTGCGGCACCGGCAATGTCGCCATCCTCTCCAATGTCTTTCAGGGCACGCCCGGGCGGCCCGAGGGCGACCTGAAGGTGCTGGCGCATTATCAATGTCTGGCCCCCTGGCGCCGCCCCCCGGCGGAACGGAGCGGCCCTGCCCCCCGCATCTTTATCGACGACAGCGAGATTGCCGATCCGTTCGCCACCTTTGCGGCCTGCCGCCTGACGCCGGAACCCGCCATCGAAATCTCGGGCGCGAGTGGCGTCACGCTGATCCTCGCGCTGGCGGCGGGGCAGGACTGGCGCGGCCATGCGCCGGGGCCGAATGGCCTGCCGGGCGGCTATCCGGTCAAGCTGCGCGGGGGCGAGATGACGCTCGATCTGCCCGCCGGTCTGAGCGACGCCGATGCCATCGCCTGGAACGATGCTTTCGAGGCCCGCTCTGGCCTGACCGTCTCGGGCGGCAATGCGCATTTCAACGGCGCGCTGGCCGGGGTGCTGGCCGAAGAGGGCTTTGCCCATGCGGCGGGGTTCGCGCTGGCCGATCTGGAGCCGGTATGCGACGAAATGCTGTCCCTGCGCGCAAGATTGCAGGCCCAGCCCATATAATGTCGGCACATCGCCCGCCCGGGGCCGGAGACAGCCTTCGGCCCGAGCTTTCGCCTTGCCGCGGTCCGCGCCTTCTCGCTATGACATTCTGCGGAACCGCGGGGCGGTTGGCAGGTGATGAAGGAGCGTGGTGTGGATCTTGGTCAGGACGAACCGGATGCCGGGGGCAAGGATGCCGATCCGCGGCTGTTCGTGTCGGGCATCGAACGCGCCATGCGGGTGATGGAGGCTTTTGAAGCGGGCCAGCAGCGCCTGTCCTTGGCCGATATCTCGACGCGGACCGGGCTGGGGCGCAGCGCGGCGCAACGCATCGTCTACACCTTGCACCATCTGGGCTATCTGCACCGGGAGGCCGACGGGCGTTTCTACAGCATCTCTTACCGAATGGTCGACCTCTGCCGCGGCCTGATCGGACGCGAAAGCCCGGCGCGGCGCCTCTTGCCCCTCCTGCAGGATCTGGCCGAGAAGACCGGCGAGACCACCGCCTGGGTGCAACTTGAGGGCGACAAGATCGTGGTGCTGCAATCGGTGCTGAGCACGCATTTCAGCCATGTGAATCTGTCGGTGGGGCAACATTTCGCGGCGCTGCCCTCGTCCTCCGGTCAGGCGCTGCTGGCACATGCCGAGCCTGCGCTGGCGGAGGGCCTGTTGCAAAGCGCGGCGGCGGCTGTACGTGCGCGGCTGCCCTTTGCCACGCCCGAGGCGATGCAGCAGCATTTCGCCGCCATCCGCACGACGGGCTATGCGCTGACCGGCAAGGACGAAGATCTCTACAGCGTCTCCCTGTCGGCCCCGGTTTTCGGGCCGACGGGGGCGGCGCTCGGGGCGATCAACCTGTCGGTGGTGGAAAGCCGGTTCCCAAAGGACACGGTGGGCGCGCGCCTGTCATCGCTGTTGCTGGCGACCGCCCGCGACGCCACGGCGCTGCTCAGCCGCTGAATGCCGCCCCGCCCGGCGCCGACCCCACCGGCAGCGGGCCCAGTGCCCCGGAGCGACGCACCGGGGCGCTGCACCGGGGCGACGCGCCCGCTAGCCAATCGCATTGGCGCTCACCGCCTCGGCGGTCTGCAACAGCAAAGGCACCAGCTGCGCCCGCACCTCCTCGGGCTGCATCCGCGCCCGCAGGACCGAGACATTGATCGCCGCAATCATCCGCCCGCGAAAGTCGCGCACGGGGGCCGAGATCGACAATGAGCTGAGATCAAAGTCCTTTTCGGTGAAGGAATAGCCCTGCGCCTTTTCCCGCGCGATCAGCGCAAGATATGCGTCCACGCTCTGATCACCCAGCCTTGCGCGCGTCTGCGCATCCGCAGCGTCATGGCGCGCGCGCACCTGTTCCGCGCTCAAATCTGCGAGGAACAGATGCCCGGAGGCGGCGGTCAGAATGTTGAAGCGCGCCCCCACCGGCAGCGCGATGGCGGTGCGGTTCGGGCTGGGGATTGTGCTGATGATGACAATCTCACTCTCCTCGCGCTCCACCCAGGACACGGCCTCGCCGGTCTGTTCGGCCAGACGCGAGAGCAGGTGAAAGGACTTGTCGAGCGTGGTGTTCGCCGACAGGATATTGCGCACGAAACGGAACGCCCGGTTTGACAGCTGGTAGGCCAGCGTCTCCGGATCGCGCCGCAGATAGCCCAGCATTTCCAGCGTATAGACAAAGCGTTGCGCCGCGCTGCGCCCCAACCCCGTCTTGTCGGCAATGCGCGAGAGGGTCATCGCCCGTTCCTCGTGATCGAATGCCTCCATCACCAGCATCGCCTTGCGCACCGACCCCACGAACAAACGGGTGTCGATCTCGGGTCGGTCGGTTTTCGGTGGTTTCGCGGTCATGCGATCTGGCCTCGTAATGGCGCGCTCAAGCCGATGACCTTGCTGTCCTGAGACGGGTGACTACCAACAATGCAAATGCCACGGGAAAGTGGCCCCGCCCTTATACGCAGCGCAGGTCCGGCGGCGCAACCTCGACGATTGCCCCGCCAGAGCCCGTGGCTATGTCCCGGTAAACCTTGGCTTTCGCTTTTGCGCAAAGGCGGCCGCCCCTTCGCGGTAATCCGCGCTCTGATCGGCCTGTTCCGAGAGCCGCTCGATCTGTGGCATCACCTCGTCCAATCGCCCCAGCGCCCGCGCGTCACAGGTCAATTTGGAGGCCCGCACCGAGAGCGGGGCGCTCAGCGCCATTTCCTCGGCCAGCGCCAGCGCCGTTGCCCGCGCGTCCCCCCCGGTGGCAGCCCATGCAAGCCCCGCCGCGACCGCCCATGCCGAGGGTATCTTTTGCCCGGAATAGAGCATGTATTTGGCCATGGTGGTGCCCACCGCATCGGCCAGAAGCGCGCAGCTTTCTGCCGGATACACCAGGCCCAATCGGGCCGGAGGAACCGCAAAAACCGCCCGCTCACCGGCAATACGAAAATCGGTGCGCAGGGCCAGCGTGCAACCACCTCCGATGCAAGGCCCTTCAATGGCCGCAATCACCGGCATGGGGGCGGCACTCACCGCCCGATAGGCGCGCATGATCGTGTCCCAATAGCGCTGCCGCCCCTGCGGATCGTCGCGCAGCGCGGCGAAGGCCAGAATGTCATCCCCCGCGCAAAAGGCCCCCGGCACGCCGGTCAACACGATGGCCCGCACCGCCCCGTCGGCCGAGAGGGTTTCAAAGGCCTCTGCCAGCGCGCGCCAGGCCGCCTCGTCAAGGGCATTGCGCTTTTCGGGGCGGTCGATGGTGACCACCGCGCAGGATGCGGAATGCCGCGTCACCCGGATGAATGTGCTCACTTGGTCTCTCCTTTTCGCAGCGGGGCTAGGTGCGGGCCAGATGGGGGCGCAGGCTCAGCGGGCCTTGCGGGCCAGACGATGGCCGGTAGCTTCGAGATCCCAGATGCCCTCGACCTCGCGCGACAGCTCCTTCTTGCGGATCCGCTGCGTGGGGGTCTTGGGGAATTCCCCGATACATTCCACATAGCGCGGCACCTGATAATAGGGCATCCGCGTCTCGCAGAAGCGGATCAGATCCAGCGGTTCAAACGCCGCTCCATCCACCAGTTTGACTACGATTTTCAGATCATCCTCACCCAGAGGGCTCGGCACACCGATCAGCGCGGATTCCGCGACGCCGGGGTGTTTGTTGACGACGGTCTCCACCTCCCAGGCCGAAATGTTGATCCCCCGGCGGCGCAGCATCTCTTTCTTGCGCCCGGCATAGAAAAGATAGCCCTGCGCATCCTTGCGCGCCAGATCGCCGGTCAGCAGCCAGCCATCGCGCACGGTGTCGCGGGCGGTCTGCTCGTTGCGGAAATAGCCGAGGAAATCCAACCCTTTCTGCCGTGCCCGGGCGACAATCTCACCCGTTTCGCCGGGCGGCACATCCTGCCCCGCATCATCGACCACCCGCAGGTCATAAAGCGCGAGTGGCCGCCCGCAGGACCCGACCACCCCCTCCTTGTTCAGGGTGACGAAGGTGATCAGCTCGGACAGCCCATAGCCTTCGCGCAGCGTCACGCCAAAGCGCGCCTCCATCTCGGCCCAGATCTCGGGCGGGCAACCGCCGCCCCAGGCGATGCGCACCTTGTGCTGCCGGTCGAGCGGGCTTGGCGGCTGTTTTAGCAAGAGCGGCAACACCCCGCCCAGATAGTGGATATGCGTCACCTCATGTTTGCGCACGTCGTTCCAGAACCCCGAGGCGCTGAACCGCTCGACCATCGCCAGCGTCACCTTGCCCAGCACCGCCGCGATGATCACCGCGACCCCGGCCCCGTGGTGCAGCGGTTCCCAAAGCAAAAACACATCGCCCTCGCGGGCATCGGTGATGTTCAACACCGCCATCGGCCCCGCGCGCAGGGTCCGGTCGGATTTCAGCACCCCCTTCGGCGCCCCGGTGGTGCCCGAGCTGGGCGTCAGCGCCAGAATGTCATCCGGCCCGAAATGGGTCTCAGGCTCGGCCTCGGAAGCCGCGGCGATCACCGCTTCATAGCTGTCCGGCGTGGCGGCGCCCTGGTTCCCCCGCCACAGAACGGGCGGCGCGGCAACCTCGTCAAAAGCCGCATGCAACGGCGCACGGTACTGCGCATCGGCGATCAGCAGGCTGAGGTCATAGGCGGTGAAGTAATGTTCGAGCGACGGGCCCTTGGCATGCACATTGACCGGCACCCGCACGAGGCCCGCCTTCATCGTCGCAAAAATCGCGATGATATGGTCGGGATGGCTGGGCAGCATCAGCCCCACGCGGTCCCCCGGTTTCAGCCCCTGCGCCAGCAGCGCATTGGCCACCTTGTTGGCGGCGCGGTTGATGTCGGCAATCGTGTAGACCTCATCGTGAAATCTGAGATAGGGCGCGTCCGGTTCCGTGCGTGCCCGCTCGGCGAGCACATCCCGGAAAAGCACATCGTTCACCGGGTTCATGGGTACAGTCTGAGGCATGTGCCGTCCTTGAATTGTGGTGTCTTGCCCGTCCGTGATGCGGCAGGCAGGGGGGTGTTCTGCTGCAGCCCCGCCCGATCCACGGGCAAACAGGGGCCGAAATGGCGGACCGGGGCACCAGATTGCGCCCCGGCATTGGCGGGTGCGGGCGACCAGAGCCGCCGCTTACTCGATCTCGATCTTGGCGATGCGCGCGCTCCAGACGTCGATCTCATTGGCATAGGCGGCAGCGGCCTCATCGGGGGTCTCGGTCGAGGGGACGATGCCGCGCTCGCTCATCTGGGTGGCAAAGGCCGCGTCCGTCACCACGCCGTGCAGGGCGGTTTTGAGTGTTTCCAGCGCCGCGGCATCAATGTCGCGGGGCGCCAACAGCCCATAGACCGAAGCGACGTTGAAGCTGTCCAATCCCACTTCTGGCGCACTCGGCACCTCGGGCAGGCTGGCGACGCGGTCGGGCAGCGCGATCGCCAGCGCCTTGACCATGCCCGCCTCAATTTGCGGCAAGGCGGTCGGCAGGGTCGCCACCATCAGCTGCACCCGCCCCGCCACGACATCCGCCATCGCGGGCGCGCCGCCGGTGTAGGGGATGTGCTCCAGCTCGATCCCGGCCGCTTCTGCAAAGACGATGGCGCCCAGATGCTCCGTCGAGCCCACACCGGAGGAGGCATAGGTCATTTTCAGATCCTGCGACTTGGCATAGGCGATCAGCTCTTCGACGGTGTTTGCCGGAACGTTGTTCGCGGCCACCAACAGCAGCGGCACCAGACCGACGATCCCGACCGGCGTCAGGTCATTCTTGAGGTCGTATCCGGCGGAGTCCGGCTTGATCGCGCTGGTGATCGCATTGCTGGTGACCGAGGTCATCAGGAGCGTGTAGCCGTCGGGCTTGGCCGATGCGACATGCTGAATGCCGATGCTGCCCGCAGCGCCCGCCCGGTTTTCAACCACAAAATTCTCGCCAAGCGCTTTTGACAGGCCCGCCGCCGTCACGCGGCCGACGTAGTCCACCGCGCCCCCCGCGTTGTAGGGCACCACGATGCGCACGGGTTTCTGGGGGAAATCGGCCGCCAGAGCAGGCGTTGCGACCAGTACAGCGAGGCAGATGGTGCGGAGTGTTTTGATCATCATTTTCGTTCCCTGTATTGTATTGCAATAATTATAATTGTATTTCTACAGTGGAAACACCGGCGGATGTTGTCAACTCTGTAAAGTCCCGGCCTGCTCACTCAGGGTGAAACAGGCAAAAGAGGACGCGGGGCTGCCGGAAAATTCAGCGCCAACAGCGAGGTCGAAACCTGAAATGTGGACTCCCCCAAGATCATTGCTCGCCACCGATACCCTTGCGGGGATTGGTGTTTTTACGATCAGCATCGCGTTTTGCATCGGCGCCGCCGCGCTGGACCTCGGCTCTCTTGCCCGGATGCAGGAGGGATTCTTTCCGCTGATGACCGGGGGGATCGGTGCGCTTTTGGGCATCGCGCTGGTGATCTCGGGACTGCTCTCCACGCCCGACAGGGTGATTCGCCCCGCCCTGCGGCCGCTGCTCTTCATCGGCGCCGCCTTTGTCGTTTTCAGCCTGCTGATCGACCGCGCGGGCCTCATCGCGGCCATCATCGCCTGCGGCACCATCTCCGCCCTCGCCAACCCCAAGACCCGGCTGACCGAAGCGCTGCTCCTGTCCGCCGGACTGGCCCTTGGCATATGGTTGCTGTTCGTTCAGCTGCTCGACATGCCGATCACCGTGATTGCGGGGCTGTGACCGATGGAGCTGTTGGCAAATCTGGGCGCAGGTTTCGTGCAGGCAATGTCGCCCGCGAACCTGTTTTACTGCTTCGTCGGCGTCTCGGTGGGCACCTTTGTCGGGGTCTTGCCCGGCATCGGCTCGATGATCGGCATCTCGATCCTGTTGCCCCTGACCTTTTATCTCTCGCCGGATGCCGCGCTCGTCATGCTGGCGGGCATATACTATGGCGGGGAATATGGCGGTTCGATCTCATCCATTCTGATCAACCTTCCTGGCTCTGCCTCGAGTGCGGTGACCAGCCTCGACGGCTATCAGATGACCCTGAAAGGCCGCGCGCCCGTGGCCCTGTTCATCACCGCCATCGCCTCCTTCATCGGCGGCTCGATCGGCATCGTCTTGCTGGCGGCGTTTTCCCCGGCATTGGCGCGCATGTCGCTCTCGTTCGGGCCGGCCGATTATTTCTCGGTCATGGTGCTGGGGCTGATCGCCTCAACCACCATGTCACAGGGCGCGGTGATCAAAAGCTGTGCCGCCGTGGTGCTGGGCGTGTTGCTGGGCACTGTCGGGACCGACATCAACACCGGGATCCAGCGGTTCACCTTCGGCTCGGTGGACCTTTTTGACGGCATCAGTGTGATCGCAATTGCGATGGGCATGTTCGGCATTTCCGAAATCGCGGCGAGCGTCCTGCAAAAAGACCACAAAGCCATCTCGGCCCGCGTGCGGCTGCGCGACATGCTGCCCAAGCGCGACGATGTGAAGACTAGTGTGATGCCGATCCTGCGCGGCGGCTTTCTCGGTTCGGTCCTTGGCGCGCTGCCCGCAACCGGCCCCACCATCGCGTCCTTTCTGGCCTATTCGCTGGAGAAAAAGGTCAGCAAACATCCCGAAAAATTCGGCACCGGCATCATCGAGGGGGTGACCGCCCCCGAGGCCGCCAACAACGCCGCCGCGCAAACCGCCTTTGTCCCCACGCTGACACTCGGCATTCCGGGCAGCGCCACGATGGCGCTGATCCTGGGCGCGCTGATGATCCACGGCATTCCGCCGGGGCCGAAGCTGATGGTTGATAATGCCAATCTTTTCTGGGCCTTGGTGGCTAGCTTCTGGATCGGCAATCTCATGCTTCTGGTGCTGAACATCCCGCTGGTCGGGCTCTGGGTGCGGCTGCTGAACATCCCGTACCGCTTTCTCTACCCCGCGATCATCTGTCTGATCTGTGTCGGGGTTTACAGCATCAAGCTGGCCAGTTTCGATGTGCTCGTGGTGCTGGGGATCGGCGCACTCGGCTTTGCAATGCGGCTGGTCAAGATGAGCGGCGCCCCCCTGCTGATGGGCTTTATCCTCGGCCCGATGATGGAGGAATATTTCCGCCGCGCGCTTCTGCTCTCGCGCGGGGATCTGACGGTTTTCGTGACCGAGCCGATCAGCGCCACGGTCATTGTGGTGACGGTGTTGCTGCTGATCTGGTCCGGCTGCAAAGGCCTCAGGGCGCGCCCCGCGCGCGACCAGCGCTGAGGCGTGATCCCCTCATCCCCGCGCGGGAACGCGGCGGCGACCTTGCGGGTCCCGTCTGCGCCCGAGCAGAAAGCACATGATTGCGGCGCCCTGGACAAGGGCTGCCCCCAGAAAGAGGAGCATGGCGCCTGATCCCGATTGCGGCCCCCCGCCCACCGCGCGCAACAGGCCAAAGGCGAGCGGCGCAAAGGCGTATCCCGCCTGACCGATGGCCACGATCAGCGGCACCACCCGTGCCGTTTCGGCGGGCAGGAATTCACGCTGCGCGATCAGCGGCGGCAGCGAGGTTGCATTGCCGATCCCCGACCCGAACAGGACAATACCCGGGATGAGCCACAGGCTGCCAAAGGGCACCGACAGGATCAGAAACACCGAGCCTGTCAGCTGCAGGCCATAGCTCAGGCAGGCGACCAGACGCCGGTCGGCATCGGCGGGCATCAGCCAGCCGACGGCAAAGCGGCCCGCGATCGCCGCCACCGTGGCGCCCCCCATGACAAGCCCGCTGGTCTTTTCGCCGAGCATGGGGACCAGCACAGAAAAGAGATGTGCCAGCAATCCGATCTGCGCAAAAAGGCCCAGCATCATCCCGGCCGCCAGCGTCACAAACCGGCGATCCCGCCAGAGCGTGTGGCCCATCGGGAGCACCGCTGCGGCTGCGCGGGTCGGCTCGGGCGGCGCATTCTCCCCATCCGGGGCCTGCCCCAGGCTTTCCGGCGTGCGGGCAAAGACGCGGAAGGACAGCAGGGCCACCACTGCCACCATTGTGCCCCCCACCGCCAGAACGGCCGGGACAACGCCAAGCGCGCCGATCAGCACGATCCAGAGCGGCGAGAAGATGACCCCGCCAAGGCTTGCCCCATTGTAGGCCATGCCAAGCGCCGCGGGACGGCGCAGGCTGAACCAGGGCGCGATGAGCGCGTTCACCGCCGCGGCGCCCATCGCAACCCATCCGGCCCCGCTGAGCGTGGCGGCCAGAAAGAGATGCCAGCGATGCGAAGCCACTGCCCAGCCCAGAATGCCGATGGCCAGCACCGTCGCGCCCAACAGGGTCACCCGCGGCACGCCGAGCCGCTGATAGAGCCCGGGCAGATTGGCGACCACGAACGCGCCGACCAGAAAATGCAGCGTCACCGCCGCCGAGACCAGCGCCACCGGCCATCCGGTGCGGGACACGACAGCGTAGAAGAACACCGGCGGTCCGTAAAAGCCGACACCCCAGCCGAAAACGGCCAGCAGAAATGTCGCCGCAACGACGTGCCAGCCAAAGAACGGGACTGTGCCGGGCGCAGGTGAACGTCTCATTCGCATCCTCCATGGGGTTGGCCCCGGGTATGACAGGCCCATGCCTCGGATGCTTCGCGCGAGGGCGAACTGTTCCGGCCCCCGATCCATCGTAGCGGCGGCAGCGCGCGGCGCGGTGCAGACACCGGATTTCTGTTGAGAAACCGCTCCGGGATTTCTGTGAACCCCGAGAAAACCTGCGACAGAGGTCGTGAGCGTGGATGCCACGCCACACCCCTGTGTTGCCGCCGGCCGCCGCGCATTTGGTGCAGCGCGGCCCGGCGAAACGGCGCGACCAGGGGAGCGGGTCCGGCGCCGCAGCCCCGGCGCAAAGAGCCAGATCCGGCGCCGTTTACCACTTTTGAATGCCTGCGCGGTTACCCTGCGTCAGGCGTGCGGTCCCCCACCGCCAGAGAGAAAGCGGATGGCAACCCGACACATCTATCAACCCGGATACAGCGGCCCCCTCGGCCCTGATGATATCGTGCTGAGCGGGTCCGGTCAGGTGTTGTCGGTGACCAACCCGGCCGATATCTATGTCGTCGGGGCGGATGTGACGCAGAGCTTCTCGTTCAGCAACGGTGTGGGATCAGCGCCAATTTCGGCGCAGGTGCATTTCGATGCCAGCGCCAGCAACAGTTCGGTCATCCATACCGTAACTTTCAATGCCGGGATCAACCCGGATGTCGTGGTTGCCGATGGCGTCGACATGGGCAATTTCAATCTGACCTCGGCCTGGGGCGGCACCTCGCTTGACCAGTTCAATCTCACTTTGGGCGACAATGCCGCGATCGGGCGGGTCTATCTGTCAGGTTCCGGCGCCGCGGGCGCGCATAATGACATCAACATCGCACTGGGCGACGGCGCGACGCTTGGCAACGCCGGTGGCACGGCGATTGATGTGGGCGGCAGCTATCTTGATGTCACGATCACCAGCGGGCCCAACGCGGTGATCGACGGCGCCATCGCGATCGGCGGCGGCTATGGGAGTTACGAGCTGACACTGGGGGCAGGCACGGCGGTCAATGGCGCCATCACCTGGGGCGGGTCGTCGAATGTGAACACCGCCACTTTCGGCGACGGGGTGACGGTGGGCGGCGGCATCTATCTTGGCGGTTCGGGCAACACCCAGACCTTCATCGCGGGCGACAACGTCCATATCGCGGGCCCTCTGGCCGTTGGCGGCGGCAATAACGACAACACTTTCACCTTCGGTGACGGTGCCACCATCGACGGCGCCGTAACGGGATCCATCTCGGGCAGCGAGACATGGACCTTTGGCGACAACTGGTCCTTTGGCTCGAGCTTTTCCCTGCAGGGCGGCGATGACACGCTCATCCTCGGCACAACCAACCGCGACAGCAGCGGCACGATCAGCGGCGGCTCGGGCAATGACACGCTGGTCCTGCACATTCCCCGCGATCAGGAGGCCGCCTTCGCCAGCAGTGCCACGGCGGCGGGCTGGACGCAGAACCCTGATGGCAGCTGGAACACGCAGGGCCACGCCCTGACCTACAACGGCGCCACATTTACCTCCTTTGAGGCTGCCCGCACCTTTCCCTGTTTCGCAAGCGGCACACGGATTGACACGCCGGACGGCGCCCGCCCGGTCGAGGACCTTCGGGCGGGCGACCTCGTGCTGACCCGCGATTGTGGTCCCCTGCCGCTGATCTGGGTTGGCGCGCGGCGGGTGACCTTCACCGACGCCGGGTCGCAGCAGCGCCCGATCCGGCTGCCCGCGGGCGCACTGGGCCCGGACCAGCCCTGCCGTGCCCTGATCGTCTCACCACAGCATCATCTGCTCGTGCATCAGGCCGATGCGCCGCAAAACGTGCTGGTGCCCGCCAAGGCGCTGGTGGGCATGTGGGGTGTGCAGGAGATGCGCGGGTGCAAAGAGGTGACGTATCACGCCCTGCTCCTCGACGGCCATCACATCCTCTCGGCGGAAGGGGCGGCGGTTGAGAGCCTCTATCCCGGCCCGATGGCGCAGCGGATGTTGGGGCGGCGCAACTGGGTCGATCTGGTGCGCCGCCTGCCTTCCCTCTGCGGCGCAGATCACGCGGCCTTTGGCCCGCACGTGCGCCCGACATTGCGCAAACGCAAAGCCTGCGAAATGCTCGCCGCCGGGGCGTTGCGCAAAGCAGCGCATCAGCTGCACTGATGCCCCCGTCTGCGCAGAAGCGCCGCACGGGGGCATCACGCCGAACAGGGCCGCACGGCCCCTTCGGGCAGATCGGAGGAGCGCTGACCCCCGAAAGACTGCGCCCTCACACGGCAAGCTCCGGGTGCAGATAGCGTTGCAGCCCCGCGCGGCAATCATCCGGCCAGGGATGCGATTTGTGGTCTTTCGTCGAGGTCATCACGATCAGCTGTTCAATCGTCCAGATCACATCGTCGCCAACCTTGACCACCGTGTAGAGATCAAGCGATGACCTGCCGATCTTGCGGACATGCACGTTGAAATCAAGCACATCCCCATAGGTTGCGGGCTTCTTGAATTCGATCTGCATCCGGACGCTCGGCAGGCCCAGATGGCGCTCGAACATCAGCTCCTTCCAGGTCACCCCGAACGAGGCAAACATCGCCTCATTCACGTCAACCAGCATTGAGAGATATGCCGGGTGATAGGCGATCCCGGTCAGATCACAATCACCAAAGCGCATCGGTTTCGACATCATAAAGGGCATCGGGGGGGGTCCTTGTTCCTGTGTATCGCGGCACGGGCAATGGCCAAGCGCCTGCAGTTCCTGTGGGGAAAGCCGCCACACCGCGGCTGCCGGGCCGATTATTGCTTTATGTTTAAACTATATGAACATCCGCCGATGGGTCAAGGCTTTTCCCGAAGCCCGCCAAAGACGCGGCAGCGCCCAGAGCACCACCTCCGGGAAGCGAATGCTTTCTTTGCGGCAGTCCATATATTTTATACTTGAAATAAATTCACGGTGCGGTACTGTCGGGGCAAGCCAAACAACGGAAAGCCTGCGCCATGAAAGTTGCTGTTCTCGGCGGGGGGCCTGCGGGCCTCTACTTCGCCATCTCGATGAAACTGCGCGACGCCAGCCATGAGGTCACGCTCTATGAGCGCAACCGTGCCGACGACACATTCGGCTGGGGTGTTGTGCTGTCGGATGAAACCATGAGCAATTTCGGGAGCAATGACGCGGTCTCGGAGGCGATGATCCGCGAGAATTTCGCGTATTGGGATGATGTGAAAACCGTGCGCGGCGATGAGGCGATGACCTCCGGCGGCCACGGTTTTTGCGGGATTGGCCGGATGAAACTGCTGTTGCTGCTGCAAGAGCGCGCGCGCCAGCTGGGTGTTGTGCTGCAGTTCGAGAGTGACATCACGCCGGAAAAGATAGAGGCACTGAAGGCCTCGCATGACCTCGTTGTCGCGGCGGATGGGCTGAATTCAAAGACCCGGACGATCTACGCCGACCGGTTCCGCCCCGACATCGACATGCGCCGCAATCATTTCGTCTGGCTGGGCACGCATCAGAAATTCGATGATGCTTTCACCTTCATCTTTGAAGAGACCGAGCATGGCTGGATCTGGGCACATGCCTATCAGTTCGACGCCGATACCGCGACCTTCATCGTGGAATGCGGCCCGGAGACATTCAGGGCTTTTGGATTTGACCGGTTGAACCAGCAAGAGAGCATCGCGCTCTGCGAGAAGATTTTCGCCCGGCACCTTGGCGGGCACAAGCTGATGACCAATGCCAACCACATCCGGGGATCGGCCTGGATCCAGTTCCCGCGCGTCACCTGTGAGCGGTGGTATTTCGACAATGTCGTCCTGTTGGGCGATGCCTCGGCGACGGCGCATTTCTCGATCGGGTCGGGCACCAAGCTGGGGATGGAAAGCGCGATTGCGCTGGCCGAGGTGCTGAATGCCGGCACCCCCCTGGAGCAGGCGCTGCAAACCTATGAAGAAGAGCGCAAATTGCAGGTGCTGCGGGTGACTTCGGCGGCGCGCAACTCCACCGAATGGTTTGAAGAGGTGGAGCGCTATCTGACGCTGGATCTGACGCAGTTCACCTATTCCCTGCTCACCCGCTCGCAGCGGATCAGCCATGAAAACCTGCGTTTGCGCGATCCCGCCTGGCTTGCCTCGGCGGAGGCCTGGTTTCAGAAAGAGGCAGGCGGCGAGGCGGGCCGCAGCCCGATGTTCGCACCGTTCAGGCTGCGCGACATGACGCTGGCCAACCGCATCGTGGTGTCGCCAATGGCGCAATACAAGGCGCGTGACGGCATGCCCAATGACTGGCATTTCGTGCATTACGCCGAGCGCGCCAAAGGCGGTGCGGGCCTTGTGTTCACCGAGATGCTTTGTGTCAGCATGCAGGGCCGCATCACCCCGGGCTGCGCCTGCCTTGGCCCGGAGCAAGTGCCGCTGTGGCAACGGCTGACGGCGTTTGTCCATGGCGAAACGCGCGCAAAGATCTGCGCGCAGATCGGCCATGCGGGCCGCAAAGGCTCGACCCGTCTGGCGTGGGATGGCATCGATCAGGCGCTGCCCGAGGGCGAGAACTGGCCGCTGCTCTCGGCCTCCGAGGTGCCGCTCTTGCCCGGCAACACCATCCCCAAGGCGATGGACCGCGCCGATATGGATCAGGTGAAGGCCGAGTTTGTCACGGCGGTCCGCGCCGCGCGCGACTCGGGCTTTGACATGATCGAAATGCACGCTGCCCATGGCTATCTGCTGGCTTCCTTCATCTCGCCGGTCACCAATCAGCGCCGCGATGACTATGGCGGCACGCTCGAGAACCGGATGCGCTATCCGCTGGAGATTTTCCACGCGATGCGCGCCGAATGGCCTGCCGAGAAGCCGATGACGGTGCGGATCTCGGCGCATGACTGGATGGGCGATGCCGGGGTGACGCCCGAAGAGGCCGTGGCCATCGCGCGGATGTTCACCGAGGCCGGGGCCGATGCGATCAACGTCTCCTCGGGCCAGACCGACAAGGCCGAACAACCGGTTTATGGCCGGATGTTCCAGGTGCCCTTCTCGGACCGCCTGCGCAACGAGATCGGCGCGCCAACGATGGTGGCGGGCAATATCTACGAGGCGGACCACGTCAATTCCATCCTGATGGCGGGGCGTGCCGATCTGGTGCTGCTCGCGCGGCCGCATCTGGCCGACCCCTATTGGACGCTGCATGCGGCGGTGGCTCTGGGTGACAGCAAACAGGCCTGGCCCGCGCCCTATGAGGGCGGTCGCCGTCAGGCGATCACCCTTGCCGAACGCGCCAAGGCGATGGCGTCATGAGCCTCGCGGGGCGCAAAGCGCTGGTCACCGGCGGCGGCTCCGGCGTCGGCGCCGTCATCGCCCTGCGGCTGGCAGAGGCGGGGGCAGAGGTGCTGATCTGCGGTCGCAGGCCAGAACCTCTGGCCGAGGTTGCCGCCCGGCATCCGCGCATCTCAACCACAGTCTGCGACATCACCGACGAGGCGGCAATGGTGGCGATGGTGGCGGGATTTTCGCCCGATATCGTCATCGCCAATGCGGGCGCCTCGGAAAGCGCTCCCTTCGCGCGCACCGAACTGGCGGCCTTTGAGCGGATGCTGACGACCAATCTGACCGGCACGTTCCTGACGCTGCGCGAGGGCACCAAAGCCTTGCAGAACAAGCCCTGGGGGCGGCTGATCGCCATTGCCTCCACGGCGGGACTGAAGGGCTATCCCTATGTGGCGCCCTATGCGGCGGCCAAACATGGGGTGATCGGCATGGTCAGATCGCTGGCCCTGGAGCTGGCGCGCAAAGGCATCACCGTCAATGCGATCTGCCCCGGTTTTCTTGACACCGAGATGACCGAACGCTCGATCGCCACGATCGTCGCCAAGACCGGCCGCAGCCCCGAAGAGGCGCGCGCCTCGCTTGAAGCGTCCAACCCGATGCACCGCCTTGTGCCGCCGGACGATGTGGCGCAGGCGGTGCTCTGGCTCTGCGCGCCGGGCTCGGATATGGTCACCGGCCAGGCCATTTCGGTCTCCGGGGGCGAAACATGACCGAGGCTTTCACCCTGCGCCGACAGGTCGAATTCAACCACTGCGACCCCGCCGGGATCGTTTTCTACCCGCGCTATTTTGAGATGACCTCGGCCCTGACCGAGCGGTTCTTTGCGGATGGCGTCGGCCACAGCTGGGCCCGAATGGCCGCGCAAGACGGTGCAG